>JBBQKF010000009.1:0-56820 GCA_038326615.1 Saccharofermentanales bacterium | reverse complement strand
AAAGCTGATGTTTATAAATCGCCAATAAATGGATTTGATGAAATATTTGAAGACAGAGTATATTTTTGTGGCATCGAAAAAGCAAGCATGACACAATCTTCAAAAGGTGACAGTGCAACCACGGAGGCCGGTAATTGTGTCTTTTGCGGTGCGACATACAATTATTCACATCGTTCTTTTGGCCATCTAGGGTACTTTGATTGTCCGAAATGTGGATTTTCTCGTCCTGAAACAATACTGCATTGTGAATACGAAAGACTTTTGAATAATCAATTCAATGCAACTTATTGGTGGGGTCAAGCTGGGGAAGGCAAAAAGCCTGCATTTGCAATTAATCTCAATTTGCCAGTGCCAGGTGAACATAATGTATATAATGCAATGACAGCATGCGGTGCGGCTTACCTTAATGGAGTTTGTTCTGAGGATATTAAAAATGGGCTTTTGGTTACAAGCGCAGGGTTTGGCAGAATGGAAAGAATTTTTATAGAAAATCATGAGGTTTGCATTGTTCTCGTAAAAAATCCTGTAGGCCTTGAACGAGCACTAGATTTTCTTGATAATGCAACTGATGCTGGAAGCGTATTGCTTTTGTTAAATGACAAGATTGCTGACGGGACAGATGTTTCATGGATTTGGGATGTTGATTTTGAAAGTAGGAAATTTCCTGGCAATTGTTTCGTTTCTGGCAATAGGTGTTATGACATGGCTCTTAGACTTCAATATTCCGGAGTTCCAAAGGAAAACATTACTGTTTCTTATGACTTCGCAAAAAATTTCGCTAATGCGCTAATGACTTGCAAAAGTAACGAATGCCTTTATGTTTTACCAAACTATACATCATTGCTTGAACTAAGAGCTTATCTTGCGACTAAATACAACCTTAAGGAGATTTGGAAATGATTAAATCAGATATCAAATTTTCGATATGCCATCTTTATCCGGATCTTCTAAATCTTTATGGTGACAGAGGGAATATTCTTGCTCTTAAAAAAAGATGTGAATGGCGCGGGATAAGCGTTGAAATTCACAATGTAGGCCTAGATCGAAAATTTGAGCCAGACTTATACGATCTCATTTTTCTTGGTGGCGGGCAGGATTTCGAACAGAGCCTTATACTTCGAGATCTTGTTGATGTTAAGGGTGACGAAATCAAACGTTGTGTGGAGGAGGGGAAAGTATTTCTTTGCATTTGTGGTGGATATCAAATGATGGGCGAGTATTACCTTGACCAGTCGGGAACAAAAATGGAGTGTCTGAATGCAATTCCTTTACACACCATTGCTGGAGACAAACGTCTGATTGGGAATGTTGTCTGCCATAGTGAAGAGCTTAAGTCAAAGGGCGTTGATCCAGTTCTAGTCGGTTTCGAAAATCACTCAGGAAGGACATACCTTGGTGAAGGGGTTGCTCCGCTTGCAAAAATTATATCAGGATTTGGAAACAACGGCGAAGATGGTCTGGAAGGTGCAAGATATAAAAATGTATATTGCACATATATGCACGGAAGCTTTTTGCCAAAGAATCCACAAATGGCGGATATATTAATTAAAAATGCGTTATATAAGAGATATGGACAACAATTCAAGCTAGAAATACTCGAAGACGATTTTTCTGAAAATGCAAGATACCGCATTATAACTTGCAAAAACATATAAATTGTCACATCGTTACTGTTGACTCAACAAAATGTATATGGTAGAATGTAAAGATAGTTGAGCAAAGGTGTTTCACGATGATGTGGGGCGCTTTTATTTTTTCCAAAGTCGGAAAGGGGTATCATTATGAATAAGTACAAAAGAGAAGACATCGTAAGGATTGTCAAAGAGAAGGATGTTAAATTCATCCGACTTCAGTTTACCGATATTTTTGGCACACTGAAGAATGTTGCAATTACTGCAAATCAGCTTGAGAAAGCATTGAACAATGACTGTATGTTTGACGGATCTTCTATTGAAGGTTTTGTCAGAATTGAAGAATCAGATCAGTATCTGAGACCGGATCTTGATTCATTCGTTATATTTCCGTGGAGACCACAGCAGGGAAGAGTTGCAAGACTTATCTGTGATATTTTTACACCTGAAGGCAAACCATTTGACGGTGATCCTCGCTATATACTAAAAAAAGTGTTGAAGGAAGCGTCCGATATGGGGTATACTTTCAATGTGGGACCTGAACTGGAATTTTTCTTATTCAATACAGATGAATTTGGTAAACCAACAACTAACACATCAGATGAAGCAGGATATTTTGACTTAGGACCGATTGATGCTGGAGAAGATGCAAGAAGAGATATCTGTTTTGCACTTGAAGAAATGGGTTTTGAAGTTGAAGCGTCACATCACGAGGTTGCCGTTGCACAGCACGAAATCGACTTCAAATATGATTCCGCACTTATGACAGCAGACAAAATAATGACTTTTAAGCTTACAGTTAAATCTATTGCGCACAGACACGGACTTTATGCAACATTTATGCCAAAGCCTTTGTTTGGAGTTAATGGATCTGGAATGCACACTAATATGTCACTCATGAAAAATGGCAAGAATGCATTTTATGACGAGTCTGATCCGCTTGCATTAAGTAAAGAAGCATACTCTTTCATAGCAGGACTTCTTGCACATGTTAAAGGAATGGCCGCAATAACAAATCCGCTTGTAAATTCCTATAAGAGACTAGTTCCAGGATATGAAGCACCTTGTTATATCGCTTGGTCTGCAAGAAACAGAAGTCCGCTTATAAGAGTTCCTGCAACTAGAGGACCTGGAACAAGAGTTGAGCTTCGTTGTCCAGATCCAGCTTGCAATCCTTATCTTGAACTTGCACTTTGCCTGGCTGCAGGTCTTGATGGAATAAAAAGAGGTCTTACTCCTCCACCAAGTGCTGATATGAATATTTTTCAGCTGACACCAGACGAAAGAAAAACACTTAATATTGACAGTCTCCCAGCCAATCTTTACGAGGCTATTGTAGAGATGCAAAAGGATGATCTTGTAACAGGGGTTTTAGGTGCACATATAGTAGAGAAATATGTTGAAGCAAAAATTGATGAATGGGACGATTATAGAACAACAGTCACTGAATGGGAAGTGAATAAATATTTAGCCAAATTTTAATTTATCAGGGAGAATATTAATTTCCCCCACGAATCAGGAGGGTTATCAATGAGAAATATCATTGTTGCATTTACAGATCACCCTGCTGCCCAAAAAATCAGGACTATTCTTACATTTAATGGATTTAGCGTCGCGGGTGTGTGCACTTCTGGTGCTCAGGTATTAAGTCTCACTAGGAGACTCACAGGCGGTGGCGTTATAATTTGTGCAAACAAATTCCATGATATGACAACCGAGTTTTTAGCGGAACAGCTTTCTTTAGAATATGATTTTTTAATGCTTACACATTCAAATGATTCTATAATGAATCAAGGACAGGGGGGAATATTTTCCCTGATGTTACCGCTTAAGAAATCAGACCTTCTTGATTCAGTTAATATGCTTTTAGCAACCAGAGAACTTAATCCTCTGATACGACAAGGAATTGAGAAAGAAAATGAAGGAAAGCAGTTAGAAAAACCTGGCCGTTCACCAGAAGATAAAAGGCTCATTGATGCCGCAAAAAGTGTTTTAATGGAGCGTAATAATATGACAGAGGAACAGGCACACCGTTTTTTGCAAAAACGGAGTATGGATAATGGCAGCAAGTTGATAGATACAGCAAGATCAGTCGTCGAGGGCTGGTAGAGAAAAAGGGTGAATGAAGATGCTTAAATTTTATAAAATGCATGGGATAGGTAATGATTACATCTATTTTGATTGTCTTAGCGAATCAATTGATGACCCAGAAGATTTAGCAATAAAGTTAAGCGACCGTCACTTTGGCATTGGGGGCGACGGAATTGTTTTGATTTTGCCTTCAAAAATTGCTGATTGCAAGATGGATATGTACAATGCTGACGGGTCACGCGGGAAAATGTGCGGCAATGCCATTAGATGTGTTGCCAAATATCTATTTGACCAAGGATGTATTGAGGATATCAAGGTAAAAATTGAAACGTTGAGTGGCGTAAAAAATTTAAAGCTTAATCTAAAAAATGGCCAGCTTCATGACATAACTGTTGATATGGGCGCGCCAATCCTTATACCAGAATTAATTCCCGTTATTTGGGAAAGTCGACATAATACTCAAAATGAACAAAACCAGGGGTTCATTGTGTCGCAACCAGTGGAAGCAGATGGCGCAAGTTATGATATTACTTGTGTGTCAATGGGAAATCCCCATGCAATAATTTTTGTTGATGACGTTTTGAATACTCAGGTAGAAGCAATCGGAAGAAAAATTGAAAACATGCCAATTTTCCCTGATGGAATTAATGTTGAATTTGTTCAAGTTATTGATAGAGGGACGATTAGAATGCGTGTGTGGGAGAGAGGTTCTGGTGAAACTTTAGCATGCGGAACCGGTGCATGTGCAAGCGTTGTTGCGTGCGTTCTTAATAATAAAACCG
Organism: Saccharofermentanales bacterium; assembly: GCA_038326615.1. Taxonomy (GTDB): domain Bacteria; phylum Bacillota; class Clostridia; order Saccharofermentanales; family UBA5734; genus JBBQKF01. The sequence goes on along the minus strand of JBBQKF010000009.1, from coordinate 52,316 downwards.
ACAGAGATGTGAAAGTAATTCTTACCGGAGGCGAACTTTTGATTTCCTGGAACGAATTAAAAGACACTGTATTTATGACAGGTCCTGCAAAGAAGGTTTTTCACGGATATATTGATTTATCGCAGCTCTAATTTTAATGTATATGCACAAGTGAAATTAATTGCTTATACCTTGCTTTTTATGATAAAATTAAACCTTGATTAATATTAAATTCGCTTGAGAATAAGTGAAATTATTGGAGGTTTAAATGAGTCAGACTAAAAAGTCCATTTTGAATGCTAATTATGTAAAATTACCGGGCAGCTATCTTTTTTCAGATATAGCAAAAAGAGTACAGCAATATGTTTCCACACATCCTGATAATCAGGTTATTCGCCTTGGAATCGGAGATGTTACAAGACCTCTTGCAGCAGTGGTTATCGAAGCAATGCATAAGGCAGTTGACGAAATGGGCAGTATCGCATCTTTTCGCGGTTATGGGCCTGAACAGGGGTATGATTTTCTTAGGCAAGCAATCTCTGAATATGATTATGCCAATCGCAATGTTGCCATAGCACTTGATGAAATATTTGTCAGTGATGGCTCTAAATGTGATTGCGGAAATATTACTGAACTTTTTTCAAATGAAGCAATTGTTGCAGTATGTGACCCAGTTTACCCGGTTTATGTTGATACAAATGCAATGATAGGGCGCGCTGGTGAATTTGATATTAGCGAAGGAAAATGGACTAACCTTATATATATGCCTTGCGTCAAAGAGAACGGATTTTTGCCACAACTTCCATCTGAAGATGATTCAAATAAAATTCCTGATTTGATATATTTATGTTTTCCTAATAATCCAAGCGGCACCGCAATTGGATTTGAAGATTTGAAGAAATGGGTTGATTTTGCTAACAAAAACAACAGCATTATTCTTTATGACAGTGCTTATGAGGCTTTTATATCAGAAAATTTGCCGCATAGTATTTTTGAAATACCAGGTGCGAAAACTTGTGCTATTGAATTTAGAAGTTATTCGAAGACAGCTGGATTTACAGGAACAAGGTGTGCATATACTGTAATACCAAAAGAACTTGTCAGAGATGGAGTAAGTCTTAATAGCATGTGGAATAGAAGGCAGACTACTAAATTTAATGGTACGCCATATATTACGCAGCGTGGGGCCGAGGCAACATATTCAGAAGAAGGCCAAAAAGAAATCAAAGAAACCATAGCTTATTACATGAAAAACGCTCAAATCATACGTCAGGGGCTTATTGACTGCGGCTTTGAAGTTTATGGAGGTGTAAATGCGCCATATATTTGGTTAAAAACACCCGATGGAATGACTTCATGGGGATTTTTTGATTTCCTTATTGAGAAAGCTGAAGTTGTAGGAACGCCAGGTAGTGGATTTGGCCCTAGTGGTGAAGGTTACTTCAGATTAACTTCTTTTGGTAGTCTCGAAAACACTGTTAAAGCAATCGACAGGATTAAACAGAAATTTCAAAATATATCTTAGCTATGAAATCGGGAAGCTATTTAGCAATCATCATTATCTATTCATTAATGAGTGACTATATAAAATATTTTATGACACAAAAAAATAGAAATATTAAAGAATAATTTTAGAAATTAGCATTTGATTATTTTAAATTAAGGAACACAAAACGACTAGAATTATTAAATTGTGTATTAAAACTATAATTTACGAACCAAATATTTGGTAAAGATTAAAATAACTTGAAATGAGAGAATAGCACATAAAATAATGATAATTTGGGAAGTTATAAAATAGTAATAAATCAGACCAGTTGGAACAGAAAAAGAGGAAATAAATGGAACAAAGAAACGAAGAATTTGACAAACCTTCTGAAGAATGTGGAGTTTTCGGTATTTATGATTATGGTATGATGCCTAAAGAAGGTGAAACGTACGGAACAATTTCGCAGGATCTTGATTGTGCAAGGCTTACTTATTACGGACTATTTTCTTTACAGCACCGCGGACAGGAAAGTTGCGGGATTGCTGTTAGCAATAACGGTGATGTTTTTTTTCACAAGGACATGGGGCTGGTAAGTGAAGTTTTCAACGATTCTGTTTTTGATAAATTACACGGGCAAATTTCGATAGGCCATGTACGATATTCTACAACTGGCAGTAGTGTAAGAGAAAATGCGCAACCTCTTGTAATTAAGTATGTTAAAGGATCTCTTTCCATTGTTCATAATGGAAATTTAACTAATACAGCAAAACTTCGCAAAGAACTTGAATCTAATGGTGCTATATTTCAAACAACCATAGATTCAGAAATAATTGCATACCTTATCGCTAGGGAGCGAATACACACACCAAATGTTGAAGAGGCGGTAAAGAAGGCAATGTTACGACTTGAGGGATCATATTCGTTATTGGTTATGAGTCCTAAGAAAATCATTGCAGTCAGAGATCCTCTTGGGTATCGACCTTTGTGTTTCGGCAAAATGAGCGGCGGTGCAATTGTTTTTTCATCAGAAAGCTGCGCACTGGATGCAATCGGAGCTGAATTTATAAGGGATGTTGAGCCAGGGGAAATTGTGATTGTTGATAAATACGGATTGCGTACTTTTACTGATCATTGCTCTGGTATTAATAGGAAGTGTATTTTTGAATACATTTATTTTGCAAGACCAGACAGCGTAATTGATGGAATTAGTGTTTACGAAGCAAGGCTTGAAGCCGGACGGCTTTTATACAGGCAACATCCTGTCGAAGCGGATATTGTAATTGGGGTTCCAGATTCAGGGATTGATGCAGCACTTGGATATTCAATGGAGTCATGTATTCCATATGCAAAGGGATTTGTCAAGAATAATTATGTAGGCAGAACATTTATACAGCCTAAACAAAGCCAGCGAGAAATAAGTGTTGGCATTAAACTTAACGTTCTTGCAAGTAGTGTTAAGGGCAAACGTGTTGTTATGATTGATGATTCTATCGTCCGTGGAACAACTGTTGCAAGAATTGTTAAGATGCTAAAGAAAGCAGGAGCTTTAGAAGTTCATGTCAGAATAAGCTCCCCTCCGTTCCTGTTTCCTTGCTATTTTGGAACAGATATTCCATCTTCTGACCAACTTACAGCTAGCAAACATTCAATACCTGAAATCTGCGAAAGGATCGGCGCTAATTCACTTGGGTTTTTATCAGTGACTAGCCTTCATCGAATGATTGGATTTTCTGATCCTGAAGTTACTTGCAATGGAGCCTGTGCTACTGATTGCAAAGGGAAAACAGCTCAGTGTAACGGAGCAAAGCAATTCTGCGATGCCTGCTTTACTGGAGATTATCCGACACCAATCGATTACGATAGTATGGAACTTACGGAGAAATGTTGATGACATGCGGTCAATGATTTATTCTGAAATTTTATTGACAATTTCTTTATATAGATTTAAGCTCGTAGTGTGGATTTTTAAAAAAAGGAGTGTGTAAATATTGAGCAAGCTATCTTTTAAAGCATTTTGTATTGAAAATTATGCAGAATACAAAAAAATGAACAGCGCGGATGTATATGAGCTTTTCGAAAAAACGAATTTATTCAATCTTATTGATTCAGATTACGAGGACTTGCACGGAATGAGTTTTGAATATATGATGCAATTCATAGACAACTATCTAGGAGGATATAAATGTTAGTATATCACGGCTCTCTTTTGAAGGCCGAAAACCCTGGAATTATTATTTCTGAAGTTGGCAGAGATTTTGGGTTTGGATTCTACACAACAGATATTGAGGAACAAGCAATAAGGTGGGCTCGAAGGAAGATGGTTTTTGCAGACAAAAATATAACTGGATTGCGGGCTGTCCTAAACATATATGAATTTGATGAATTATCAGCAAAAGAAAAACTAACTATAAAAACATTTGAAAATCCGTTACTTGATTGGCTGGAATTTGTTATTTCATGCCGATCCAATTTGAAATTCCAACATGACTACGATGTAGTAATAGGAAACATTGCAAACGATAATGTCGGTGAAACAATTTCTTTTGTGATGAATGGTGTAATGCGTAAAGAGGATGCACTGGAACGATTAAAATTCCAAAAAATTAATAATCAGATTTGCTTTAACTCAGAAAAATCATTAGAATATATTAAATTTGTATCCAGTAAAATCGTTTAAGTGGAGGTGAATTACAATGGGACATTATCTTATAAGAGCTTTGATATTACCGGATATAATACGAAAAATAGAAGAGAAATATAATACTGAGGAAGATAAAGCGTTGCATATATTTTACCATTCAAACGTCGGTAGAAACTTTTCGGAGGATGATTCCGGGCTTTATGGTCAAAGCCCTAATTTTATATTTTCCCTATTTGTTCAGGAGATGACAGCGAAAGAAAACATTATATAAATAATTTGTGCAACAAGATTCATATTTGAATGAAAAAATGATAAGTAGTTGCCGATAAAATAAAAGTTTTAAATTTATTTGAATGAAAAAAGGAAAGAGGAATTGGGTAATGATTGTAAAAGAAAATTCAAACAAAGATATTTATAAAGGTGATTTGAGCACATTTCTCACGCAAATTAAAGTCGACCCCTCAAAAGGATTGACTGATGATGAAGTTATATCAAAAAGAGAGATTTTCGGCGCAAATGTCCTTAAGGAAAAGAAGAAGAAGTCAATATTTGAGAGGATTTTTGATCAATTTAAAGATTTTATGGTAATAATTCTTATTATTGCAAGTGTAGTTTCTGGATTGCTTGGAGAATGGATTGACTCAATTGTTATTATTGCAATCGTCATAGTTAATGCAATTTTAGGTATTGCACAAGAAGGTAAGGCAGAAAAGGCTATCGAAGCATTACAGAAAATGTCTGCTCCTAACGCAAAGGTTATTAGAAACAATAAGTTGATTATTATACCAGCAAGTGAGATTGTACCGGGCGATGTATGTATTCTTGAAGCCGGAGATATTGTACCTGCAGACTTGCGACTTATCGAAAGCTCTTCTTTAAAAGCAGAAGAAGCATCTTTAACTGGTGAATCGGTGCCTGTAGAAAAATCTCATAGCATTATTATCAACAATGATGTTTCCCTTGGCGATCGTGTTAACATGTGCTTTATGAGTACAGCAATCACTTATGGCAGAGGAAAAGGAATGGTTATTTCAACTGGGCATGCAACCGAGATTGGCTCAATTGCTAATCGTTTACAGGATATTAAGGAAGAACCTACTCCACTTCAAAGAAACCTTAACGAACTCGGAAAATGGCTTGGGATTATATGTCTTATAGTGTGTGCCGTTGTCTTTGCACATGGCGTTATTATGGGAGGTAAAATAATCGATGTGTTTATGACCGCAGTAAGCCTTGCAGTTGCCGCAATTCCTGAAGGCCTACCAGCTGTTGTTACTATTGTTCTTGCTCTTGGGATGCGAAGAATGGCGGACAAACACGCTATCATGAAACAACTACTTGCAGTAGAAACTCTAGGTTCGGTTGATGTTATATGTTCAGATAAAACTGGTACACTTACTCAAAATGAAATGACAGTAACAAGAGCTTGGGCTAACAATTCTGTGTACCAGTTGACAGGACAAGGGTATGGACCAAAAGGTGAAATACTTGATGCAGATGGCAAAACTATAGGACAAATTGATATTGAAAGCCCACTTTACAGACTATTTCATATAGGCGCATTATGTAATGACGCAAAGCTTGTTAAGGGTGAAGGCGACATGTACAGTATAATTGGAGATCCGACGGAGGCGGCTATGGTTGTTGGTTCTGAGAAATTAGGAATTTCTTCTGAAGAAATGTCTGAAGTCCATCCAAGAACAAACGATCTTCCCTTTGACTCTGAGCGCAAAATGATGACTACATTCCACGAAGGAATTCACGAGGAAGGCGTAACAACATCTTACACAAAGGGTGGTCCGGATGTTATTTTGTCTAATTGCGAAAGCATTTTTACTGCAAAAGGAATCATTCCTCTTACACCTGAATTAAGAGCAACAGTCCTTAAAAATAACCATGAGCTTGCCAGCGCAGCTCTTCGTGTACTCGCTTTTGCCTTTAAAGAAAATTCAAGCGAAATTTCGTTTGAAGCTGAGAAGAGTATGACTTTTGTCGGCCTTATGGGAATGATTGATCCTGAACGACCAGAGGCTCGTGATGCAATTGCACTCTGTACTAAAGCAGGGATTCGTGCCGTAATGATAACAGGAGACTATAAAGATACCGCAGTAGCAATAGCAAAGAATCTCGGGCTAATGAAAGAAGGATCTGGAGTAATGACTGGCCCTGAGCTTGATCAGATATCAGATGAAGAGCTTCTAAAGGTTGTCGAAATTACTTCTGTATATGCTAGAGTCTCTCCTGATCACAAGGTTCGTATTGTTACAGCACTTCGTCAAAATGGACATATTGCTTCGATGACAGGAGACGGCGTTAATGATGCGATGGCTCTTAAGCGGGCAGACATCGGAGTTGCCATGGGTATTACTGGAACTGAAGTTGCCAAAGGTACTGCAAATATGATACTTACGGACGATAATTTTGCAACGATTGTTGCAGCTGTCCGCGAAGGCCGTATTATTTACAGCAATATCCGTAAATTTGTCGGATTCCTTTTATCGTGTAATGTTGGAGAAATCCTTGTAATCTTTATAACAAGCATTTTACTCGGGCCTAAGTTTTCTCCATTACTTCCAATTCAGCTTTTGTGGCTAAACCTTGTGACAGATAGTTTTCCGGCACTTGCTCTTGGAAGAGAAAAAGGCGAAAAAGATATAATGGACGAAAAGCCAAGAAGTTCAAAAGAATCAATCATAAATCGTCCTATGATTTATTCAATCCTAGTCCAAAGTGCAGCAATATTTATCGCAGTATTCGGAGCTTTCCAGGTTGGAAGATATTTGTATCCTGATTCTGGAGGCGAACCTTCAATGCATGCAAGAACATTTGCCTTTGTTGCATTAATTTGTGCAGAGTTACTTCGTGCATTCAGTTGCAGATCTGAACATGCCTCAGTATTTAAACTTGGATTCTTCAGCAACCGCTACCTAACAAGTGCTTCACTACTTTCAGTTGTACTAGTCCTAATCGTTGTATATGTGCCATTCCTTCAGCCGATTTTTTCAACAAATGCTCTTTCAATTTCCGATTGGGGAGTCGTTGTCGGATTTGCCCTTATACCGTTTGTAGTTGGCGAATTATATAAATTAATAAGAAGAGTTTTATTAAAAAGCAAGAAGTAGAAGAAGAAGAAGAAGTAGTAGTAGTAGTAGTAGTAGTAGTAGTAGTAGACACTATACGATTCATAAAAACTATTTCGCTTATATGACAATTGAAGCATATTTTAGCTTATTTATAGTAAAGCGACAAGTGCGTTGTAACATCTTGAAGACAATGAAGTATTGTGGAAAATAGACCATCATTATATATAATATTTTGAAGTTACAAGGTGTTAGAGTAAAATACAAAGCATCAAATTGGATATTAATAATGGTCTGAATAAAGGCGCATAATTGAGAAGTCTTGAAATAGGACAATTTTGGGAATAGGAGTTTTATGGCAGCAATTAAAGATGTAGCAAAATTTGCAGGAATGTCAGTTGCGGTTGTTTCAAAATATCTTCAGAATCCACAAAGTGTTCGCAAAGACACAAAAGAGAAGATTGAAGAGGCGATACAGGCATTAAATTATGTTCCTAGTCCTATTGCCAGGTCTTTAAGGACAAAACGTTCAGGAATGATTGCTGTTGTTGTTCCGGATATTATTAATCCGTTCTTTGCCGAACTTTTCGACGTAATAAGAAAGACATGCATATCTCAATCGATGCTTGCGATATTGCAAACAGCACAAAATGATTCTGAAATCGATCAGACAATTGAGAGTGTATTATCACGACAGATTGATGGAGTTATATTGTGCTTTCTAGATGACGAAAAATTTATTAATGCTCTAAAAGAAAAAGCTCCCGACCTGCCGGTTACGTCAATGAGTTGGCACAAATATGCCGATAATATTGGCAATATTGTGCTTGACGTACGAAGAGGAATTTATGATGTTACAAAATATTTGTTAGAAAATGGTTGTATGAAATTTGGGTACATCGGTGGTCCTGAAGAAAGCATAATTTCTTCAGAAAAATTCAAGGGATTCCTTTCTGCAATAGAATCTTCTAATAATAAGAATGCAAGGTTGATTTCTGTTAGAAGAGGAAAATCCTCCATGCTTTCAGGACACGATTTTATTAAAGAAATGCACGAGAGCAATCCCTATATTGATGCTATAGTATGCGAAAATGACGCGCTTGCAATAGGGTGTCTGACATACTGTTTAAACCAAAAAATTCCGGTTCCTTCTAGTATGAAAATCACAGGATTTGATGATATTCCGCTATCGGAGATTTTCGAACCATCCCTTACTACTGTACATCTCCCAATTGAAGAGATGGGGAAGTGTGCTGCTGAAATGCTATCTAAGCGAATTATCGATAAAGTCGCAGTTAAAGAAAGCATTTTTGAAACAACATTAGTTATAAGAAAATCAACCTAGAATGTGACTCCATTACAACTTTTACTTTATTAAGCAAAGTGACAGCAGAAGCAGAACTCATAAGATATACAGAGATATACCTTATTGTCATTATCAAATCATCTTCTGCTGGCTTTGTTACATTTACTTTATATTTAATCATTTTAAATCTTTGCGGATATTATCAATAACTTCATTGAAAGGGCGAGTCTGTCCCGCGTTATGTTTTCAAATTAGATTTCTAAAATATCATATTTCAAATACACTTCAAAGGCTTCTCTTAAAGCAATCGAATAATTTCCAGAAGTCGCTGAAACATGATGGCGGAAGCCGTTTCGGCCTATTTTTATAAGTTTTTGTTGCAAATCAGGAATTTTAACAACACCACCACATCCAAAGAATTCAGGCTCAATAATATCTTTAGTAAATTCACCAGAACCTATATATGCAACTAATTTACCATTCTCGGTTTTTGTACTAACGAATGTCATTGGGAAATCAGCAATTCGTCCGATATTGCAACCCCATCCGCATCCAGCACCACCAGCCTTAGCAAACATTTTATGATCAATAACTTCACCTTTTGCTGTCATTAAAGATTGCGCGACAGGTCCACAGTGGAAAAGAATGCATTTGTCTGAATCTGTTCCGTAATTGTTATTCCAATCAAGACACATGGCAGGGTTTTCAGAAGCAAGCTGTAGAGCATACATTGGCACAGCATTGCAAACATCAAGCTCGCATGCAGCAACAATGCCACGGTCATTAAGTTCACTCAACAATACGCAAGGAGCAATTCCTGCAACAGATTGCATTTCAGTCCAGCAACGTATAGCAACACAGTCAAGTTTATATTTTTCAATCATATCATCAATAGCAACACTAATAGCACATAGTTTTTCTATTTTCTTTTCTGGCACCTTGCTAAAATCAGTATAGTTAATCAGTCGTTCACGTTTAGCAATCATTTTCGGATTCGAATCTACATATTTGTCCGCGCGGAAGAAAACTTCTGATAAATCAAATGCTTCAACAGTTATTCCAACTTTTTCTAAAGCGAGTTCATCAAATCGGACTGTTTTAAATGCTGTTGTTCTTGCGCCGATCGCACCAACAGTAAATCTTTTCATCCCATTTACAACTCTGCAAACTGCGGCAAAATCGCTAAGATTTGTTGCAAATTCATCGGAGGAAGGATGAATGACATGTGGCTCAAAAATTGTATAAGGTATTTGATATTGTGTAAACATATCCATGATAGAAAATTTTCCGCAAAATGCGTCTCTTCTTGATTCAAAATCCATTTTGCCAATTTCGTCTGGGTATGCCTGAATCAATATTGGAACTCCGGCATCACGTAAAGCAGGAACTGCACCATTTTCATCACCAAAATTAGGTAGTGATAAAATAACTCCATCAAAAGTTCCCTTTATCTTGCTTAGCCACGCTGCATATCTTCTACCATCTTCTGCAGATTCGATAGCGCCATACTTTGTCATATCAGGCGGTGGAAGTAAATATCCATATCCTTGCTTTTCGAGAGCATCTATTACTTCTTTTCTGGCCGAATCAATCAATCTCTCAGGGAAAAACCCTCTGTTTCCAAAGTAAAGTGCGAAATTCATTTTCTTTTTCATAATCTTTTTTGCATGATTTATACTAAATTTAAACCATGCGCTCCTTTCATTTTTCTCTTTTCCTTATTTTTTAGTCTATTTATTTTTATATAAAATCATCTATTAACAAATTCATTTTTTGTCATGGTATCTATCTTTCAATATTTATATATTCCAATATTTCTATCAATCTACCAATTTATTTATCTAACTATCTTCATGATAAATTTACTATGATTCCAAAAATATTTCAAAGCATTTATTATTCAAATGAACTGAATTTAGCAAAAGCTAAACCAATTTAGTGTTAGTATTAGCATTAACAATTTGGTTTTTTGTTTCTGTATGACTTATAATTTTCGTACATCAATGCATAAATTCTTGCAAGTTCTGGATCAGGCTCGATAGTATCTTTAATTTTAATAAAGAAATGTGACGCCTCTTCAAGAGATTGATAAACACCGGACGCAACACTTGCCATCATGGCTGCGCCAGTTATACCGGCTTCATCAACTTCTAATACAAGAATTTTGCACCCAGTAATTGCGGCTTTAATTCCAAGCCAAAGCTTAGATTTTGCACCACCACCAACTGCTCTTAGTTCTTTGATTTCCACTCCAACAGAGGACAAAAGCTCCATATTGTATTTCATTTCAAATGTGACACCCTCAAGAATTGCTCTATAAATTTGTGGCATTCCGTGATTGAATGAAAGACCTATTATAGAACCAGTATCTGAAGGATTCATATCAGGGGTGCCTGATCCTGCGAAATGAGGGATTACCATAACAGAAGATGGAAGCAATGTGCAATTATCGTCAAGAATTTTATAAACACTTTCGCCTGTTTCTTTTGCTTGAAGGGTTTCTTTGAATGCAAAATTATCGCGAAACCATTTAAGTAAAGATCCCCCAGTGAAATTGAAAGCATATGTTACAAACATTCCATTTAAAGCGTATGGGACACATGCATAATTATTTTCTAAAAAATTAGGTTCGAGAATTGGTTTTGAAAAAGCAGGAGTAATACATTCAACTGTCCCAATTCCGTCAATTGCAGTGCCTAAGGATAGCACCCCTGCGCCAACAGCTGCACACACCTGATCGTGACCTCCAGTTACAATAATAACATCATCTGGCAAACCTAATTCAAGTGCGAGAGTGTTTATAATTTTTCCAACAGAAGTACCTGATGGGACTGGGGTTGAAAGCTTTGAACTATTAATTCCGGCAAGGGCGAGTAACTTTTCATCCCAACATTTTGTTGAAACATTAAACGCCATAGTTCTTGAAGCTAACGAATAATCGATAAATGTCATATTACATAACTTGAAAATGATAAAATCTTCGATAAGTAAAAACTTCCAGGTGTTTTTAAAAGTGTCTGGCTGATGTTTTCTAATCCATGCGATTTTCGGTAATGAATACATCGGATGAGGTTTTACTCCTGAAATCTGCATGATTTCTTTCTCGGGCATTTGCATAATGAATTCTTCGCACTCTCCTTTGCCACGAGAGTCAGTGTATAGCATTATTTCAGACAGAGCATTGCCATCAGCATCAACAGGAACAAAGGATTCTCCGAAAGAAGAAATACATATTGCTCTGACTGGTTCGAAATTATTCTGCGTCTTATAATTTAGAATAGAACTTTTAATAACAGTCTTTACTGAATTCCATATTATTTCTGACGATATTGTCGTACAAGACAAAAATCGCTCATATTCTTCATACGAGTATGCTTCATTAATACCATTATCAGAAAATATTATACATTTACAGCCAGTGCTGCCAACATCCAATCCAATAACCGCCATAAAAATCCTTCTTTCTAAAAAATATTCTAAAAAACTATTGACATCGTGTATCGATACATATCATAATATGTATCGATACACGATGTCAATATGCAAAGGAAAAATAAATTAGAAAATAGATAAATGGAGGAATCGAAAATGGCAATTTTACATAAATTTAATGAAGTAAAGGACGAATATAAGAAGGCTGCTTCAAGAGGCTGGGTAATACCATGTTTTTGCAGCGAAAATCTTACAACGACAGAGGCAATCCTTTGTGCAACAAAAGAATATGCAGATGAAATTGGAGTCAAAGATTTACCAGTAACAATTGCAATTACAGTTAAATACGATCATCGCTCACAAGCGGGTTACTATACTCATACGAGAAGATGGGATACAGGGCTTAAACTTTTTACATCTGATGTCTCAATCCTTGCAGAGGATGATGAAACATTTAAAGATCTGCATGTAATGCTACATCTTGACCATGTACAACACGATGTCGACAAAGAACTTCTCGAATGGGATCTTTCTCCGTATTCTTCTATTATGTACGATGCATCGACACTGCCGTTTGAGAAAAATATCGAAAAAACACGAGCCTTTGTTCAAAAAATGAAGGGTAAAATACTTATTGAAGGTGCCTGTGATGAAATATTTGATGCAACAGGACTTTCTCACAACGCAATTACAACACCAGAAAATGCAAAGCGATATTTTAAAGAAACAGGAGTGGACTTAATTGTTGCAAACTTAGGAACAGAACACAGAGCTTCTGGGAAAGACTTAAAATACTATAGTGAAAGTTCAATTGCAATTAAAAACGAAATTGGTTCTAATATAGTTTTACATGGAACATCATCTGTTCCTAACAGCCAGGTCGCAAATCTATATAGTGACGGAATATGTAAAGTGAATATTTGGACCGCGCTTGAGCGAGATTCATCGCCAGTGCTTTTAGAAGAAATAATTAAAAATGCTGTAAACGTTGGTGGAGGTGAAATTGTAAAAAAATTGCAACTTGAAGGTTATCTCCCTAGCGAAAAATCATTGTCAGGATCAAACGCAGAAAATATGGTAAATTTAAATACATCAAAATCGGCATCACTTTCGCATTTTACAACAGTTTATAGACAAGATATAATCTTTAATGAAATGAAGAAAATTGTAAAAGCATATCTTAAAATGTGGTATCGAATCTAGGGAATATTGCCACATAAATCGAGAAGTTACGCAACTAAACGATAAATGACAAATAAATCTTAGAATAAAGGGAGTAATATTTGAATTTGTAAATTCATGAAAAATTCTCATGTAAATATGTCTTTATAACCGGGTTATATTATCTGCAAAATACCACATTGAATACCCTGATTGCTGTTAGCAAACAGGGGTTATAATTAATTGGGAAATTAAGCTTTGATGAAAAATATGATCTTGAAATATAATAAAGCTATAAAAATTTAATTTGGAAAATTAAGCTTTGATGAAAAATATGATCTTGAAATATAATAAAGCTATAAAAAATAAATCTTGAACAAAAACTACCTTTGAAGTAAAATCTAGCAGCATATGTTTTTAACAATCGGAAATGGGATTACCTCCCATGGTTCTTTAATTTAAAATTACGATGATTATATTTACTAACTTACTAACTTATTTACTTCTTTATATTTCTAACAGACGATCTGACAATTAATTTTACGGGGTGGATGACTTTTTTCTTAATTTGTCTTCCTTCAATTTGTCGTATAACTGTTCTTGCAGCCTCATGTCCCATCTCATACAGATCTTGTCTCACTGTTGTAATAGGGACGGATAACTGACTAGTCCCTAATAAATCGTCAAAGCCAGTAATAGAAATATCTTCTGGAACATCAATATTTAAGTATTTACAAGCTGATATCACGTTTAGTGCTATTCCATCTGCCGGGCAGAAAATTGCAGTCACATTATTGCTTATTGAACTTTTGACAGGATCACACATCTCAAGAACATAATCCTCAGTTGAGTCGTTTTTACCCTTAATAATATTTTCATAAACAATACTTGGATCAATTGGTAAATTGTTCTCTTTTAGTGCGTCGCAATATCCAGAAAAGCGATCTCGAACGGTTGAATATTCAGAAATTTCACTTTCACTAAAAAAAGCAATTCGTTTGTGACCGCAGGAAATGAGATATTCTGTAATCATTTTTGCACCAGAAAAACTATCTGGAATAACATAAGGAATGTCAATTCCTGTGAAATACTTATCTATCAGAACTATCGGATAAGTGTCCATGCTTAATTTGGTCATCAAACTGAAGTTGTGTCTATCAGAAAGAGGATAATATATAATTCCGTTAACATTATCTTGAATTAAAGTAGTTATTATTTCTTTTTCTTTTATAGAATCCCGATTTGAATTCATAATTATTAGGTAGTAGCCTCGAGGTGTTATATAATCAAGGACACCATTAACATATAACATCATATCGCCCATGTTAGTACCTATTGGTAAAACAAGACCAATTAATTTTTTAGATTTTACAACGATAGAATTTTCTAGTGTTACTGATATCGGAGATTTAAATTCGCCAGTTTCAGAATTATATGATTCATTTATAAATGATCCTAACCGTCGGTGCCTTACAATAATACCCTTTTTTGCGAGTTCGTCCAATGCTTTCTTGGAGGTTATGCGACTCACATTAAATTTCTCGGATAATTCCGATTCTGTAGGAATGCGGGATGAAGAATCAATTGTACCATCAGCAATTCCTTTAAGTATATAGTCTATAATCTGTATATATAAATACTCGTTCCCCATATATACCTCCTAATTATTAATAAACATTAAGACTAACCCAAATGTTATGTTCTTATAATATTACAAATATATCAATTAGTAAAGAAAAATATTTAAATGATATGCGAAATGTATTGTTAAATGTGATATAAGAAGAAAGCATTACTATTAAGATTGTAGCTAATTGATAAAATTACACATAGTAAAATTATGATAAGAATTCATAATTTCATGTTCAATTAAGTAATGATATGTGCTTATACATAAAATATAGCTTTTGTCATGTGCAATTTGTATATAATAGTAAACATTTGCTGAGCAATAATCAAATTTTCAATTGTGTAATTGACATAACGAACCGTAGCGAATATAATCCAGTCATCAGATACAATATTTTAAAAGATATGTCAATTAATTAAAGGAGGAAAATTCAATGAAAAAACGTATTCTATCAGTTCTGCTCGTTTTATCTCTTGTACTCTGCATGGGGCTTACTACGGTAACCTCATATGCAGCAGAAACAGCTTCTGCAGAGAAACAGCTCTATCACCTTGCAATTGAAAATCAATTGTTCGGTAGTTATGTTTGGGGAACAGGAGGAGTTGCTTACCCTGACAATTCAATGGCTGCATTTTATGGATGGGGTGGAAGAACAATCAACTCTCTCTATAATGGTGGTAGTTGGGGCTCAAGTGGAGTTATTGTAAGAGTTAGAAATTACATCAATGTAAATGCTCTAGGAGATGTTTATATGGATGCAACTAAATTAACTGACGGCTTAGGTGATCGCGGTGAAAGTAGTTTCGCAAGAAAAGTGCAATTATGGAAAGTTGTCGGTTTTATAGATAGCTCTGACAATGCTCAGTTACAAACGGCAATGGGAACAATCGGAAATTGGACAAAGGTTGCTGAAGTAACAGTTGCACCCGACAAAACTGTTGCATTGGCTGCTGGTAAGGGATTTAACTGGACAGACCTTGCAACACCAGTTCTTCTTACTCCAGGCGAAGTTTATGTAATTGTTGTTGAACAAAATACAGGTGCCGGAGTTGGAGTATGGGGCAATCCAAGACCAAATGAAATTAATAACGTTCTTGCGGTTCATCCAGATAATATTGCAAATGAAGTAGGAGAAACAGCAAGTGAGTCTGATTTTTATATGAGTGGCGCTCCAATCGGAACGTTTGGTGTAAATCCAGTTGATATTCAAAATGCAATTGGAGGAAGCATGTGGAGTGGTGGAAATCTTAAGTATGAAGTAGTTCAAAAATCTGTAAATGCAGCACCAGTTGCAAGTGCAGTAACAACCACAACAGCAACTATAACTTGGACAGCAGCTATGAACAGTATGGTTTTCGGAAATGTTGGTGGGTACAAAGTTCTTGTAAGTGAAGATGGCGGAGAGCCAACAACAACTTTCGTTAGCGGGAAAGATACAACATCCCTTGCTCTTACTGGTCTTAGTCCTAACACAGAATATATGGTAAGCGTTGTTGCTGTTACTGTAGCTACAGAAAATGGTATGGATGTAGCAACATATGCTGACGTAACGCTTAAGACAAATGCAGTTGCAGGAGCAACAGCAACACCAACCCCAGTTGAAAATCCGACTACAAGCGATAATTTTTCTCCTATAATGTTATTTATGATTGTAGGAATTGCAATAATGACAATATCATTACGTAAAAAGTTCGCAGTAAAATAGAAAGTTTTAAATTACAAAACGTCTTTGACAGGCGGCGTGACAAAGGTCATACCGCCTGTTTCAAAGAAACACCCTAAACTAAAACTACATAACAAACTAAAATAAAGCAATAAAATAATAGAAATCTAACAATAATTAATGTAACTGATGATATATTACCTTAGAAACCTCAAATGAAATTAATAACAACAGCTAATTAGAACAATTGATGTAAAGAATATTTAATTACCAAAATCCAATTTGCCTAATCTAATAATAAAAATGAAATTTACTAGAAATGATTTAAAACATTTCTAAAAAAAATAAAATAGACTTAAGATGTATAATATAATATATTTTATCTAAACCATTTATTAAAGTTATTAAAGTTATTAAAGTTATTAAAGTTAAATCAAAAAGATCAATAAAAATATTTAGGAGGATACCACAATGAAAAGTAAGCGCTTCGTAAGTTTTTTGGCAATAACAATGTTGATTTCATTTTCACTACAATCAATTTTTGTTAATGCTGCAGTCTCAACTAACATAATATCAAACCCAGGGTTTGAGAGTGGAATGACCGGCTGGTTACCTAAACACGTTGGCAATGCAACTGCGGCTAGAATTTTGGGTACAGTAGGCGGTAACGCTTCAGTTGTGAACGGAATTGGAAGAAATGGAAGTAAAGCACTCAAAATAGTACAGGGAAATCAAGTCGAGGGTGGTTCGTTAACTGCATGGGCAAGAGCAGAATATCAATTTATACCGAATGAAATCCCTAAAGTTGGTAGCGCATATTTATTTTCAGCATGGATTAAAGCTGAAAGTATTCCAGCAGGTGTTAACCCATCAGTCCAATTAATACTTGCACTTGGTGCTGATCAAGGTGATGAATTATTACACTATCAGGATGAAGCAATATATTCAGGGCCTCTGACAACACAATGGCAAAAATTCACCGGTGTCACAAGATTAATGTCATTTGAGCAACAAGATAGCCCTAACACACAATATAAAGGAATGATTGGATTTCACTCATCTCCAAAGTATGCAGGAGCTAATCCAGGATTTGATCAAGGGATAAAGCAATCGGCTCCATTAAAGGAATTTCATGCATATGCGTTTTTAGCACCTGGACCAATTCAGGCAATTCCACTAATAATGGATGATATGGAAGTATTAAAACCAATTTATAATTTTATTTTTGATAAAACCAATTCAGATAGTAAACTACTAGTTAAAGATTCAGGTTCAGAAGTATTTGTTTGGCAAGACACAGATATAGCAGTATATAGATCCGTTCTTGAAGATACTTACTTTGTATATAAACTTGATTTTAATAGTGCAACAGCAGATGCAATTTTGACCATGAGCCTTGCTGATGACTATAAAATCGAAATAGCAAATAGCGAAAATGGACCTTGGACAACTGCTGCAACAGGAAAGAAATTAATGGCTTCCGGTGGATACAAAGCTGATGAAATTATAGATTTAGCTTCATATCTTAAGAAGAATAGTGAAAACTCAGTTTTTGTAAAATTTTCCGATAACACAAAGGGTACAAAGGGAACTGCTAAAAACGGTCTTATGCTTCGTGCACTTGAAATTTTTAGTAAGACTGGTGCAATGGAATTTAAACTTGCAAACACTCCTACTCCTACGCCTACAAAAGGTACAACAAGTAGTAAAACTTCAAGCGCAGCTGGATCCTCCGCAATAAATTCATCAACCGGTTCTGTTGTGGAATCATCTAGTGACTCATCAACAAGTAGTGAATCAACTATTGAAAGTCAGGATTCGCAAATTTCAAAAGACAGCAGTTCAGTAGTAAGCAACGATGGTATTGTAATTGATTCATCCGTTATAAAACCTTCATTTGCAGATATTACGATAGATTATGGATCTAAAATTGTTCGGTTGACTAATAAATTGACTGTAAAAGATCTGAAAGATAGTTTTAAACTAGGAGAAGGATATACTTTTACGATAGTCGATGGCAACGACAAAGAAATAACTAATGTTGACACAAATGTTAATGATTCAATGAAAATTGCTATAGCTAAAAATGGTGAGAAATATACGATGTTATCGATTGATGCACCAAATGAGAGTAATAATTCAATTCTTTTAATAATAGGAATAATTGCAGGAATACTTGTACTAGCTGGTATTATTGTGTTTATATTATTCAAAAAGAAAATATTATTTAATAAGAAATAATTTAATTTTGGAATTGGATATTGGAGGAAAAACAGTGAGCATCAAAAAGAGAAAGGTACTGTCATTAATTGTAGCAGTAACATTAAGTATATCCTTAACAACAGGATGTAGTGATGGAGCAACAAGAAGACCAATCATTGATGATAGTAGTGCAGTTATCTCAGAAATTGAATCGGAATCAGAGAGTGGTACTGTTGTTTCAGACAGCACAAGCAATCCATCAAATTCAATACAATCAGAAGCGAATAGTAACAATACTGGCTCATCAGTAATTTCGAACAGTACTCCAACAACAACACCAGGAAGTGGAAAGCAAGTGTATAAGGACTATTTTTCAACAATTAGTTTTGCGAATCCAGTTCCTAAGTCTACAAATCTTTCCCCTTCAAAGACACCATTTGTCATAAGTGTTCCTACTTCTATGCCACGTTGGCAAAGATACATGCTTCCAGCGTTTGAAGGTCTTGCGAATCGAAAGCAATCAAGAATTTTTCTTAACTGGGAAGCTTCAGATGCAGAGTGGATGAACCGATGGAAAGATACAGAATTATATGGGTTTTCTCCAGTAAACAAATCGGTTAATGATGTTTACCAAATGATAATGGGAGATACTGATTATTATAATGTTAAAGGGCTTCTTATATATGATGATTCTATAATTAATCAGGAAATTTGGAGCATGCTAATAAATGTATATACAGGAATTTGTGCAGCAGAAAATCTCATCCCAGTTCCAAAAAGTCAGCGAGCAAATTTTGCAAAATTGCCAGTCATTTTTGATGCCACAACTGGTGGTAAAACATTGGGGAGATGGTCAAGTCAGGCCGATGCATATATCTGGGTTATAGACACTTATCCTATACTTAGCAGAAAAGGTGCTCCAATGGCTATTCAGCACCCTTCATGCTTAAGAGAAGTTGATTACTATGTTATGAACAAAATAATTCCAATATTCTATTGGAGTGGCTGTCCACAGACAGTAAAAGATAAATTCAGAGAGGTTTTTATTAGCACCGGAACAAATGGTATGGTTGTTGGATGTTGGGACATACCAACATGGAGTGATGAGCATAGTGCGCAAAGAAATAAACCTTCTATGGGTGGATCACTATCCTTCGTCAAAACTGGTGGAGATCAAGCTGCAAACGAGCATGTATATATTCACCTTACCAGTGGATATGGTAAAGCTGCATTGACTACCGCCGAAAAGGGTGTGCAAAACATGAGTTTTCAAGAAGGACTTCCGTTAAAACCATCGAAACCTGTACTATCTCCAATAAAACCTACCTATAGTGCGAGTAAAAAATACATGACACTACATGTCTCAGACGGAGACAATATGTGTTATGTCAATGAGGCAGTTGACGGAGGATTTGGATTAACGACTTCACGTTGGTGGAACGAAGCTTCAAGAGGTGCTGTTAATATTTCTTGGTCAATCGGGCCTGGAGCCGTAGATATGTTGCCTGGAGTTGTCAGTTACTTGTTTAATACTTCGTCAGATATGGATAGTTTTGTAGGAGCGACATCTGGATGGGGATATATGTTAATTAGTGCATACGGCAAGTTTTTACCAGCCGGGACGGACAGAAACGCTGAATTAACAAAATTTTACAAAACCACAGGCATGTATCAGAAAAAATTAGGAACTAACTCGCAACACATTCTTTGGAGCTATTATAGAGATTATCTTCAGAACAGAACCGCGGAACTTGCAGATCTTGCAATAGCTGTTAATGCAATGAAGAGTACAAACCCGACATTCAATTGTATTCTTGGAGAATATGGTAAAAACACAAGAAGAAATATCCCATGGCAAAATTCAATAGAAAACGTTGCAGGAGTTCCTTTGTTTAATGCGGTTGATGAAATTGCAAATCATCTGTTAAATGAAACTTCACAGGATTATTATCTTAATATTCTAGTAAATGATATAAAAGCAATTCCTACAGCCAACCAAAAATTCATGCATGTGTTTTGTACAAACTGGTTTGTCAGACCTAATTCTCTTGAAGAACTTTGTAACAGACTAGGACCAAATTATGTTGCTGTTAGCTCAAATCATTTAGGCTCTTTATATAGATAGAAAAATCATATTCGAAATATAAAAAATGCGAAAGAACAGAGGCGGTGACATTTTGTGAATTCCTTAGCAAGTAAAGCATTAGAAAAATTTAAGCACGTGATGAACAAGAAAGCTTTATTAGCAATATTATATAAAATTGTTCGTGGTGTAATTGTGTTTGGTATTTGCTTTATGATTATTTATCCGTTCTTGATGAAATTCATAGTATCATTTATGGCTGAAACAGATTTATATGACCCAACTGTGCGATACCTTCCAAGAAATTTTTCTTTAGACAATATTAATGCTGTTTTAACTAAACTTAAGTGGCAGGAAACATTGCCTTTAACATTAACGCTTTCAATAGCGGTCTCTGCTTTAACAGTTGTAAGTTGCACTCTTGCAGCCTATGGGTTTGCAAGGTTCAAATTTCCTGGGAACAAAATACTGTTTGGAATTGTTATTTTTACTCTAATTGTACCGCCTCAGACAGTAGGGCTTTCAGTGTTTATAAGATTTAAAGATTTTGATATTTTTGGAATACTAAATGCTATCACAGGGCATTCTAATAATTTGTTAAATACTATATGGCCATTTCTTATAATGAGTGGATTAGGGGTGGGGTTTCGAAATGGGTTATATATTTATTTATTACGTCAATACTTTAAAGGTGTTCCTAAAGTTTTCGAAGAGGCAGCATCAATTGATGGTGCCGGAGCTTTCCGGTCATTTGGACAAATTATTTTACCAGGCGCTGTTCCTATTATGATTACCGTTTCAATGTTTGCATTTGCATGGCAATGGACAGATAACTATTTTACTAATTTGCTCGCATCGCAGACAAAATTAATGGCAGCAATGCTGCCGGCAATAACAGCCTATCTTGACCCGATAAGGTCTTCTATGATGAGGAATACAGGTGCATTTCTTATAGTCATCCCAATTATAATACTTTATCTGATACTTCAAAACTTTTTAGTTGAAGGGATTGAACGAAGCGGAATTGTAGGATAAACCAAATTTAGCAACCAATAATAAAATCGGAGGTATAGCAATGAAAAAATTAAAATCTTTCTTGATTATTACGGTGACAATGGCTCTCACATTAAGTTCATTTTCAGCATGTACTAAAACCACTAAAACCAATAGTAACTCAACAAGCAAGACTAGCAATAGTCAGTCTGCAAGCATTGATGAAATTTCTCAACTTAGGGCAAATGCTTTAAAGGACGTTGCTTTTGCACAAAGAACGCCCGAGAAGGACAAATATGATTTTGGAGGGAAGAAAGTTATTATAGGTTCTCCATGGATACATGATTTATTCTTGGAGCCTGGCACAACTGAAGCAGGAGACAAATGGCTTGCAAGAGTAAGTGAGGTTGAAAAAAGTCTTAACGTTAAAATTGAAACTGCAACCTCTGAACATGGCCTTTTCTGTGATAAAATATCTACTGCCGCTCAAGCAGGAACGAAATTTGCTGATATAATTGAGATAGATAGCAGATGGCTTTCAGTACTGGTGTACCCTGGATTCATAAAACCATTAAATCAGTTAAAGACAGGATTGAATATTAAAGATGAAAAATGGCATCCGACCCAGATTGTAGCTTCAAAACTTGCAAAAAATATATATGGAGTAAAAGCAGCCCCCGTTGAACTTCAAAACGTTATTTTCTGGAACAAGACTTTATTTGAAGAGCAAAATCTTCCAAACCTATATGAAATTTATGAAAAAAAGGAATGGACATGGAATAAAATGAAGGAAGTTGCCGCTCAAGCAACAAAAATAGGATCTGATGGAACAGTTGAGCAATGGGGCCTTGGCGGTGCTGAGACAGAACGCTCGCTGATATTGTCAAATAATGGAACCATAATGTCAGAAGACAGCGAAGGTAAACTGAGATTTACAATGAATAACCCAAATACTATTGCAGGGCTTGAATTTTTGCAAGACCTTCTTTATAAATCAAAGGTTATGGAACCTGTGAATGTGACAGCAGACTGGAGATATCAGTTTGAACAGTTCACAAATCGCATTTATGCAATGATTAGCGCACCATTTTATACTACAGACATTTATTATCAATTTATGGAAGACGATTTTGGATTGATTCCATTCCCAATGGGCCCAGAAATGAAAGACTACATAGTTCCAGCAGAATTTAATCGTAACTGGGGTATTCTAAATAATAATCCTGATGAAGACATGGCATCTGTAGTAATGGATGCATTATTTTCACCATATGCTGATGATACTAAAGATTCATGGAAAGCAAGGTACACAAATGTTCTAAGAGATGATGAGTCAATGAAAATCGTTGAATATCTATTATCTGAAAATCGATACAAACTCGATCTTACAGGATATTTTCCACTTGTTGGGACATCTTCAGATATAGTTGGCTGGTACAAAAACCCAAATGGAAATATTTATTATTCTGTTTATTCAAACCAAAAAACACCTGCAGCAGCTATCGCCGAAAAAGAAGACCAGGCTAAAACACTTATTAATGATTTCTATGCTAACTTGACTGTTAAAAAATAGAGATTAAAAAAAATCTTACTGGATATACTGAAAGGAATTCATTACAATGATTAGACGAAAAGATTCATTCTTTGGAGTTCATCTTGATCTACACCCAAGCGAGGAAGATTTTAATTACGGTGCAGATATAAGCGAAGAAAATATAGGGAAATTGCTTGATGCTGCTAAACCGGATTATGTTACATATGACTGCAAAGGTCATCCAGGAATTTGTGGGTATGAGACAAAAGTCGGAGTTGCAGCGCCAAACATACAGCAAGATAGCCTTGCAATTGTAAGAGCTGCTACGAAAAAACGAAACATACCTCTTGCAATTCATTATTCTGGTTTACAGGATTGGGTACAGGTTAGAAATAATCCGCAATATGGAGCACAGACAAGTGAAGGAAAGACTGACGGAGTTACAAACAGCACTTTCGGGGAATATGTTGACAAACTTTTGATTCCACAACTTAAAGAAGTTGTTGAGAAATACGATTTAAATGGAGTTTGGCTTGATGGCGAATGCTGGGGAGCGCAGTTTGATTATAGCCCTATGGCCAAAAAAGTGTGGAAGGAAACTACAGAAATCGAAAATTATCCTTTGGATGATAAAGATCCAAACTGGCAGAAATGGAAAGAGTTCCACCGGAATCAATTTGAAAAATATCTTTGCCACTGGACAGATGAATTACACAAATTTAAGCCAGATCTTGATGTGTGCAGCAACTGGGCCTATACAACAATGATGCCTAAAGAAAAAGTTGCTAATGTAGATATGATAAGTGGAGATTTTGATCCATTTTTGTCGGTAGATAGAGCCAGAACCGAATGCAGATACCTTCAAAATACTGGGCTTGACTGGGAACTTCAGTCATGGGGATTTGACCTTATAGAAAATCAGGATGAATGTAAAAAAATGCCCGAACAGCTTATGCAGGAAGCCTCAGTTGTATTAATGCATGGTGGCGGATACATGAATTATTATCTCCCGACAAGAGGTGGATTTGTTGGAGATGATATTATAAGAACTGCAAAAAAGGTGTCTGAATTTTGCAAAGAACGCAAAACATATTCATACAGGACATCTCCAATCCCTCAAGTTGCTATTATATATCCAACATTAAGTCAATTACAAAGATCAAACAGGGTATATACATGGTGGGGTAACACCTTGCAGGAAATTGAAGGCGTGCTTCATGCAATGCTTGAACAACAATATTCTTGTGATGTAATGGCTGAGCATCAAATTACAGGAAAAATGAATGAATATCCTTATATCATTTTGCCTGATTGCAAAATACTTTCTGCTGAATTTGCAACAGAACTTACCGAATATGTAAATAATGGTGGAAGTTTATTTGTCTGTGGACTTAATGCTTCAAAATTATTTGAGGAACAACTAGGTGTTAAACTCGCAAAGAAAGAAACATTTGTTAATACCAGCCTGGTGATTGATGATAAAATTATTTCATCCAGAGAGGTTTGGGATGAAGTTGAACTAATTGATGCTAAAACTCTTGTCTATCGTTACGAAGCTAAGGGATATATTTCAAGAAGTTCCTATCTGGATATTAGAGAGGAAGGGATTAGCGAGATAACAAAGAATGCTGTATTTAAAAAACCTGCTATAACAGTCAGAAATCTTGGTAAAGGCAAAATTGCAGGAGTTTATGGGAATCTACCTATGCTTTATTTTAATAATCATCATCCCTATTTTAGAGAAATATTTGGGTTAGTAGCAAAAGAACTTTTCAGTAAGCCGGATGTTTTTGTTGAATCCTCTTACAGCGTTGATATTTCTTTAAGAAAAACACAGGAAGGGGAAATTTGTCTTCATCTAGTCAACACTACTAATATGCCTGATGGACAAAGAAGAAACTTTACGGATTTTATACCTGAGATTCGTAATATTAAAATACGTATCAAGGCACCAAAACCATCAATGGTGACAGAAGAACCTGAAGGCAAAAAGATTGAATTTTCCTATGAAGATGGATTTGTTGTACTCACCCTTGATAAATTATATATTCACAGTATTATAGTACTTCACTAATCGAAATTAAAAAATGAGGTGGATTTTAATGAAGCTTACCGTTGTTTCTCCTAAAAATAAAGCAATATGCATTTTTCTGACAATATTAATTTTATCGTCGTTTGGTCAGACTTTTGTTTTTGCACAGGAAAACAATAATGCTAGTAGCAGTTTGAGTCAGAGTTCGAAACTTTCATCAAATGAAAATAAATATCTGGATTACAACAAAAACTATAGTAGTGCAAAAACTGCAACAAATGAAATAATAATAGATCCAATTGATGTCTTAGACTCAAAGGATACTGAGATAAAAGATGTTCTTGGCATTAAATCCTTAGTTTCTTCTGAAACCGGATATGTGAGCTATAAATTTGTGGTTCGACAAACTGCTCGTTACATTTTAAATTTGAGATATTCACCACTTGCAGGTAAAAATTCTAAAATTGAAAGAGAACTTTTAATTGATGGTCTTTATCCTTTTACTGAGGCGCGCAGCATTGAATTATCAAGGATATACGAAAATACCGACAGCAGTGTTAAAGTTGACAGGAACGGGAATGAATATTTCAATGGCTTTAGCGAAGTATATAAGTGGACCGATTATACTTTTTCTGACAACTTCGGGTATTTCACCAACCCATTTGAAATTTATCTCGAGGCAGGCTCACATACAATTACACTTAATTCTATTAAAGAGCCAATGGCAATAAGTAAAATATCTTTTTCTCCCTTAAAAAGCATGCTAACATATTCAGAATATAATGAAAAAAACAAAGGGCATTCGAATAAAGATGAAAATGAACCAATTATAATTGAAGCAGAAAAGACCAGATATGTTTCAGACACTGTTCTTTTCCCTGGATTTGACAGAAGCTCTCCTGACACAACACCAGTTTCGGATTATAGTATAAAACTTAATATGATATCAGGAACGCAATGGCAACAGGCAGGACAGTGGATTGAATGGGAAACTGATATTAAAAATGATGGATTATACAATATTTCTTTCCGAGTTAGACAAAATTATAATGATGGAATGTTTACTTCACGAAAACTTTACATCGATGGAGTAGTGCCTTTTGCTGAAGCAGAAAATATTGCTTTCAAATATGATGGTGTGTGGCAGTTAGTTACTGCTGGGGGTAAGGTAAATTATAATTTATATTTAACTAAAGGAAAGCATCAGATTAAGCTACAAAACACTCTGGGAATAATGGCTGATAAAATAGCAGCAGTTGATGATGTTTTAAAGCAGCTAAATAAGTCCTACCTCGATATCATGACTATTACTGGTCCTTCGCCAGATTTGTTCCGTGACTATAAATTGGAAAAACTGATTCCTGAAACAATTAAAAATCTTGGAATTCAATCAGACAGACTCTATAAAGTAATAAGTGAAATATTGCAAACGTCAGGAGTCAAGGGTTCCTATATTTCATCATTAGAGAAAATAGCACTTGAATGTAAACAGATGAGTTATGATCCACCCAAAATCCCTAAAATGTTTGGGTCATTTGAAAATGATCTGGGTTCATTATCATTTTGGATTACGAATTCTCAGATGCAACCTCTTGACATTGATAAAATTTATATATCCTCACCAGAAACCAAACTAGCCGCAGGAAAATCTAACATTTTTCAGGTTTTCTGGCATAAATTTATAGTTTTTTACAGTTCATTTTTTAATGATATTAA
Organism: Saccharofermentanales bacterium; assembly: GCA_038326615.1. Taxonomy (GTDB): domain Bacteria; phylum Bacillota; class Clostridia; order Saccharofermentanales; family UBA5734; genus JBBQKF01. The sequence continues at coordinate 25,375 of JBBQKF010000009.1, read as the reverse complement.
TTCTTTCAATGATTCTAAAGGAAAATCATCACTAAAGGTATGGTTAGGTTCCGGAATTGCGACTGGCAGAGATCAGGCGATGGTCCTTAAAAAAATGATTGAAGACACATTCACGCCTGAAGAAAAGATCAATATAGATTTCCAACTTGTTGCAGGTGGATCATTATTACCAGCCTCGTTAAGCGGGAGGGGACCAGACGTTGCTTTGCGTATTGCTGCAACTGATGCAATGAATTATGCACTCAGAGGAGCGGTTTTGGATATTTCAAAGTTTCCGGATTTTAAGGAAGTTACTAAACAATATTTTGAAAGCGCACTTGTACCACTTACTTATAAGGGTAAAAGTTATGCCTTGCCCGAAGTTCAAACATTCCCGGTAATGTTTTACCGTGAAGATATATTAGATAAGCTTGGGATAAAACCTCCAGAAACATGGGATGATGTTTACGATATTCTACCAGAATTACAACGTAACAATATGAATTTTGCAATACCGGTAACAAATTATAGTACAAATGAAGCATTTTCAATATCTGGTAATCAAACCAATGGATTTAAAAGTTATGCAATGATGCTTTTCCAGAGAAATGGCGAGTTCTATAGAGAAAATGGTAAATATTCGGCACTTGATGGTAAAATCCAGACTGAAGTTTTTAAACAATGGACTAGTCTTTATCGTGACTATAAATTGCCTCTTGCATATGAATTTGCAAATAGATTCGCACTAGGTGAAATTCCTGTTGGTGTAGCGGATTATACAATTTATAACAGTTTGATGGTATATTTCCCTGAAATAAAAGGGCTATGGAAATTTACTTCTGTTCCAGGAACAAGACAGGAAGATGGCACAATCAACCATTCAGTAGCAGGGGATGTTCAAGGCGCAATTATTCTCAAAAACACTTCAAAAGAAGAAAATGCATGGAAGTTTATTAAGTTCTGGACAGATAAGAAAACACAGACAAGATTTGGAAGAGAGATGGAAGCTATATTAGGTCCTAGTGGTCGATGGCCATCTGCCAACATAGAAGCAGTAAAGCAAACAGCATGGAATTCTTCTGACCTCGCAAATCTTTTGCAACAATTTCAGTATGTCAAAGGTGTACCTGAGGTCCCTGGAGGATACTATACATCCAGATATCTTGATTTGTCCTTCAGAAGAGTGGTCTACTATAAAGACAATGCAAAAGATACATTGATTTCTAATGTAAGAACAATAAATGAAGAGCTACAGACGAAATTAACAGAGTTCGGATTTGACAAATAGAAATTGTAGAAGCGCAATGAAATAAAAGTTTACAGGAGTGATTATTTTGAGAAACGAAGCAATGCCAAAGTATAAAACTGGAATCAAGGGCTATTTTAGTTATCAATGGAGAGAAATGAAAAAGAATAAAGAAATGTATGTTTTCGTTGCTCCATATGTAATTATTTTTCTTTTATTCATATTGCTTCCAGTTTTGATATCAATAATTCTAAGTTTCACAGATTTCAATATTATAAGCACACCTAAATTCGTTGGAATTACAAATTATATTAAGATGTTTCTTTCTGATGAAATATTCGTAAAATCATTGCAAAATACATTAGTATTTGCGGCAATTACAGGGCCTTTAGGGTATGTATTAAGTTTTTCTTTTGCATGGCTTATAAATGAACTTCCAGTAAGGCTTAGATCCTTCATGACATTAATCTTTTATGCACCGGCAATTTCAGGGAATGCATACCTTATATGGGCCGTGTTATTTTCTGGAGATAGTTATGGTTATATCAATGCATTGCTTAAAACATTTGGAATTATTAATGGTCCAATACAATGGTTTACAGATGTTAATTATATGAAACCAGTATTAATAGTTGTTATGTTATGGATTAGTCTTGGAACAAGCTTTCTTGCTTTCAGAGCGGGGCTTCAAGGGATTGACCGGTCATTGTTCGAAGCGGCAGCTGTTGATGGCGTAAAAAACCGCTGGCAGGAACTTTGGTTTGTTACTCTCCCCTCGATGCGTCCACAATTAATGTTTGGTGCAGTTATGAGCATAACTGCATCTTTTGGAACTGGTGATTTGATTACTCAGCTTTCTGGATTTCCAACTACTGATTTTGAAGCAAATACACTTGTTCATCATCTTCAGGATTATGGCGGGATTCGTTTTGAAATGGGATATGCAAGCTCTATAGCAACAGTTCTGTTTCTTATGATGATAGCAAGTAATATAATTATCAAAAAAATAATTTCAAAGGTAGGTAGCTAAAGTGAGGCGTTTAATAAAAAAGAGAATTAACCGCTCAATGGGTGGAGATATAGGGATATTTATTTTTCTGATTTTTGGTGGTCTTTTCATGGTCTTACCTATGCTTTTTATAATTAGCAACGCATTTAAGCCACTTGATGAATTGTGGGCTTATCCGCCAAAGTTTTTTGTGCAAAACCCAACGCTTAAAAATTTCAGAGATCTATCCGCTGCTGTTTCTACATCCTGGGTTCCATTCTCTAGATTTGTATTTAACACGGTTTTCATTTCTGTTGTTGGCACCGCTGGCCATGTTCTTATTGCATCAATGTGCGCATACCCATTAGCAAAAAGAAAATTTCCAGGAAGTGCTTTAATATTTTCAACAATTATAATTGCGTTAATGTTTAATCCATCAGTAACTAACATACCTAATTATCTCATTCTTAGTAAATTTGGTCTGGTCAATAATCTTGCGGGACTTTTGATTCCAGCTTTTGCGATGCCTCTTGGGCTATATCTTATGAAACAGTTTATGGAACAAATGATACCGGATTCTCTTATCGAAGCAGCAAAGATTGATGGAGCAACAGAGCGTAAAGTGTTTTTTACAATTATTATGCCTATGGTAAAACCAGCTTGGCTTACCCTGATATTATTTAGCTTTCAGAACTTGTGGGGAATCGCAAATAGTAATTTGATATATAGCGAGCAATTAAAGACATTGCAATATGCTTTGAACAACATCAAGGACAGTGGGCTTGCAAGAGCAGGAGCATATTCTGCAGGAGCGCTTTTAATGCTTGCCGTACCAGTTTCCATATTCCTAATAACACAAAGTAATATTCTTGAAACAATGTCAACTTCAGGAATGAAGGAATAATAAAGCAATTTACCTGAAAGGACGAACATCCATGAAAAAGTGGCTACTAATTTGTATAATAAGTTTAATTACAGCGAATGCTTTTATAGTGTTCCCTGTCAATGCAATTGTTCCTTATCAGGGATATACATATAACTATTGGGGAGAGAAAAAGGATACTCCACCAGCATTTATACCTACAAGAATTCTTACATCTGATAATTTTAAAACAAAAGCATTAAAGAATCCAACAGATATGTTTATTTCTAAAGACGGAAAAATTGCAATATCGGATACAGATAATGATAGAGTCTTAATTTTTGATAGTGAATTCAAAATTCTTCATGAAATAAACCAGATAGAATATAATGGTGAAAAATCATCACTTAAAAGTCCTGAAGGATTGTTTATTGACTCTGATGGCGAATTTTATATATGTGACACTGGCAATAACAGAATTATAAGATATTTTGCAGATATGAAGGTTAGACAAATTTATACAAGGCCTGATTCACCACTTCTTGAAGGTTATTCTGTATATTCTCCTATAAGACTATCTGTTGATAAATCAAAGAAATTATATGTTATCTGCAAGGGAATTAACATGGGTATTCTTGAGATTGATGAAAAAGGGACATTAGATAAATTCATCGGAGCTCCACAAGTTTTTGTAAGTCCGATTGATTATTTTTGGAAATCAATTTCGACTAAAGCTCAAATAAGCCGGATGTCAAGTTATGTTCCTACGGAATATAATAATATTTCAATTGATAGCGAAGGATTCTTGTTTGCTACAAATGAATCAGTGACAGAAGATCAAATTATCGCTAAAATCTCATCAAGAGATCGCTCTACTAATTCAGCGCCCGTTAAACGTCTTACCTTAAGTGGAGAAGATGTGCTTGATAGAGAAGGATTTTATCCGCCAGTCGGAGATATCAAATTTCCTGTTAAAAATCAAGACTATTCTGAAGATAGCACTAAGGGAAATAGCAGAAGTTATCTAAAGGAAAGTGAAAAAGGACCTTCGTCTATTGTTGATGTAGCTCCGTCAGAAAATGGAATTTATAGCATTCTTGACGCTAAACGTGGAAGAATATTTACATATGATTATGCAGGAAATTTACTTTTTGTATTTGCCGGAACTGGAGCTCAGGTTGGATCTTTTATAGGCCCAGTAGCACTTTGTGAGTACAAAGATAATTACTATGTTCTTGATAAAGTTACAGGCAGTGTTACTGAATTTGTAAGAACAAATTACGGAACATCGCTACTTAGTGCAATTAATTCTTACAATCAAAGTGACTATGATAAGTCGCTTAATGAGTGGAAACAAGTGATTGCTCGTGATTCGAATTCAGAAATTGCATATCTAGGTATTGGAAAAATATATATGATGAGAAATAATTATCAAGAAGCTATGAAATATTTTAAACTAGCAAACTATAGAGATTATTATAGTAAAGCCTTAAAGTTATATAAAAAGGATGATATCGGGAAAACATCAAGCGCTCTCATATTCACTCTAGTAGCATTGGCTATTATTGCTGCATTAATAATTCGCATAAAAAAAGGCGTTCAAGTTATTATTAATTTTGGAAAACCAAAATCAATTAAAGTAAGGGGGAGAATCTGATGAAATATTTGAGTGGCGTTGGATTAATATCAAAACAAGCATTATTCGGAATCAAATATTCCTTTCATATTCTTTTTCATCCGTTTGATGGATTTTATGATCTTAAACATGAAAAGAAGGGCAATATATATACTGCAACTCTCTTTGTTGTTTCGCTTATACTTGTTTTCATTCTGAAAAGACAATTTAGCGGATTTGTAATTAATACTGCTAGAGCAAAAGATTTGAACATTATTTCTGAAATTGTTTCTGTCCTTTTACCATTATTATTATGGTGTGTTTCAAATTGGTGCTTAACTACGCTAACAGAGGGTGAGGGGAGTTTTAAAGACATTTATATTTACTCTTGTTATTCGCTTCTTCCAATGGTTCTAATAATGGCACCTCTTATTCTTTATTCAAGATTTGTAACAACTGAAGAAGTTGCCTTCTATAGCTTTTTTCAATCGGCAGCATTTGTATGGGCTGGACTTCTATTTCTTTTTGGAACTATTGTGACGCATCAGTTTACATTAGGGAAAACGTTATTTTCTGTAATCATCATCATAGTTGGCATAGGAGTAATTGCTTTTATAGGGATTTTGTTTTTTAACATCGTCCAGCAAATTGCAGGATTTATAAGAGAGGTTTACTTGGAATATATTTTACGATTGTAACACAAACTTTAAGGGAAATGAGTTATAGAATTATTAATGTCAGGCTATCAATTTATGAATAGCAAAATATAAAAACCAAAAGGGTGAATGAAATGACAATTAAGATTAATCAAAAAATAATAAAAGCAATAACAATCATTATCACTTTTTTTGTGCTGGCTGCAACTGGAGTTTTTATTTTCAGCAATCATGGAACGAGTATAGTACGAGATAAATCACGCATAGGAGAAAAGGTTAACGCAAAAGGGCTGCAAGTCAGTGATACCATGTCAGTTGTAGCCCAGTCCGAAAAGCAGACGCTTTTCTTTAATGGCACTGACTGTACTTTCGCGGTCGAAGACAAGACAACAAAAACTCGGTGGTATAGCAATCCACCCATATCTGATGTATTAAAACTTGAATTAAATCAAAATACAAATAAGGTTATAAATAGTCAGCTCGTCATTCATTATACTAATAGCATTCAACAAGAAATTGTTATGGACAGCCAAACGTTTTCTATTGATTTAAAACAATACACAGCAAAAAAGATTGACGGAGGTGTTCTTGTCACCTACTCATTTGCCTATCCGGATAGTGATGAGATTTTCCCACGGGCTCTAAGTATTGAAAGATATGACGAAATTGTTAAAGGCCTGAAATTCACCGCAGAAAAAAGTCTTATGAAGAAGATGTACTCTCTTATTGATAGAAATTCTTTAAAAGATACTGAGCTTACAAAATTAAAGGAACGTTATGGTGCTCTCAACGAAAAAAATATTTATATTTTGCGTGAGGGACAATTAAATACTGCAAACAAGAAGAGTCTAACTAAACTTTTTACATCAATTGGCTATACAAAAAAACAGCTTAAATTAGATCTTGAAGAAGTAATGTTTAAGGGAAGTAACGGAAGTGGTGAGAGTTATACAATTCCTGTTAGCTATGTCCTTGAAGAAGATGGACTGAGAGTTTCTATTGATTCCAAAAATATACACTATACTGAAACTGATTCGGGATTTTTCCCTTTAACCGGGATTGATTTGCTTACATATTTTGGATGCACCACACAAAATGAAGATGGCTTTCTCTTTGTCCCCGATGGAAGTGGCTCACAAATCGATTTTGCAAAAAGGAATAACAGGAATACAACCCTTGAAGGATATGTATATGGGCGTGATTTGGCGATTTTGAGCGAAACTAATTCAGACTTTACCGAAAATTTCACGATGCCTGTTTTTGGGATAAAAGATGCAAAGGGTGCCATTTTAGCTGTAATTGAAGATGGGGACGCGATGGCTAGAATTAAAGTCAATACTGGTGGTGACGGAATACCCTATAACAGGATAGGTGTTTCCTTCGACACTATGATAAAAGACTATATCCCTATTGGCGAAAATGCAACCAGAGAAAATTTCAACGTTTATACAAACGAAATATATGATGGAACGTTTGCTGTTAAATACTATTTTATTCCTGGAAAAAACATTGGTATTTCAAAAATGGCCGAAGTCTACAGGGCGAATTTACTTTCAAGAAACAAACTTACAAAAAGACTTCAGGATAAACTCCCAACAACTATTATGGAATTGCAAGGTGCGATCGACGTTACTAAAACATTAGCAGGCATTCCTTATAAAACAACAACAGCACTTACAGATTTCAGTGACGTCAGAAAAGTAGTGGAAACTCTAGCCTCGTCAGGGATTGAGAATCCTGTTATAAATTACACTGGAATTTATAAGGGTGGATATAAAACAACTATTCAAAAAACATTCAGAACAGACAATAGTCTTGGGAATAAGAATGATTTGGATATACTAACGTCATACCTTAATAGCAAAGAAATTAAAATTTATTCTGGCGCCAATTTTTATCAAATAAATAAGGAGAGCCTGTTTGAGCCTTTTAACAAAAAAGTTGATGCAGTAAGAAACCTTACAAAAGAGATAAGCAGTATAGATAACAATTATTTGTTATCGCCTGTAAGGTTTACAGATGTTGTTAATTCATATGCAAAGGGTTCTGAAGATTCGAAGATTTATGGGGTTGCACCATTTGATATGGGGAGATCTTTATATTCAGATTTTAGTCCTGGACGTTATATTTCAAGACAAAAATCTTTATCATTAATTCAAAAGTCATTATCAGGACTTGAAACGCAAAATATGAAGATAATGTCGGACGGAGCTAATGCATATATGCTGGAATTCGCAGATATAATGACTGACGTTCCCTATGAAGACAGTAGTTTTATTATATCAAGCAGGAGTGTTCCATTTTATCAGATGGTAATTCATGGGTATACAGATTATTGTAGTAAGCCCATAAACTATGACAGCGAACCTGAACTTGCGGTTCTTAAATCAGTTATGAGCGGCTCTTTATTAAGCTTCAAACTTATAGGGAAGTCTCCAGAAATTCTTAATGATACAGATTATGCAGATCTATATGCATCAGGATTTGACGACTGGAAAGAGAAAATAATACTATGGAACAAAAAAACAAACCAATTCTATAATTCTGTTCGTGAACAAAAAATAATCGAATTCACATACTTATCAGATAATGTAACTTTAACTGTTTTCGAAAAAAATGAAGTTGTTGTAAACTTATCTGGAGCAGCATATTCATACAAAGGTGTTGTAATATCACCTAAAGATTTTCATCTTTACTAGTAATTAATGAAACTATAACTATTGAAAATTAATGTAAAAAAAAGATGTAATGGACAGAAAACTGTAAATGGCAACACAATTATTTTTAATAAAGGATGATAGAAGAGTGATGGGGGAAAAAATGAAAAAACTTACAATGAAGCAAAAGCATGACCTTACGGGTTTGATTTTCGTGCTTCCTTTTATAACAGGCGTTGTTGTGGTATTTGGCGTTGCACTTGGACAATCATTTTGGTACAGCCTTCAAAAATTCATAATGAATCAGGGAATTTCAATGCCAGAATTTGTTGGTATCGAAAATTATAGAACTGCATTATTTGTAGACCCTCAGTTTGTAAGAATTGTAATAACAACTGTTGGAAATATGTTGCTAAACCTTCCAATAATATTAATTTTCTCGTTTTTTGCAGCAAATTTACTAAACCAGAAATTTAGAGGACGTGCTCTAGCAAGAGCCATATTCTTTTTCCCTGTTGTTGCAACTATTGGTGTTATTGCATCCCTTGGAAGCAATGATTTATTAATGGGAATAATGGGACCTGGTGGTGGAACTGATTCATCAGTAGCAGGACAAGTTCGCAGTCTTTTGTTTTCTACTAACATAAGTCCTGTGGTATTAAATTACATTTTTAGCGCTGTTGATAGAATTTATCAGATAGTTAACATGTCAGGAGTACAAATACTAATTGCTCTTTCGGGGTTACAGGCAATATCCCCTTCTTTGTATGAGTCTGCTGATATTGATGGAGCGACTGGATGGGAAAAATTCTGGAAAATCACCTTTCCAATGATGAGCCCAATGCTTATTTTGAATGGAGTATACACAATTATTGATTTGCTAACAAGAACTGAAAATGATCTTATGGCTCTTATTAGGGGAACTGCATTTCAAGCAGGACAAACAGGTCTTGGAAGTGCAATGAGCTGGATATATTTTGCGGTAATTTCATTAATGTTAGCAATACTAATATTACCTACGACTCGAAAAGTTTTTTATAATGAATAGACCATAAGTTTAGTACAACTTGTTAAATTTGCAAAGTCTAGCCATTATATAGCTATTCTTAATTTTCAATGCAAAGAAAAAACCAGTAAAGAAATAATTAGTGATCCTTTTGGATCCAACTAGGAGACATAGAACTTGTCCTCAACGACCTTCTTTAAGATCATTTTCTACCAGAGCGAAAGCTTTGTCAACCAGCTCAGTTTTGACAGATATTCTGAGCTATAAAACTATTATGCGAGGGAGATAAAAAATGAAATATTCTGCAAATTGGGAGTCGCTTGATAAAAGACCCATCCCAGAATGGTTTGATAACGCCAAGTTTGGAATTTTTATTCATTGGGGAATATATTCTGTGCCAGCATATGCTCCAAAACGAAAAGATGTAAATTCGACTGGAGAAGCTTACGCTGAGTGGTATGGATATATGTATAAGGATAAGCAAAAATCATATTGCGATTTTCATGAGAAAACGTACGGAGAAAACTTTAAATATGAGGACTTTGCTCCAATGTTTAAGGGTGAATTGTTTAATGCAGATTCATGGGCATCAATGATTGAAGATTCAGGAGCTAAATATGTGACGTTAACATCTAAACATCATGATGGATTTTGTCTTTGGCCAAGTTCTTATGCATGGAATTGGAATTCGGCAGATATTGGATTACACAGAGATATTTGCGGTGAGCTAAAAGAAGCACTTAGCAAAACTGATGTAAAATCGGGGTTATACTACTCTTTATATGAATGGTACAGGCCTCTTTATCTTGCAAATCCTGACGAATATGCTGTCAAACATATGATTCCTCAAATGAAAGAAGTTATTGAAAAGTATAAACCAAGTATATTTTTTACTGATGGTGAATGGGATCATAACTCGGATGTCTGGCATAGCGAAGAATTTCTTGAATGGCTTTTTAATGAATCCAGTGTAAAAGATGAAATTGTCGTAAATGACAGATGGGGAAGCAATACTAGAAGCTCACATGGAGGATATTATTCTACAGAATATGGTGAAGTAGGATTTGAAAAAGAACTAGATGTTTCTGATAAGAGAAAATGGGAAGAATGCAGAGGCATTGGAGCGTCGTTTGGATTTAACAGAAATGAAGATTTTGCAGACTATTTGTCTGAAAAAGACCTTATATATTTACTTGTAGACACCGTTAGTCGTGGCGGAAACTTAAATTTGAACATTGGTCCTGCTTGTGATGGAACAATCCCAGTGATAATGCAAGAAAGGCTCCATCAGATTGGCGCCTGGCTAAAAATTAATGGCGAAGCAATTTATGGCACAAGAGAGTCTGATTTAAAATCCGATGGGGATTATAGATTTACACAAAAAGAGGATTCTCTTTATGTCATTTTTATGGGATATCCAAACACAAAAACCAAACTCAGTGGGGTGTTTTTTGAAAATGTGGAATCAATTGGTTTATTGGGATCTGATCTGGATGTTACTTTCAATGATTCTGAGGAGGGCATTGAAATAGCGCTTCCACAAATAAATGTCGAAACAATGCCATCAAAATATTGTTATACAATAAAAATAAAAGGCAAGAGAATAATAAAATAATAAAGAAAAAGAAAAAGAAAAAGAAAAATAAAACAAAAAATAAAATTAGAAATTGGAGAAAATCAATGAAAAAAGGATACATAATACCACACACGCACTGGGACAGAGAGTGGAGATACCCTATATGGGAGAACAGGATGTATCTTGTTAATCTTGTTGAAGAGCTATTAGAAATTCTTGATAACGAAAAAGAATATAAATCGTTTCTTTTTGATGGACAGACAATAAGTTTGCTGGACTATATCGAAGTGAGACCTCAAAATGCAGATAAACTCAAAAAATATATAAGGGAAGGCAAAATACTTGTTGGTCCTTGGTACACTTTGCCGGACCTTTATCCTGTTAGTGGAGAGAGTCTTGTTAGAAATTTACTTAAGGGTAACAGAACAGCAAATGAACTTGGGAAATGCATGCTAGTGGGGTATGAATCATTTGGTTGGGGACAGACAGCACAGTTTCCACAAATTTATAAGGGATTTAATATAGACACAGTTTTTGTTGCTAAAAACGTTGATAAACAAAGAGCCCCTAACTGCGAATTTATCTGGAAAGGCGCTGATGGAACAAAAATTGTAACAACCCGTCTTGGCGAAGAAGGTCGTGCTAATTTTTTTATGAATGCAACATTGCATATCAAAAATGGAATGTCTTATAAATCTGATGATTACAAATACAAAAATGGTAATCAGGGAATGGTTTATCATCAGGCAGACACGAGCAGTCATCATCAAGATTATTTTTTAATTGAACATGACAATGAGCTGAAAAGCCATGAGACTCTGGATGCATTCTATAAAGCATGGGACGGTTTAAAGGATACGCTTATTCCTGAAACTCGGCCATTAATGAATGGCTCAGATTCAACAACTGCACAACCATTTATGATTCCAATGATTAAAAAAATAAATGAAGAACTCAAAGAATCCGGTGCAGAAATTGAAATTGAGTCCGCATCCCTTGAAGATTATGCAAATCTGCTTAAAAGGATTGACATAGAGAAGTTAGTGACAGTTGAGGGAGAACTGAGAGATGGACCAGCACCATCACTTTCGGCAAATGCTCTAATGACGAGACCATATATTAAAATTCTCAATAAAAAAGTTCAAAATGCGCTTTTTGGATGCACAGAACCGTTTGCCGTTGCAACCGATAGCCTAGGTCATAAATATGACAATGGGTTTATTGAAAAAGCACTTGACTATATGTTGCTTTCACATCCACATGACTCAATAAATGGTGTTACACAAGACAAAACAGTTGATGATGTGATGTATAGATTAAATCAATCTTTAGAAATATCTCAAACAGTATACAATACTGCATGTAAAAATATTTTACGAAATATAGACACAAGTAATTTTGGTAATGATGATATTCTAATAACAATCTTTAATCCTCTCCCCTTTGCAGTATCTGATCAAATAAAAGTTTATATAGATACTCCTGCCGATAAAGCTATCTGGGATTTTAAATTACAAGATAGTGATGGTGAAATAGCAATATCTGAATTAATTTCAAGGAAAGAAATTGTTGTTCCCGTTAGTGACCTTCATTCAAGGCCATGGCCATATTATGCAGACAGACACTGTCTTTTTCTTGATGTTAGAAATGTACCGGCAGGTGGTTATAAAATTTATAAACTTATTCCTGGAGAAACATTTAATAGGAATGCTGAGTATTGGCCGCTTACTAGAAAAACATTTGGGAACGAGTTATCAAAATCAGGGAATACTATGGAGAATGAATTTCTGCATGTAAAAGTGAACACAAATGGAACAATTTCTGTATATGACAAGAAAAACTCAAGAATGTTTAATGAACTTAATTATTTCGAGGACGAGGGCGATTGTGGCGATTATTGGATCTATTACCCACCTTATAATAATAAGAAATATACAAGCAAAGGTCTAAATGCAGAAATATGGACTGAAGAGAACAATTCACTGTCATGCACAATAGCAGCTAAAGTAAAAATGATTGTACCTGCCTATGCTCACCGCCATATGAATGGAATAAAAGGCGAAAGTAAACGTAGTGATGAAATGTCAGATTTAACATTTACTTCATTTTATACAATAAAAAAAGATAGCCAAGAAGTTAATGTTAAGCTTGTTGTTGAAAATAATGCCGAGGACCATAGATTAAAAGTTTTGTTTGATACTGAAATTTTAGGTAAAACAGCATACGCGCAAGGACATTTCAATGTCGATAAACGACCATACACTCCATTAAAAGACAAAAATGGACAGTATTATAATGAAATTACAACTCAGCCAATGCAAAATTTCGTTGATATAACAGACGGTGAATACGGATTTGGAATTATTACCGATTCATTAATAGAATACGAAGCAATAGACAATAAGGAAGGAACTCTTGCGTTAACCTTATTTCGGGCGGTAAGAAATATAATTTGTACAGAAATGAGAAGCGGTGGACACTTTCCTGATCAGAAAGGCGGACAATGTCTAGGTATTAATGAATATAATTACGCAATATGTCCTCATGCAAAAGATTATAAGGAAGCTAAATTATATGAAAAATCAAACAAATTTAACATAAAATTGAAGGCAGTACAAACGTGTAAACAACAAAAGACCGGCACATTGCCACAAAGCCATAGTTTTTATGAATTAAAAGGAGGGCTCGAACTAAGCGCACTAAAAAAATGCGAAGACTCTGATGATTACTTACTACGTGTATTCAATCCTTATGATGACAAAATTATTGGAAATTTTGTTTTTTCGTCAGAAATTGAAAACGCGTTTATTGTAAATCTCAATGAGGAAATTATACAACCGATACAATCTGCTAAAAATTCAATTAAGATTGACATTGATTCAAAGAAAATTTTAACAATAAAATTTACAATATAAAGGAGCTTTAAAAATGCATATCAAAGGCATAGGGGAAATTACAGATGGCTGTGGACTTAACTTTATTGAACAAGGGGAAATGTTTACTGCAGGCAAAGATGGAGTTGTATCAATAATAACTCCAGAAGATAAAAAAGTAGAGTTTATAGTATATGAAGATAAAACTCTTTGTTATATAAAATCTTCAATGGGGTACCCTGCCATTTATCCACTAGAAGACGTTAAATACGAGGCTCCAGTAAAAGCAGTACTTATGGATCTTGATGGAACTAGTGTGCATTCAGAGCAATTTTGGATGTGGATAATAGAAAAAACCACTTCGAAACTTCTAGGTCTTCCTGGATTTGAACTTGAAAACACTGATGTAGCTCATGTTTCTGGACATTCTGTTTCAGAACATTTACTTTATTGTATTAAAAAGTATTGTCCCGAAAAAACGGTGGAGCAAGCAAGAAAAATATATTATGAAATCTATGAAATGGAAGTATCTAAAATTATTGATGGAACTGGTAAAATGGATGCATATACCCCCGCACCGGGCTTAAAAGAATTTTTATATGAATTAAAAGGGAATAATATAAAAATAGGGTTAGTAACTAGTGGCCTTTATATGAAAGCATGGCCAGAAATAATATCAGCATTTAAAACACTAAACATGGGAGATCCTCTCGACTTTTATGACATTATCATATCAGCTGGAACTACACTCAAAAAGGGACAATGCGGAACAATTGGTGAACTTGCTCCTAAACCGCACCCTTGGTTATATGCAGAAACCGCAAGAGTAGGTCTTGGCTTTAGTCCTTTTGACAGCAGTGTTGTTGGTTTGGAGGATTCATCTGCAGGCATAATTTCTGTAAGACTTGCGGGATTTAATGCTATTGGTATAAATGGCGGAAATATTAGGAAAAGTGGAGTCTCAAATCTTTGCCTAAGAGAGTTTGATAATCTTTGCGACTCGCTTCCAATTATCCTTGGGAAATGAAGGGGGGGTCAGTTGTTATGTGATATAAAATGGAATGTGTGAGTGAAATGTAATCATTATTTTTGTGGAGGAGAGATGAAATGAAAAAAGAAAATTTTTTAAGTAAATTGAAACGTTCTTTCAAGGTGGTATTTTCATTAGTGTTTATTTTTTCCGTATTACAAAGTGGTATTATTTCTGACAAAATCGTAAGTGCAGTTACACAGGCAATTTATTATGTTGACTCAGCAAATGGTGTTGATAGTAATAACGGACTTTCAATATCATCAGCATTTCAGACAATTACAAGAGCAAGAGATACAATTCGGCTTATAAACACAAATATGACTGGTGATATATATGTTTACTTACGTGGAGGTAAGTATAACTTATCAAGCACCATAGACTTTACCACGTCAGATTCAGGTACTAATGGGTATAGCATTATTTATAAAGCATATAATAGTGAAAATCCAATTATAACAAGTGAGTATAAAGTGACAGGATGGTCACTTCATGATGCATCAAAAAATATTTACAAGGCAAATGTTGGGAGCCGTGAGTTTTTACAGATATATGTTAACGAAATTCGTGGAACAAGAGCAAGGTATCCCAATTTGAACGACGCAAAAACTGGAGGTGCATTTTTCAATATTCTCAATAGTCCTTTCAATTCCAGTGGTGTATCTCAGCCGATAGTGCCACCATTTTCAATAAACTCTTCAGATATTGGGAGTTGGGCTGCTGAACCAAGCGTTGAATTCAATTGGATTTCGCACTGGGCTCATAATAAAGCAAAAGTTTATAGCTATTCAATAAATGGCCTTACAGCTACTGTAAATCTAATGAGCCAGACGATGTACTGGGGGTATAGTCATCACTGGCAAATGAATACTGGATACTACTGGGAAAACTCATATTCATTTATTGATACAGAAGGAGAATGGTATTTAGATAAAACAAATGATACATTATACTATAAACCCAGAACAGGCGAAGACATCAGTACTGTTGAAGTAATAATCCCTACCTTAGAAAAAATAATTAACATTTCAGGAACTGCAACAAACGTTGCACTTAATAAAACAGCAACTGCAAGCAGTTATGTTTCTGGAACTGAGCCCTCTAAGGCAATTGATGGAGTTACCAATACAAGATGGTATGCTCAAAACGCTGGAGCAAAATGGTTGAAAGTCGATTTAGGTGCAAGTTACAATATAACTAGATATCTTGTTAAACATGCATCAAAAAATGGGGACACTTCTTTAGTTGACACAAAAGACTTTAAAATTCAGACATCAGCAAATGGTTCCACATGGACCGATGTTGAAACAATATCGAATGCAACAGATTCGGCAAAATTAAGACAAACGGATGCTGAAACGGGGAGAATTGTTAATTTTACTTCTAGGTATGTCAGATTGTACATTACAAATGCAACTCAAACCGGAGCACCTGACACATATGCTCGAATACAGGATTTTCAATTGTTTACATACTCTTATGTGCATAACATTCAATTTTCTGGACTGGAATTTAAATATTCTAACTGGCTTGCACCTGGTGAACATGGATATTCATCTGCGCAGGGTAATTATGTTATTGAGAACAATGACACAGGAAAATTTTATAATCATAGTGAGTCATGGGAAAGCGTTCCTGGTATGATAACTTTGCAATACTCAAAAAATATTCTTTTCGAAGGAAACAAAATTAAATTTGCTGGTGCAATTGGGATAAGAAGTAGTTTTGAGTCAGAGGGGAATATAATAAGAGGCAACCTTGTCGATTCGTGTGCAGGTGGCGGGATATACATAGGTGCAGGCGAATATTGGTATGATGGAAGAACGCACGCTTCAAGTAGGAATGATACAATTTCTAACAATTATATTACCGACATAGGGCTTGACTACAGGGATGCATTTGGAATATTTGCAACATTCCCACGATATCTTACCATTGAATATAATGAAATACAAAATATATCAAATGGAGGAATTAGTGTTGGGTGGGTATGGGATGACAAAGATGTTTATGGTGCAACTAATTTAGAAGTTAGATTCAACAGAATTCATAATATAATGACTGCTCTTGACGATAGTGGCGGTGTGTATACTCTTGGGCGAATTCCCAATACAAACATACACGATAATTACATTTTTAATTTGCCAGTCTCAAAATACCAAGGATACGCAGATTTTGGTGCATCAAATGGAGCGCTGTATTTGGACAATGGATCGTGCTACAAAACAGTACAAAATAATGTTGTAAATAATGCAGGAGTTGCTCTATATGCAGTTAATCTTCCTAATCATGACAATACATTTCAGAACAATTACTATAATACAAATTTTGTAAATAAAATCAGAAGCTCTGGTGAAGTTTACTCTATTAATAATGTCGATATCAATAATACTAAAATATCTGGACAAGGATGGACAACTAATGCACAAAACATTATTAATGCTGCAAATATTCAAACAGCATTTAGAGGTATTATTCCTGCTAAAAATGAACAGTCAGTAGGCTCTGCATTTGAGAGTAAATTTTTGAATTGTTTTGATGGCAATTATCTTGCAACAGGCGAGTATATTACATCACCTTCACGAAACTGTTGGGGAACATTAGAATCAAATGGAAATTTCGTTATGTATGATGGCGCACCGGGTAGTACTTCCAATAAAATATGGCAATTAAATTCAGTTGATACTAATTCAACTTATAATGGTAAACATTTTATGACAATAGGTAATGATGGATACCTTAAAATTTACAGAGGTACGTCCCCATGGAATAATCTGGGTCTATTTTATAGTATATCTGTTGGTAATGATATTAGTAACTATATACAAAAAGGTTTATTTGTTGCTTTAGATGATGATAAAACAATTTCTTTTTATGCTGGTAGTACTATAGATTTTAATAAAACAATTCAAAATAACAGAACAAGAATTCAATCAGGTGGATTTATAAGAGAAGGACAATATATCAGTTCATTATCGAGAAGTTGCTTTTTGCAATTGCAAACAAATGGAAACTTGTGTTTGTATAGCGGATCTGACCCAGATAATATTATTTCGCTACTTTGGCAATCAGGAACAACAGGAGTTGTTGGAAATTATTTTGCATACCTTGGAAGTGATGGGAACCTAGCAGTTTATCGTGGCACTGGGCCATCAAATAACTTAGGGCTTCTATGGCAAACAGGGGTAACAAGCACTATAGATAGTTATTTTCTTAACCTTCAGGATGATACAAACTTATGCATTTACAGGGGAACAAGCCCTGCAGATAACAGGGGATTGATTTGGATGAGATAATAATCGTATTAATCACTGAGTAAATAGAATACTCCTGATTGCTGTTAGTGATTCGGAGTATTCTATGTTATACATATAGTGATTCGGAGTATCGAATGATATACATAATGTTTTTTTCTATAAAAAAACCTATGAAAAAGTTACATTTATACTTCTTTCGACTTTTAGAGCTGCCCACTATACAAATAACTCTCTAACACTAGGGTGTACCACAAACTTAGAAATTATGTATAAAATGACGGGTTAGGCAAAAAACGGCGGATTACGGAAAATCTATTTACAAAACATATGTAGCGTGTAAAAATATTAAAAAACAACACAACCAATTGTACTCGAAAATTAAATTACTAAAATAGAAAATTTGTGAACAATTGAAGTTACTACCACTAAAATTATTATGGAGGATGTAAATGCATATGAGAATTAAATTAGCAAAGACAAGTGTTGGCAAGAAAAAATTCATAAATAGTATATCAATTATCCTGATAATATCTTTATTAATGTCAATGTTAGCCTCGGGGGCAGAATTTAATAATCTATTAGAAACAAAAGTAGCAGTAACGAAAAATTCTCCAAAAATTGTTACAGAAATCATTGAAAAACGAGATAAATTTTGTAAAACATTTTTGCTTGACGATAATTCTCAAAAAGCAATAGTAAGCAGTGAAGCAATTCATTATAAAGAAAATGGGAAATGGGAAAATATCGATAATACACTTAAACTTGTTACCGATGAAACAGGCAATGAAATTTATGAAAATTCAAAAAATAATTTTAACGTTAAACTACCAAAAGTATTGACAAATGGGAAATCGATTATTGTTGAAAAAGATTCATACAAACTCTCCTTCAAATTAAAAGACAATATAAATATTTCCAATATTAAAGTAAAAGGCAATACAGTTAATAATGAAGATAATAAATCAGATGCTGCATTACTAACAAATTTTGCAAACAAATCATCAGAAATAGGATATTATGATGTAAAAACAAACACAGACTTTAAATATCAAATTAAACCAGAAGCTTTAAAGGAAGAAATTGTATTACGCTCAAAACCTGATAATGTAATATCGTATGCATATGAAATTAAAGCCGAAGGCTTAACAGCATCCTTACTCGATGATAATAGTATTGAAATTTATAATAATGAAAGTAAGTCCGGTGAACCTGTCTTTGTAATGCCTGCACCCTATATGTACGACAAAAACGAAATAAAATCATTAGACATTTCAGTGACATTAAGTAATAAGATCAATGATATTTACATTTTATCGTATACACCATCTTATAACTGGTTAATTGATGAAGAACGTACTTACCCTGTAATAATTGATCCAACTGTGCAGACCTCAAAACTTACTTCAGTAACAGATGATGCTTATGTATCAGGAACTTCATCAAGCGGTACAACTTCTGTTTTATATACAGGGACAGTAGATAGTATGCGGTCATATATAAAATTCAATTATTTACCAACACTAAATTCGTCAGATTTTATCATCAACTCGAAAATTTATATATATCAATCAAGTATTAATTCAACAGGTGAAGTAGATTTATATGAAGTAACAGGCGCGTGGACAGAGACGGGTGTTACATCAGCAAATGCACCATCTAGTAGTACAACCGTTACTGATTACAAATTAACAAACGCTTTAGATAATTCAAAATATGTCTCATGGGATATAACAGGATTAGCACGGAAATGGTATTTGTCAAGTAGTACGTATGGTATTGTATTAAAGCAAAAATCCGCCACGTTATCAAGTACTACATATGCGTCTTCAGAATCATCGTACTGCCCATATATGGAAGTCACCTATAAAAACTATAGTGGACTTGAAAGTTACTGGGACTATCATCAACAAAATGGTGAAAGAGCCGGGACAGGATATGTTAATGATTGTAACGGTAATTTGGTTGTCGTACGAGATGACATAGGCTACGAAGGAAACAGAATGCCAGTTAAAATTCAAATGGTATACAACTCGAATTTTGCAAGTTGGTCTTCAACTTACGGAAATGGATGGGATGTTAACTATCATCAAACAGTATCTGTTATTAATTTTGGGTTACCTGACCAAAAATATAAATATAAAGATGCAGACGGAACAATCCATTATTTTTCATTTAAAAACGAAGATAACGAATGGACGGATGATGATGGCCTTGGACTTAAATTAACTGAAAAAACAAGTGTCGGCACTGAAAATGAAAAATACATAATATCAGATATAAGTAATGAAATGCTGTTCAATATAGATGGAAATCTAATAGTTATTAAGAATAAAGGAACAACAGATAAAATTGGTATTGAATATGTCTCTGGCAGAATAGATATAATCACGGATGGGACAGGAAGAAAATATAAATTTATTTATAACAGTCCCATAGTAACATTAAACCGCATTGAGTATTGGGGCATGGGTTTTACTGCGCTAAAAACCGTTTCATATTCATATATAAATACAAGCTATTTAGACTCAGTTACCTACCCCGATGGTAACTCAGTTAAATATACATATAATAATGGATTATATAATCTTTTAACGTCTATTAATGATGTTGATGGAAGTAAGGTGAAATATTCATATAATAGTTATACAATGTATATCCCTCCCCGAATTGCTCAAGTGTCTTTATATGGTAATAACAGTACACAAACGACTGATGGAGTAGCTGGTGATTTCATAACAATATCATATGGTAATAATCAAACAACATTTACAAATTCAAAAAACCAAAAGGAAATTAAGCAGTTTAATAATAATGGAAACACAATTTCCACAAGGGACGAAAATGGCAATGCGGTTACTGGAATATATTCGAATACAAATGATAAACTTATCTCTATCTCAGGGTTACAAAATACATCAATTAATCAAATTATCAATTATAGTTTCGAACAAAGTGATACATCAAAATATAATTTAACAAATAATGGAGCTATCTTACAAGCGGGTTATCCAAACTTTGCCTGCAATACTGAAAAACATATTGGTGACAAATCACTTGCTGTTTCACTTGCAAGCGATGTAGGTAACTATTCGGTTAAACAAAGTGTAAGCACAACTTTAGTAGCGGCACCCGATAAAATGGTTACTTTTTCTGCATGGGTGAAAACAAGCGGTTTCTCAAATGAAGATGAAGGAGCATGGATAACAATAAAATGTGATACATTTCCAACTTTTCATGGAGAGGTTTCATCTGACAGAATTGTAAATGATATTCCAAACGGAGAATGGAAAAAACTCGAAGCATCATACAGAGTACCGACAGGTTATTCGATTTATCAATTAACATTTGAATTGAATATCGGGAATGCAGGCATAGTATATTTCGATGACTTACAAGCTGGTTATATGAAATCAAATAGCAGCTTAAGTTATATTGATAACGCAGAATTTGTTTATACAAATAATGGAACAGATAATTTCCCTATATTCTGGTCTAGAGAAAATTGTATTGCAACAGATAAAATGAATTCCCAAGGTGCTTCTCCGTCCCCCTTAGATCCATGGGTGTATAATTTAACAGGAGAAATAGGTAAATACAAAAGAGTATATCAGACAATTGAGCTTAATGGTAATAAAGGAGATAACTTTGTAGCATCTGCATGGGCAAAAGCATATGCTGCTCCAATAAAAACAGATTTACCTTTGGTTTATGATTTAGCTAAATCGCCAGCAACCAGTGAAAGAGATTTTTCAATTCTTATAAAGGTTGTAAAATCTGCATCTGATTCAACTAATGTAACAGAAAAAACATATAGAATACCATTCAATTGTTATACAAATGAATGGCAATATATATCAGGAGATATAACTGCAGAATACAAATACAGCAGCATAGAAGTTAGCATTGTATATGCAAATGAAGTCAATTATGTTTACTTCGACGGTGTTGCGCTTTATAAGCAGAATTTCGGTGATAAATATACATATGATCCAAATGGTAACATAACCGCAGTAACTGATATTTCAGGAAGTACAACACTAATAGAATATAATGAAAATGATTTGCCTGTGCAATTTATTGATGGACAAGGAAACAGCTCCTCAGCTGAATATGATGATTATAAAAGGGTCATAAAATCATTTACCAAAGAATCTGTTGGGCTTGCTTTTACATATGATGATTTCGGCAATGTATTAACACAAAGCACGACAGATGGTAGAGTTTGCATTACTACAAATAATACTTATGATTCCAGTAGTAATTATTTAGACAAAACAACTGATTCGCTCGGAAATACGACAGATTACGCCTTCGATACATCATGTGGTAATTTGAGTTCTGTTACTGATGCAAAAGGAAACACAACCAATTACAATTATGACACTTCTGACCGTTTGGATACTACTGAGAAAAATGTATCCGGTTTGTATTTGGGAGCACTTATAAAGAGTGATTATGATTATGATGCTAAGGGTTATCTGGATTATGTCAAATCAAATGGAACCACATTTGACTTTGATTATAATGAAATGGGTGATATATCAAACGTTAAGGTAGGGACACAGAGCTTAATAAGTAACAGTTATTATACTTCGGATAAAAGCTGGAATTTAAACACCAAAACTTTTGGGAATGGAAACACAGTAGGATACACTTATGACGAACGCAACAATGTTAAGTCTGTTAAATATAATGGAATCGATAAATTTTTGTATAATTATGATAACACTTATACATTAATTGACACTACAGACAATGTTAACGAAATAAATACAAAATATTCCTATGACGGCTCAGGCAGAATTACTCTCATGAGTGATACGGGATTTGGATCAAAAACAGGGTATAAACACACATTTGGCTACATATTTGATAGTTTAGGCAGAAGTTCATCTCTCGTGGAAAGTATCAATGGAGATTCATACACAACAAACCACATTTTAGATAAAGATGGCAGAAATAACGGCACTTGGTTTGAGTGGGGTGCTAAAATTGATAACGATTTTACCTACAAGGGTTCAAAAGAGGTTCGTTATGATAGTCTTGGCAGAGTTTCAAGCAACAACCTATCCTTGCTTGATCGAAGCGCTACAACCCCGACAAACAAACCATTGTTTTGGACATATTACCATTACACAGACAAAGTAGATTACAAAACAACCCCTCAGGTTTATTCGATGAATATGGTTTTAGGTGAGGGTCAGGACAAATTCGACTGGACAAATTATTTCACCTACGACAAAAATAGTAACATCACCGGTATTGACGATATTCGGATATCCCAAGACACACGAACGCTAAATTTTACCACCTATAAATATGACGAGCTAAATCAGTTAATCCGATATAATGACCAAAAGGATAACAAAACATGGACCTATCAGTATGATGCTGGTGGTAATATACGCAATAAGAAGGAATATGATTACACCACACAAGCAGATATTAGCGGGCTTACTCCCATAAAAACCTATGATTATTCATATGGTGATACCAATTGGAAGGATAAGCTAACGTCATATGATGGCAAAACTATTACTTATGATGCGATAGGAAATCCTCTTACATTTGATGGAAATACTTATACATGGGAAGCTGGCAGGCAGCTTGCTACTCTTAATAAAACTGGCACAGCTATTTCCTTTAAATATAATGTAAATGGCTACCGTACAAGCAAAACCGTTAATGGTGTGACAACATCATACACACTAATTGATGACAAGGTGACCTATGAAACTAACGGTACAAACAACATATATTATTACTACGACAATGATAGTAATCTTGTATCCTTTAATCTCAACGGCACACAGTATTTTTATATAAGAAATCTCCAAAACGATATTACCGGAATACTTGACAAAGACGGTAATATAGTGGCAGAATATTCCTATGATTCATGGGGCAAGCTGATTTCAGCAACAGGAACACTCGCAAGCACAGTTGGGGCAAAAAACCCATACCGTTACAGAGGATATCGGTACGACGTCGAGACTGGGCTTTATTCATTATCCTCAAGGTATTATGATCCGAACATAGGAAGATTCATAAATGCGGATGATACATCAATATTACAGCTTACGCAAGGTAGTGTATTGGGTGCAAATCTGTTTGCGTATTGTGGAAATAATCCTGTTAATAATTCGGATCCAACTGGGTATGGTCCTGTTGGCGCAATTATAGGTGGAATTTTAGGATTTGGATTAGGCTTGATACTTGTTCCATATATTGCTAACCTCTTGCATCTAAAAGGTTGGGGACGAACGGCGTTCATTTGGGCAGGTGTCGCCGCCATTACAGCATTGGGAGCATATATCGGATACTACGTAGGCGAAGCAATATTCCAGATTTATAGGGCTGGCGGTGCACTTGCATCAAAAATAAATGAAGGAATAGCACGAGGTATAGCAAGATTAGTGGGAGCGTCAATCAATTCAGCAAGTGGTAGCGGATGGATACTCAAAGTAGGCAAGCTAACCATACGAATTATGACTGAAAGCAGTTATCGAGTGAATTATTTCCGACTATCAATGGAAGGAAAAGGTGCAATGACTCTTTTAGGAGCACTCTCAAGTAATGCAGCCGCAACCCACATAAATATAACTATTAGTAATATAATACAACTTGTTGCGACTATTCTTAAATTCAAATAGTGAGGTGTATGCATAATGGGCGATGTTGTTAAAATATGTAGTTCTTTGTATGCTTCTATCATAAAAAAAATAGATTTAGATTTCTTTAATAAGACGATAAAATTTGACTTGATATTGATAGAAGGAGAGAATGAGACAAGTCACACCTTAGAAATTAGGGATTGTGAATCTTTTATATGGGTCGAAAAATACAAAACAACACATGAAGAATATGATTTTAAAAATTGGGATTATTACGAGTTAACTTCCATTACTTTTGGAAATGTTCAAGCAAATTCAAATGACAAATGGTTAAAGCAATATCCGTTAGATTATAATATCGGTATCGAAATTTGGGAATCAGCCTTATTGATTAAATCAAATATGGTAGTTGTTGATGGAGTTTCCTATAAAATCTAAATCATCTATTCCAGAGCCGCCAATTGACGGCTCTGGAATACCTCTTACCCAATCTCTCCTGCAAACCGCCAAACAATTGTAACATTCTGTTGTGGCTGACCATTCACTATTTCCCTATGCCCGACCTCGATTTTTTCAACCAGTTTGTTTAGAATAAACGGCGTCAATTCCCAAATATCCAAACACTCTCGAATGGCTTCCCTCAGCATTTCCGCATTGCTTCGGTAATCATCTGCCTTGCCCTGTTCTGAATGGATGTTTTTGAGCTTTTCAATGATTTCAGCCTGTTCATCTTGATACACCTTGAGCATATCGGCATAGTTTTCATCGCTCAATAAACCAGATGAATTATCCTCAAACAGTTTTCGAAGAAGTCTGGATAGATCAACTTGCCGCTTTTCCATCTTGGCTTGGTTCTGGGAATTTTGTTTAGGTGTGGCATCTTGTTTTACATGTCGATTAACCATAGCGAAGAATTCATTGTCATTCTTTAATGACTGTGCTGTTTCCCTGATTTGATCCAGTACAACACCATACAAAACATCATAATAAATCGCATGGGGCTTTTGGCATTCGTT
>JBBQKF010000008.1:0-60189 GCA_038326615.1 Saccharofermentanales bacterium | reverse complement strand
TAAATTTGTCGGTTAAAAGACAAATAATTAAAAAGAAGAAAGAGGTATTATCATGAAAAAAACATTATTACTCATCATGCTGTCGCTTTTCATCGTTGGCACAATGGCAGCAGGAACCATGTCACAGTATGTTAAGACTCAGTCAGTAACCGTTAATCCTCAGTTTAAAACTTTCAATTTTACTGCTGCAACAGCTGCAAGCCAATCAATTAGTTTAAAGATGGCTCCTGGAGAAATGAAAACTTGGACAATTAATCTTTCCAACTCAGAAAATGGTGTTTCTTCTGAAACTGCAATGCTCGTAAGACTTGTTTTAACTCTTAAAGATGTGCCTTATGGTATGGCCTTTTATGTAAACGGCGCACCATATGTAAGTGGCGGCGTGGTTGCAGCTCTTAAAGGTGGAGTTTCCGATACAGCTACTATTATGTTAACTGCTGTTTGGAATACATCCGAAGATGCTTATGATACAAACTTTCAAGGCTACCTTGGAGCAACAGTGGAGCTCACATTCACAGCAACACAAACAACTGATTTTGTTGCATTACAAAACTTTAGTGTTTTAAAAGATGGTACAAATAGAGTTTCTATTTCTTTCCAAATGCCTGCTCCTATTAATTTGGACGACGCAAACTCAGATATTACCATTGAGTATTATAGAATAGTTGATGGTCAAAAACAGTATGTTTTAACAAAATCAGGCAACCCATTAATCAAAAGCAAAACATGGGGTGGATATCTAAATGACGCAGCAACAGAAGTTAAGTACTCAAGGGGAAGCGATTCACCAACACTCAGCAATAGCATTGCTAATGGTGTGGTACTTGGCTCAACAGTTGACCCAAATTATGCAACTATGAATTATGTGAATGGCACTTGGGTAACAGATAACAACAGCCCATTATTCGTTGCAGTTACAGTTAATATCAACGGAAAAATTTATCAATCGATAGGTTCAGTATAATATTTTCAATTTAACTATTCGTCTAATTTGATAAAATTTACAGGCCTGCATGATTCATTAAATAATTTAATGCATTATGCAGGTTGTTTTATTCAAACAAATTAAAAATGCAATAACATTTTTAATTTTCAAACGACAAATATTTATAGAAAACTTACAATTTTGTTTTGCAATTTAAAACTATTAGCTCTATAATATAAATGTAGTAATTTTACTTATTGGAGAATTTAAAATGAAATATTTAATACTTATAATAATGATTGTTTTCATAGTTTCGACTATGTTGACCGCTACCTCGTCGCAATATGTCAAGACACAAACTATTAGTATTGGTCTTAATATAGCTTCGACTCCATAATCTTTCCAAACTTAAATATAAACCAAATAAAAAGCCCTGACGTTCAATTTTAAGCTCACAAATTCACATATAATACAATAACAGCACAAATACTTTACTGTTATATGTAACTTAAATATATGAAGTTAAAACGACAGGAGTCCACATTCATGCAGACAACAGTTGACATTACACAGGGCGTATGCGAATTAGAATTAAATTTTTTAGGCGGATTTAGCATTAAGGCAAACGGTGAACCTTGTGAACTAAACGCAAAAAGAAGTAAACAAGTTATAATGCTAATTCAATACATTGCTGCAAACCGGTTTATCTCAACCTCATTTGAACAATTCTCGGATATGCTTTGGGGTGAAAAGTGTGAAGGCAACGAGGTGGATGATCCACATGGTGCTCTCAAAAATCTTGTTTGGCGATGCCGTAAAGTTTTAAAAGAAGCTCTGCCAGCACATTTTTTGGATGATCTTATTATATTCACAGGCAACACATATACTTTCAACAATTCAATTTCCTGTGTTGTTGATGTTGAAGAATTAGAAAACAATTATAAAATTTTATATTCCTCAAAACTTGATGTAAAAAACAGAATTTATTATCTGGAGAGAGCAACCAATTTATATGGCGGTGACTTTTTACCAGGTTTTTCTGAGGTGGAATGGGTTGTTGTTCGCAGTTCATATTACAAAAGAATCTATATAGAATGTGTAAACGAATTACTATTAATATACATAAATAATGAATTATACGACAAAGCAATTGCTTTGAGCGAGAAGGCAATAAAATTCGAGCAGTATGACGAAAATATTCACATAGCCTATATAAAATCGCTTGCGGAAACTAATAGGATTGATAAGTCAATAAGTCATTATGAATATGTTGTCAAAATATTTTACCGAGATTTGGGTATTACTGTATCAAAAAAACTGAGCAATTTTTACAATGAGATACAAAATGTCGATAAAGGAGTTGAGATTAATATCAATCAGATAATAACAGAGATAGACGAAGCAGCACAAAAAAAAGGCGGATTTTATTGTAGCTATGAAGTGCTAAAAAATATTTATCGCGTTCAATATAGAACCGCAAAACGCAGCAACCAAAGCATTGCCATTGTGATAATTACAATTCATGGCAAACTTACAATTCAAAACATTACAACGATCATGGAAAAATTAAAAATCACAGTTTCTGACTGCCTTAGAACTTCTGATTGTTTTACCAGATATAGCATTAATCAAATTCTTATGATAATACCAAATGTTGATACAGAAAATGCAAACAAAGTAAACGACAGAATAAATAAGCTTTATGCAAGCTTTTCTAAGAGGTACAGAATTAGCCTTACTTTCACAACGGTGATAAAAACTCAAGAGCCGGCACCCCTCGAAAGGCATGATGATCTCCGTCCCGTCCATAAATAGCACATCATTTTAAGGACTTGGTTCAGCCCGTGCTCTTTGCAAATATCGTATTGTTTATCTTCGGAGGCTGGAATTATGTTTTATATTCAGATAGTCTATAAGTGCAGATTCCAAAATTTTCGAAAAGTTTATTCCGCTTTGTTCTGCAATTTCTTTAAGCCATGTAGGAAGAGTAACGTTAGTTTTTACTTTTTATTACTAAGGTGTTGAATACAACTATGTAACAACAAATAACTTGACAAAAAGCAAAAATTTATGATGATATAATGTGAGGTTTATAATATCATAAAAGGAGCGAGTATATGCAATATATCAAAAGAGATTTAGAGCGTAAGTTTTTGAATATGAATAACTTTTTTAAAGCCATTTTGATTACTGGTGCAAGGCAAGTTGGGAAAACCACAATGCTAAAAGAGCTTTCTAAAAATCAAAAGCGAACCTATGTAACGCTTGATAATTTAATGGCAAGAGAACTTGCGAAAACCGACCCCATTTTGTTTTTTCAAACATACAAACCCCCTATAATAATTGATGAAGTTCAGTATGCTCCCGAGCTATTTGGTCAGATTAAAATAATTTGCGATGAAAACGACGATAAGGGATTGTTTTGGCTTACTGGTTCACAACAATTTGGGATGATGAAAAATGTCAGAGAATCACTTGCAGGAAGAATAGGAATTTTAGAACTTTTCAGTTTATCAAAGAATGAAATAGATGGAATAGAGTTTGATAATTCTCTTGATTTTTCTTTTAATTGTCTAAAGATAAGACAAATGAAAGCAAAAAAAAAGTGATATTGAAGACATTTATGAGCATATTTGGAGAGGCGGAATGCCACAGGTGCAAGATGCCGAGACTGAAATGCGACAGGAATATTACAACTCATATATTGAAACGTATCTTATGCGTGATGTTGCAGAACTTGGTGGGATAACAGATGCGGTACGATTTAGAAAATTTCTTGTTTCTTGTGCTTCCCTTGTTTCTGAACAATTGAATTATAAGACAATATCAGAAGCATCTGGAATATCACAGCCTACGGCAAAGCAATGGATAAGGTTATTGGAAGGATTAGGGATAATATATTTGTTGCTGCCCTATGCAAACAATCATCTTAATAGGTTAACTAAAACACCGAAGATATATTTTTGCGATACAGGACTTTGTGCACATTTGTCAATGTGGCTATCGAAAGAAACCTTGATGAACGGAGCTGTAAGCGGCCATTATTTTGAAAACTTTGTCGTTGCTCAGTTGCTTAAAAATTATTCTTATTCAACTGATAAAGTTAATCTTTCATATTATAGAGATTCCAATGCTAATGAAATTGATGTTTTTGTAGAACTCAACAATCAAATTCATCCTTTGGAGATAAAAAAATCTGCAAACCCCCATAGGCGCGGGATTAAAAAGTTTGACGTTTTAGAAAAATCACAGATTGTTCAAGGATGTGGGGGTATTATTTGTATGTGTGAGGATGTAATACCCATAAACAATTTAAATAGTTTCATTTCTTGCACATTAATATAGATCAAGATGCCAGTAGTGAGTCTTACAATTCTTGTAACAAATATCAAGGATATTTTCAGGTCTCTTGACATCTTACAGGATATGTGTCAAAATCTCAGTGTAGAGATTCATTAGTGACGAGGAGATCCTTGCATTTATGACTTTACATAAAATTAATCAAATTAAAGTTACCTGACAGAGAAGATGTTTCTCATCTGGAAGGATGCCTTCAATAAAGTGTTTATTTATTATGCTTTTGTGAAGTCTTCTTTCGGGAAGGCTTTTTTGTTTGAGATTTCAAGAGATTGAAATTGTTATGAGTTGTAGAAAGCATTAAAGCTTTTTTAAAAAAAATAAACCTAAGGCAAGCATAGTCATAGAAATAAAACTTACGTAAGATTAGTCCGAGAAAGAAGAACTCGAAAAGGTAGACCTCATAATAGATAAGTAGAGAATTTATAAAATAGAAATAGTGGTAGTTTTAAATAATTTGTCAAGAAATTGATAGTGTTTTAGTAGGAGGAGTACAATCGTGAAAAGAGTTGCAGTAATAAGTGCAATACTTGATGAACCAGATTCATGTCAGCAAAGCTTTAATGCCATGCTTTCAGGATTTAAAGGCATAATACGCGGAAGAATGGGTCTTCCATTTCATGAAGAGGAAATAGCTGTTGTATCAATAGTTGTTTCTGGCGAACTTGACGAAATTAATAGCCTCACAGGAAAACTTGGAAGTATACCTCATGTGACTGTAAAAACTTCCATCTCAAAAAAGGAAATTGAATAAATTTATAAACAAAGTGCGAAGATTAAAACATTCACTTTGAAATACTAATATTTAATAATGAAGGGAGAGCGTTTTCAGCCCAAAAAGTAAACGCGATTATAAGATGAGCATGCGAAAAGAAAAAGACATTTTAGGCGAAATTACAATAGATAACGCCAGATATTATGGGATAAATACTGCAAGAGCACTTCAAAATTTTGCACTTCCTTGTGGCAACGTAAATTTGAAAATTTATCGTGAAATTGTTCTTGTAAAAAAGGCTGCAGCCGATGCTAATTTTAGAGCTGGAATTTTGGATGAAACAAAATCAGTTTCTATTATTAAAGCGTGTGATGAAGCATTATCTGGATTGTTTGACAAGGAAGACTTTGTCGTGAGCAATCTTCAAGGGGGAGCCGGAACATCTGCCAATATGAATGTAAACGAATGTATTGCAAACAGAGCGATTGAAATTCTTGGTGGTGAAAAAGGCCAATATGCAATTGTTCATCCTTTAAACGATGTAAATATGTCTCAGTCAACGAATGATGTAATTCCTACAGCGGTTAGAATTGCTGCAATAAAGCTTATCAGAGAGCTTAGCGACGCACTTGCGAATTTGCAGGATTCTCTTCAAAAAAAAGAAACGGAGTTTGGACAAATTCCTAAACTTGCACGAACTCAGCTAATGGACGCACTTCCAATGAGAGCTGGACAAGGGTTTGGCGCGTATGCACAGGCAATTGCCCGTGACAGGTGGCGCATTTACAAAGCTGAAGAAAGACTTCGACATATTAATATTGGTGGAACAGCAATAGGCACGGGGCTTAACGCTTTGCCTAAATATATTTATTTGATAACTGAAAATCTTCAAAACCTTACAGGCTTTGGCCTTTCACGTGCCGAATCGCCTATGGATATAACACAAAACGCTGATGTATTCGTTGAAGTTTCGGGGCTTTTAAAAGCCTGTGCCGTAAACCTCATAAAGATTTCCAATGATTTAAGATTGCTTTCCTCGGGACCGCATGGTGGATTAGGCGAAGTTATTTTGCCAGATGCTCAGGTAGGTTCAACAATTATGCCAGGCAAAGTTAATCCTGTTATACCTGAGATGGTATGCCAGGTTGCAATAAAAGTAATCGCAAATGACAATGCAATAACAACAGCTGCTTCGTTTGGGCAACTCGAATTAAATGCGTTTTTGCCAATTATTTCTGAAAGCCTTATTGATTCGTTGGATTTACTAAAATCTGCTGTAACGATTTTTGATGAAAAATGCATTAATGGTCTTAAAATGAACGAAGAAAACTGTCTTAAAAATCTTGAAAAATCCACTGCTCTTGCTGCAGGCCTCATTCACTATATTGGATATGACAATGCAGCAATAATTGCCAAAAAAGCAAGCGCAGAAGGTGTGTCAATTCGCGAAATGGTCGAAAGAGAAAACATTTTATCTCCAGAACAAACTGATAGGATTTTTCGGATAAGCGAGATAACAAAACCCGGGATTCCTGGCAAATAATGAAGAGTTGTTAAGTGCGGAGGCAAAGGCATTATGAATTTGAATAACAATCCTTGGCAAACATTATAAATTTTTACAGATTGATGTTTACAAAATTAAAAAAGACAATTGACATAGTTTTAATAGCTGACATTAAACTGGGGATAAAATTTTTCATAGAGCAAATTAGATAAGCTCCTCATATAAGAACGTTTTTGACCAAGTAAATTAATGGAGAAAAAACGAGAGATTAGATAAATAATTAAAACAAATAATGAACGAAATCGAAATTAATAACCGAAAGGAGTGCCTGAATTAGCAAAAACAGGCGATTATTTAATGGATTTAAATAAAACCCCACGAGCAGTGAGAGTGCACATAGGATTTTTTGGAAAAAGAAATTCTGGAAAATCAAGTCTAATAAATGCGATTACTGAACAAAGCATAGCCATTGTTTCGGAGACAAAAGGAACGACTACTGACCCAGTCTATAAATCTATGGAGATATTGCCGATTGGCCCATGCGAACTAATCGATACAGCGGGTCTTGACGACGAGGGAATACTTGGTGAAATGCGAATCGCAAAGACTTTAGAAGTTTTGAACAAAACAGATATTGCGATATATGTTGTTGATTCAGAAATTGGGCTTGACGAAAAGGATGAAGAACTTCTTATTACAATTAGTAAAAAGAAGATTCCTTTGCTTATCGCTTTTAATAAATCCGACAAACTAAATCCAACAGAAAATCTTCAAGCAAAATTGCCGATAAAAGTTCCGATTATTAATAATGAGAAAAAATATTCTGCTAGTCAAATTAGCAAATTAGGATCAGAAACTCCCAAAGATACTGAGAGTTCTGAATATGATAACGATTCTACTGACACTTCGATTGCAACTGATAAAACCGTGAAGAATGAAGCAATTAAAAATAATAACACTGACAACACTGACAACACTGCAAAAACTGATAAAACCGCAAAAACTGATAACACTGGTAAAACTGACAACACTGATAACACTGATAACACTGACAACACTGCAAAAACTGATAAAACCGCAAAAACTGATAACACTGATAACACTGGTAAAACTGACAACACTGATAAGATTTATAAAGTTAATACTATCGAAACCAATGCCACCAAAACAAAAAATACTGGGACTGAAAATTTTGAAACAAGTAAATTCAAAACTGTAAATGTCTCTTCGACCACAGGGCAAGGGGTTAAAGAATTAAAACTTGCAATCGTTTCGCTGGTTTCAAACCAAGAGGACGCTTTCAAAATTGTTGGCGATCTCATAAATCCTGGGGATTTTGTGGTTTTGGTTACACCAATCGATAAAGCAGCTCCAAAGGGGCGATTGATTTTGCCGCAACAACAAGTGATCCGTGACATACTCGAAAATGATGCGGTTGGCATTATTACAAAAGAGCACGAACTGCGCCATACGCTTGATTCTTTGGGTAAAAAACCAAAACTTGTTATAACCGATTCCCAGGTGTTTCTTAAAGTATCAGCAGATACACCAAAAGACGTTTGGCTCACTTCTTTTTCCATACTTTTTGCCAGACTTAAGGGAGACCTTAATGAAATGGTAAAAGGCGCTGCACAGATTGACAAACTTTCTGACGGTGACAAAATTCTTGTGGCGGAGGGCTGCACTCATCATCAGCAATCTGACGATATTGGGAGAGTCAAAATCCCCAGATGGCTTAGAGAAAAAACGGGGAAAGAGTTAGTGTTTCATTATGCAACCGGAAGTTCTTATGGCGAAGACATTTCACAATATGCGCTCATTATTCACTGTGGTGCTTGTATGCTTAACAGGACCGAAATGCAATATCGCATTGGAAAAGCACAGGAAAAAATCATTCCAATTACAAATTATGGGGTTTTGATTGCCTATGTTCAAGGGATTCTTGGTCGCGTGCTTGAGCCTTTCCCACTTGCTAAAATGATTTGGGATGAAAATAAAAAAGCGGAGTGAACCTGATAGTAAAAAATAGTACAAAAAGAATTGAGGAGAAACTAGAATGCTGTGTCAGATATATCTAAAATAGATGAAACTGATATCCCGGAATGTTTATTTGTAGTCCATAGCCATTACTTTAAAATTTTAGAAGTTACTAAGCGCTAGAATACCAAATTAATTAAGAAGATATAG
This sequence comes from Saccharofermentanales bacterium, assembly GCA_038326615.1. GTDB lineage: Bacteria > Bacillota > Clostridia > Saccharofermentanales > UBA5734 > JBBQKF01. Next base: position 51,501 of record JBBQKF010000008.1, on the reverse strand, counting down.
AAAACAAATTGAACATTTGAAAAGAACAAAAGAATAAAAGAACAAGACTATAGCGTTTACTCAGTATAACCAGATATTCTTGATTATATAAGGTAAGAAAGCACTGTAACTACCTAAATTGATATTGTAGAAATAGTGATTTCTCAATTATTTCAATAGAATAGTGGATTTATAATACTTACTGAGTAAACATGATAATCATTTAAAAGAACAAAAGAACAAAAGAATAAAAGAATAAAAGAACAAAAGAAAAAAAATGAGAAAGAGAAGAAAAGAATAAAAGAATAAAAAAAAACGAGAAAGAGAAGAAGAGAATAAAAGAATAAAAAAAACGAGAAAGAGAATAAAAGAAAAAGAAAAGAAAAAGTGAAGGAGTTGTTTATTTGAAAAATATCAATGAAATGTCAAAAGAGGAGCTAATATTTTTTCTCGACAACATAACTGACGAGGAAAAAGCTGAGCTTACACAAATGGCAAGTAAAAGTAGAGATAAGAACTATGGAAAAAAGGTTTACACCCGTGGGCTTATTGAATTTACAAATTACTGTAAAAACAACTGTTATTATTGCGGCATAAGGGCTGGAAATAAATGCATTGAGCGATACAGATTAAGCAAAGAGCAAATCTTAGATTGCTGTGAAACGGGACATCAATTGGGATACAGGACTTTTGTCTTGCAAGGAGGTGAAGATCCTTATTTTACCGATGAAAAAATGGTTGAAATTGTAAAGGCTATTAAAGACGAATTTCCGGATTGTGCACTTACTTTGTCAATCGGCGAAAAACCATATGAGTCATACAAGAAATATTACGATGCTGGCGCTGACCGATACCTCCTTAGACATGAAACTGCAAATGATGAGCATTACAGCAAACTGCACCCTGCTGGCATGTCTTTAGAAAATCGCAAGGAGTGCTTATGGAATCTTAAAAAAATCGGATATCAGGTAGGCGCAGGATTTATGGTCGGCTCCCCTTTTCAAACGACTGAAGCGCTGGTAGATGATTTACTATTTCTAAAAGAATTGCAACCGGAAATGGTAGGAATAGGCCCATTTATACCGCAAAAAGAAACTCCTTTTGGTGAGGAAATCGCAGGGACAGTTGAGAAAACTTTGCTTTTCGTTTCTTTAATAAGGATTCTTTTACCGTTTGCATTGATTCCTGCAACAACCGCAGTTGGCACATTAGATCCGAAGGGCAGAGAAAAGGCGATAAAAGCTGGTGCAAACGTAGTAATGCCAAACCTTTCACCAATTGATGTAAGAAGCAAATACTTGCTTTATGATAACAAAATTTGCACAGGCGAGGAAGCTGCGGAATGCAAAGTTTGTCTCGAAAACAGGATTAAAAGCACAGGGTTTGAGATGGACGGGTCAAGAGGCGACCACATTAATTGGCGAGATAAGGATTGTTAATGCGGTGTGATAAAGCAGATTAAACCTTTACAAGCGAAGGCATTTAAATATAGTGCAATTCAATTATTACTAAGGATTTTTGTAATTGAATAATACAGGATAGCAATAAATATTATTAAAGAAGAAGAAGATAAGAAGAAGAAAAAAGAAGAAGATAAGAAGAATAAGAAGCAATTCGATAAAAAAGAACAACAATAAATATCAATAACATTAAATTAGCAATTAGATCAAAAGACCTTTCCAAAGGTTATTGATAAAAATCATGAATAATGACGAAGTGAAAATAACACACATCAAAGGTTATTGATAAAAATCAATAACAATGACGAAGCAAAAATAGCCCACACCATAAGTTGTTGACAAAAATCATGAACAATGACTAAGTGAAAAAAAGATAAAGAGATTAAATAGATCAAGCAAAATGAAGGGGAACATAAAATGTTTATAAATCACGAATTGATAGAAAGCTTACTTCAAAAGGCAAAAGTAGCTTCACAAAAAGAAAAAGTGGCTGCAGTTGAAAAAGCTGAAAATGGCGAAGCGCTAGACTATCAGGACATTGCAATACTGATGGAAATACAGGACGAGGAACTTGTTGAGAGGATTTTCCATGTAGCTGGCGAGATTAAAAAGAAAATTTACGGGAACAGAATTGTAATGTTTGCGCCTTTGTATGTTTCTAATTACTGCGTAAATAATTGCGTTTATTGCGGGTTTCAAAAGTGTAACAGCATGCCAAGAAGAAAGCTTAATCGCGAAGAAATTCAGCAGGAAGTGCGAATTCTTGAGAAGATGGGGCATAAGAGATTAGCCCTCGAAGCAGGAGAAGATCCTGTGAATTGCGACCTCGATTATATAATTGAAGCAATTGATGCAATATATGAAACAAAACTTGATAATGGAAGTATAAGACGTGTCAATGTAAACATTGCAGCTACGACTGTTGAAAATTACCGCAGACTTAACGAAAAAGGCATCGGTACCTATATCCTTTTTCAAGAAACATATCACAAACCAACATATGAAAAAATGCACCCCAAGTGCATGAAGAGCGATTATGAATACCACCTGACCGCCTTTGACAGAGCAATGCAGGCAGGAATTGGGGATGTGGGAGCAGGCGCACTTTTTGGCCTTTATGATGCAAAATTTGAAGTGCTTGGATTAATGATGCATAATAGTCACCTCGAAAAAGAATATGGAGTTGGCTTTCACACAATTTCTATGCCAAGACTTAAACACGCAGAAGGTATGGACCTGGCAACGTTTCCTCACCTAGTAGATGATGAAACATTTAAACGCCTCGTCGCAATAATAAGAATTGCTGTACCTTTTACAGGAATAATTATGTCAACTAGAGAAACAGCACAGATGAGAAAAAAGCTTTTACACTACGGGGTTTCTCAGGTCAGCGCCGGATCTTGCACAGGAATCGGCGGCTACAAAGATAGTGAAACTCATTCTAACACAGAACAATTCTCCCTTTCAGATGAAAGAAAGCCGTTGGATGTTGTAAAAGACTTGATAAACGATGGGTATATCCCAAGTTTTTGTACTGCATGTTATAGAAAAGGAAGAACCGGTGACAGATTCATGCAGCTTGCAAAAACTGGAAATATCCATAATGTATGCACACCGAACGCCCTAATGACATTCCTTGAATATATTCTTGATTATGGAGACGAGGACCTTCTTGCTATAGGTAACGCTTTGATTGAAAAAGAAGTTAATAAAATTGAGCGTGGTGATATAAAGAATTTGTTGGTCAAAAACATCGCTTTGCTAAGAGAAGGAAAAAGAGATTTGTTTTTGTGATTAAATTATGAAAAAACAAAACAAACTAATATGATGGAGGAATTTTATGAGTAGTATTTTCGAGGCAATGATGATTTTGTGTTTTGGAATTTCGTGGCCATTATCAATTTATAAATCGTACAAATCCAGAACAACAAAAGGAAAAAGCTTGCTATTCATATTGTTCATCCTCATTGGATATGCATGTGGAATAGCGGCAAAATTATCCGGAGGAAAAATTACTTATGTTCTTTTCTTTTATTGCCTTAATTTTATAATGGTATCAGTTGATTTTTTACTATATTTTAGGAACAGCAAGTTGCAAAAACAAGAAACAGAGCCAAATGAATAGTAGCTCATTTTTACATTATGTTGCAAGCAGATTGGCAAGAAAATTTCCTATCTTAATTCTAAGCATATTCTTTTCAGATTAAATACTACTACCATTTCCACAATGAAGGGTACTTTGAAAATTAGCACTACCATTTCCACTATTGAAGGTTACTTTGAAAATTAGCACTAACATTTCCACTATTGAAGTTCCTTTGAAAATTAGCACTAACATTTCCACTATTGAAGTTCCTTTTGGAATTAGCACTATCATTTCCACAATGAAGGTTACTTTGAAAATTAGCACTAGCATTTCCACAATGAAGGTTACTTTGAAAATTAGCACTAGCATTTCCACTATTGAAGTTCCTTTTGGAATTAGCACTATCATTTCCGCTTTTGAAGTTTACTTTGGAAATTGACATCAAAAATTTTTATTCAAAAAGTGTTTGGTCTCGATATGGAAAACTGATATAATAATTCCTTAACTTACTAATTAATTCCTTAATTTCCTACAATTTCGGAATTTCTTTAATAATTTCCGGAATAATTTCAAACAAGTCGCCAACAATTGCTATATCGGCAATTTGCATCATTGGTGTATCTGGATTCTTGTCGATAGCAATAATCATATCGCAGGACTGCATTCCAACTAGATGCTGGATTTGCCCAGAAATTCCACAGGCAATGTAAACTTTTGTTTGTACAGTCTGGCCAGTTTGACCGACCTGATGTGCGTATGGAATCCAACCGGAATCAACAGCAGCTCTGCTTGCGCCAACCGCGCCGCCAACTTTTACCGCGAATTTGCGAAGAAGATCAAATCCTGCTTTGCCTTTCATTCCTCTGCCGCCAGAGATTATTATCTGAGCATCAGCAAGATTGACAGATGATTCAGTGTTGTGGAAAACTTCGAGTATTTTTTTGATATTTATCGAGTCAGAATCAATTACAGATTCATTTATTATATTGCCAGTTCTTGAATTATCAGGTTCAGGGGCTTTCATAACACGCGGACGAACCGATGCCATCTGCGGGCGGTGGTCAGAACATCTTATTGTAGCCATTATATTTCCACCAAATGCAGGACGTGTCTGCAATAAATCTCCATTGTCGAGATCGATATCAAGCCCGGTACAATCGGCAGTTAATCCGCAAAAAGTCATAACCGCAACACGAGGAGCCAATGCGCGGCCTCTAGTTGTAGCACCACAAAGAATCATTTCAGGAGAATATTTATAAATCATTCTCGAAAGAATTTTTGCTTCCAATTCGTCAACAAATCCAGAAAGTTTCTCGTCATCAACTAATATTACAGTGTCTGCACCATATGCGTATAGCGATTCTGACTGACCTACAAGTCCAAAACCCATAACCATAACCCAAACATCACTTCCGCGCTTGTCGGCTAGAATTCTTGCAGCGCCAATCAATTCGTGCGTCACAGGCTGAATAACTCCTGAAAGAATTTCGGCAATTACCCAGACATTTTTGTATTTATTTTTATCTTCCTGAGTTAAAGTAATCATAATAAGTAACCTCCGAAATTACAAAATGCTCCTGAGGCGTAGTTCACGCACCAGCTTCTTAGCACAATCCTCGGATGTGCCTTCGATTTTGAGTGTACTTGAATGTCTTGGTGCGGGCGGATTTGTTTTAACAACTCTTGTTGGTGAACCGTTAAGTCCTATTTTATCTAATTCCGCTCCGATGTCATCAGGCTTCCAGACTGTAATCTCACTTTTCTGAGATGCAAGTCGCCCCTTCAATGTAGGCACGCGCGGTGTATTAATATCTTTAACGACGGTAAGAACGGCAGGAAAATTGAGTTCACAGATATCAAAACCATCTTCATGCATTCTTTTTACTTTGATAGTAGTAGATGAGGCATCTTCGACAGCCATTATATATGTTGCCTGAACCCAGTCAAGATGAGCTGCAATTCCAGGGCCAACCTGTGCAGTATCGCCGTCAATTGCTTGTTTACCGCAAATTACAAGGTCTACATCACCGATTTTCTCTATTGCCTTTGACAAAGCATAGCTTGTTGCCCAGGTATCTGATCCACCAAAAGCTCTGTCATTTAGCAAAATTGCTCTGTCAGCACCAACTGAAATCGCTTCTCTTAAACTTAATTCTGCCTTTTCGGGACCCATCGAAAGAACAATCAACTCGCCGCCAAATTTAGCTTTGAGCAAAACGCCTTCTTCGATAGCGTAATTGTCAAAAGGATTGAGAATCGCTTTCATTCCTTCTCGGATAATTCGCTTTGTTTCAGGATCAATTTTGGCATCATTTGTTGCCGGCACCTGTTTTATACATACAACTATTTTCACAACAACCTCGTTTCTGTCCGTACATAAGAGCACCGAACATTTAAATCCACGTATCCGTGATAAGATCGTACTGTGTCTTAAATCCAAGCAATGAAAGGTAAACACCACAATTAGGATAGATCCTGTGAAGCTCTTTTAGTGTTTCAATTGGATCAAATGCGGTATCTTCAGGTATTTCGTAACCTACTGCCTCAGATAATAAGTAAAGTTTCTTGCTCATCCAAGCTTCTATAGTTACCGGAATGTCAGGATATTTTACAAGAAGTTCATCGACAATAGCATTTTTCTCTATGAGAGGCTGTGTAATTATGAAAGAAGCGCCTGCTTTTATCTTTCGTTCCATTTTTGCAAACTCGTGTTCTTCGGGTTCGTATGGATTAAAAGCAACACCAAGCACAAACGTGTCTGGGTATTCGCGGGTTATATATTTCAATAATTCAACAGAAGTTACAGCTTCAATTTCGGTTTCACCGATGTCAGATGGCTGTAGCTTAGGGAGACGGTCAGACCCATCGCCACTAATAATAAGTAAGGATTCAATACCCTTTGTCTTGCAGATGTTAAGGATATGGTCGAGATCTTCTTTAGTGTGAAATGTGTTAAGGTGTATCATTAACTGAGCAGGGTCAACCGGTAAATCAAGTTCTTCGATAAGCTCAGTTCCCTGAAAAGCAAGTAACCCCATTGCATTGTCAGTAATACATATGCAATAACCGCTGTCCATTGCTCTTTGATACTTTGAGGCAAAAAGCTCAAGGTCCGCGTCAAGTTTCTCGGAATCCTGTTTTGGGGGAAGAATTTCAATGTGATATATTTTGTTTTTAATGTGATGAATTGGATTTATCATATAAAATCAATCCTTTCGTTTTTAGTTTTTTAGTTTTTTAGTTTTGATACAAATTAGGCTCAAATTTCATTTTTTAAAAAACCCAAATTTTAATAATATTTTTTTAATATTCAAACTTGAATTTGTCATTGCTACTACTATAACTTGAATTTTGCTTTTTATACAACTTAAGATTTTTGAGAACCTTTTTTGCAAATTAAGCTTTAATTTCATCTTCTCTGCAATTCAATCTTCAATTTCTCTTCGCTGCAACTCATGTTTCAAAGTTCAACTTTTATGAAATTCATGTTTCAAAGTTCATCTTTTATGAAATTCCTGTTTCAAAGTTCAACTTTTATGAAATTCCTGTTTCAATTTCTCTTCTTTAAAATCTTGCTCATATTTCCTTATACTATAACTCAGACTTCAATTTCACCTTCTCGGAATTTGGTTATAAAATTCATACAAAAATCATCGTTGCCAAGTAATGCATCAGTTGCATAAAGGAATGTCATAAGTTTCTTATCGAGAGGGTCAAGGATAGCGCCATCCATTCCGGAGGTCATTGCAGCAACCAAGAAAGCCTGATTCATAACTTTTCTTGCAGGTATTCCAAAAGAAATGTTACTAAGGCCGCATGCGATGTGAACGTCAGGGAACTCGGATTTTACTTTACGCATAGTTTCGATGGCAACTAATCCATAATGTGATCCGGTACCAATAGGTCTTATCATTGGATCAATATATATATCAGACAATGCAACGCCTTCGCGTGTAAGATTTTTAATCATTTTCTGTGCAATGGACAATCTTTCGTCTGTTGTTTCTGGCATACCACTGTCGTCCATGCAAAGGGCAATTATCCCAGTATTATACTCTGTAATAAGTGGTAAAATTGCATCAAAACGTTCTTTCTCGCCTGTTATGGAGTTAATAAGTGGTTTTCCATTCTTGTTTTTCTTAAGGCCAGCAAGTATAGCTTTAGCACTAGGTGAGTCGATGGCAAAAGGAGCATCAATGACTTCCTGAACCGAATCAATAAGCCATTCGAGGGTTTCAATTTCATTTTCGTAAAACATACCGGCATTAACGTCGATAAATGTTGCACCTGCCTCGTACTGAAGTTTGGCAAGATCCTGAATAGCCTTTTTATCACGTGCTTCCATTGCTGGGCGGATGGATTTGAGAGTGCTGTTAATTTTTTCGCCTATGATGATCATTTTGAATCCTCCTTGTTTTGAATAAACCGTCATTTTATGATATAGAAATTTTACCATAAAATGAAATTGTTTTGTTCTTTTTAAAAAGGTAAATTACTTATTTTAATTATATATTAGTAGAAATTATATTACAACAAATACAGTTAATTCGCTTAAAATAATACTAAAAATAAAGAGTATTAACAAAATGAAGGGATATTTCTGAATTAACGATGGTAATTTACAAATTATATTGAAATTGCAAATCACATTGAAATTGCAAATGAGGATTTCTATGACGATGAGAATGAGCATAGTAAGAGGTACGCGATAAAATATCAAAAACTCCGACACCAGTAAATAATTGAACCAACTCCGAAAATAATGGAATACAAAATAATAAAATATAGTAAGGTTTATGTAGCTTTTTAACTCTGTTAAAAAGCCTTCAAAATGCTTGCAATTGTATATACAACAGCATATAATATCATTGAAAGGATGTGATATTATGGCTAGAACATCAAATGTATTTGCTCGCGTGGAACCAGAGCTTAAGGCGCAGGCTGAAATTGTACTAGATCAGTTGGGGATACCCATGTCCAATGCCATCGGGATTTTTCTTAAGCAAGTTGTGCTGCAACGGGGGCTTCCCTTTGACGTGAAAATTCCTGCATTATCTTTACCATCATTTGGAACAATGACAAAAGAACAGTTTGACATCGAAATAGAAAAGGGCTTTGCAGATTACAAAGAAGGAAATTCGGAAAAGGCAACGGATGTGTTCGACTCTATTGAGAGCGAATACAAAATATGAATTATGAGATACAAATAACAAGAAGAGCCAAAGATGATATGCGAGATATCTATAGCTATATCGCATATCATTTACTTGAGCCTGCAATTGCAATAAAGCAATATTCTCGCATTAAGTCGAGCATATTAAATTTGGAACAAATGCCAGAGCGCTACTCCTTGTATCCAGATGAACCTTGGCATAGCAAGGGGCTAAGGAAATTTGCAGTTGATAACTACATTATATTTTATGTAGTGGATGTTGCAAGTAGTGCCGTTGTCATTATTCGCGTGCTTTACGGCGGACGAGACCTAAATGCTCACTTAGGTGAAGGCACTAATTAATGCTAATTCAATTTTGATAGGATATTATTCCACGTTATCTTATGTGGAAAATGGATAAATTAATATAAAACAACAACATAGAATCGCCAGTAATCATAAAAAGAAACGAGATGAGAATATTTTGGCAAAGCTTAAGATTGAGCCGGTTGAGAATCCTGATAGAATAATACAATATTGGAAAAAAGAAAAAGTCGTCGTATTTCTTATCGTTATTTTCGGACTTTCTTTTAATGGGCTTTCTGTGCTTAGCCCGATTTTTCAAGGGAAACTTATTGACGGACTTGTAAATGATAAAAGCCTTAAAGAAATCATTTTTCTTGTTATAACGTTTGTTCTGCTTATTGCATTTATCCAGCTTTTGCGATATTTCAAAAGATTTTATATTCGGCGGTTCGCAAATAACACAATCGCAAACATGCGTTTTGCAATTTATAACACAATACTTCATAGAAATTATCCGGATTTAAAGAAAGAATCAATAGGAAACCTAATGACCAGAGCAGTTTCGGATGTCGATCTTTGCGTCGAAGGGATGCGGAAATTCACCACGGAAATATTTGACACTGGCGTATTGATGCTTGCATATTATATCGCTTTGCTCGTATATGATGTAAAAATCACATTGCTCTCAACCATTTTCATACCGGTTGCGATGCTGGTTGCCGAAAAACTTAAAACGGTTATTTACAGGGTAGTGACCGATTATCGAAATAAAAGCAGCGAGATTGCACAGATTACGGTAGATGCTGTTGAAAATGCAATGTTGTATAAAGTTAACGGAATGGAAAAACAAAACGAGGAAGATTACGAAACCGAATTGTCCGACCTTCAGCAAAAGGCTGTTAAAGCGAATTTGCTTGAGAATTCAATGCAGCCGATTTACAATGTAATTGCAATGGCAGGAGTTATTTTCGTGTTATACTTCGGCGGCGAAAAGGTTCTTTCCGGAGGGTGGAGTATTGGTGAATTCTCTGCATACCTTGTCATGTTTATTTCCATTGCTATAAAAGCAAGCAAGGCATCAAAACTTTTTAATTCTGTCCAGAAATCAAAAGTTTCCTGGCAAAGGATTAAGCCATATCTCGCAAATTTTAAAACCAAAGATGATAAAGTTACTTTCAACACGGACAAAACAATTTTAAACGTTAAAAACCTTGAATTTACATACGATGAAAGTAAAGATCCAATACTAAAAGACGTAAATTTCGAAGGTAAACAAGGCGAAATGATTGGAATCACAGGCACAATCGCGAGCGGTAAATCAACGCTTGGAATGTCCCTTTTGGGGCTTTATCCATTCCATGGTTCGATAACAATTGATGGTAAAAATCTTTTTGACTATTCGGAATATGAGCGAAGCAGTATGATTTCTTATCTAGGTCACCAGCCGCTGCTGCTTACAGATACAATATACAACAATATTACTCTTGGAGAAGCAAAAGATATAACCGAAGTTCTAAAAACAGTTTGCTTTGATACTGACCTGCAATCAATGCCAGATGGTCAAAACACTTTGGTTGGTAATACCGGAGTCAGATTAAGTGGTGGACAACAAGCCAGAGTTGCGCTTGCAAGAACTCTTTTAGAAAAAAGAAAAATCATAATCCTCGACGACCCATTTTCTGCCGTTGATCAAAAAACCGAAGAAGAAATCTTGTCAAATCTCAGACGAAATTATAGAGAAAGCCTTATTATACTTATATCACACAGACTCACAGCTTTCCCCGCAATGGACAAGGTTCTGCTTTTGAACAAAGACAAATCAATGGTTACAGGCACGCACGATGAACTTATGCAAGAAAACAAGCTTTATGCGACAATCTTTAATATGCAAACAAAGCAGCGACCGAGTTGAAAAATGATGTCAGCGAAGTATTGCGAAAAATATACTCGTTTTATAGCAAAACTTTAGCTATTATTGTGCACTAGTAAATTGAAAGAACAGCAATAATAACATAAATTAGATTAAGAGAAATAAATATTAAAAGTGATAGTTGCACATAGAAAGAGATAAAGTGTATAAAAACTAAAATTAACATTGAGCTAAAACAAATGTCTGAAATAAGAATATCAAAATAAATAAAAAAATCAATTAGAAGAAAATAACTCGTAGAAAGAAGGAAACAATAAGTGACTGTCAAGTCGATAGTGCAAAAGGTGTTAAAAAAGAATATAGGGCTCGCGGTCACCTTGGCTTTTGTAATTGCAGGCGTTGTACTCGCAAGTCTTGTACCTCCGCAACTTTTGAAACGAATAATTGACAACAATTTTGTCGGCCGTACAAAAGACGGGCTTTTGTCAACGGCTATATTTTATATGATTGTTTTAGTTTTAATAGGTGTTTTCGATTTTATAAAAGAAGCATTACTTACGATTTTTGGACAAAAAATAACAAAAGATATCAGAACCGGGATGATGCAAAAAATGCACAAATTGGATCAATCATTTTTCTCGTCAAACACAACAGGCGCAGTTGTGTCAAGATTTACCAACGACGTTGACGCCATACAGTCAATTTTTACCGGTGGGTTAATCGGAATGATGATCGATTGCTTTAAAATAATTGGAATTATAGCGTCAATATGGATGTTTCAGGCAAAGCTTGGGGCTGCGACAATTCTTATTCTTCCATTTATTTACTGGATTACAAGGTTGTTTCAGCGCAAAATGTTAAAAGCTCAGATTGAAAATCGAATTATAACAGGGGTAGTGAATAATCACATTTCGGAAAGTTTTAAAAATATCCTTATGATTAAATCTTTCAGTAAAGAAAAATATATGGAAAATATTTATAAAAAACATTTGACTAAAAACTTTGACACTGCCGAAAAAGTTAATTTTTATGACTCAATATTTTCACCGATAATTCTTTTAATGAGAGCAATATTTATTGCGGGGATTGTTATTTTGTCATCAAAACAGATTTCGTTTTTCGGCATTTCCCTCGGAATGATTGCGGCAACAATGGACTTAATTTCAGGTCTTTTTCATCCAATTGAGAGCCTTGGCATGGAACTTCAGGCTATTCAGCAGGCGATTTCAGGAATGAAAAGAGTGAATGACTTTTATCAGATGCCAGCAATTGAAATGGAAGATAATCAAAATGAAATTTCAAAGCAGTTAGGGATATTTGGTGCTGATAAAAAATCACAGCCAAATCAAGCCACGAAAAAGGCTGGATTGCAAAATCAAATCAAACTCGATTCGGAATTACCTAGTGACAAAGCAGCTGGGCAAGAAATTACTCCTTCTAATTTAGCCAATCCAGAATTAAGTGCTCATTTTGCTAACAAGGTGGAATTGAATAACAGCAATTGTACGAGAGATCGAAGACATGAGAACAATAGTACAAAAAATGAAAATACAACAGAATCGAATAGCACAAATTACGGGCTAAGGGACAACAGAATCTGTAAAAGCGAATTGACAATTTCATTTGAGAATGTGAGCTTTCAATACGAAGATGGGATTGATGTTCTTAACGACATAACATTTTCAATAACGCCAAACGAAAAAGTAACAGTGGCAGGAAGAACAGGGGTTGGCAAAACAACACTTTTCAAACTTATGCTTGGATTATTAGAGCCATCAAAAGGTAAAATTACATTAAATGGCGTTGATATTTTCAAAATACCAAACAGCCTTAAACGAAGTATTTTCGGTTACGTCGACCAGTCATTTCACCAGATAAAAGGAACAGTTGCTGATCAAATAAGCCTTAAGGATCGAGCAATTACGAAAGAACAAATTCTTGAAGCGCTTGAGTTTGTTGGAATGAAAGAATATGTTCAGCTGCTAGAAAATGGACTCGACACGCTGCTCACAAACGATACTCTGTTTTCAGCTGGCCAAAAACAGCTTCTCGCCATTGCAAGAGCTATTGTGACCAACCCGCCAATATTACTACTTGACGAAATCACTGCAAATCTCGACTCCATAACCGAATCACAGATTATTAAAGTCCTCACCAAAGCAAGCGATTCCCGCACGATTATTTCAATATCACATCGTCTTACATCAATTATCAGCTGTGACAGTGTTGTTATAATCGAAAATGGCAGAATAAAGAGCAAAGGCACCCCAGAAGAATTACTTACAAACGACGAATGGTATAAAGACAATCTTATGATGGAGGAACTTGTTTGGGCGTGAGGTTATAAAATTAAACAACATTATTCGTACAACATTATTCGCACAAAAAAACCGGCAATGCAAATTGCCGGTTTTTTTGATTAAGGAATTTTAATTTAAATGTATCATAATGTACTGCTTACATGAGTTTCAAAATACTTAAGGGAATACCAGTTGTAAGCTAGGTTTTGTTGGATCTAATTTTTCTTAAGATAAAGAACACGGCCCCTGCAGCTACAATTACAGCAAGAATTATAATCATTAGAATAAGAGGGGGAAGTCCTTTTTCTGTTTCAACATCACTTGAAGAGGAAGAGGAAGACATAGATGTTTCTTCACTTGTAATAACTGATGCTGAATCTGAGCTTGAAGTACCTTCACTTATCTCAGAAATAGATTCTGAAATAACTTCCGATGAAGCTGCTATTTCAGAAGATGTAACAATTGATGATTGAGCTGTACCTGAAGAAATAGTACTACTTGATTTAATTGAAGAAGACTTTGAAGATGTTGCGCCAGCTGTTGGCTTTGGATTGAGTTTTAAATCAGCAATATCATAAATTTTAATGTTATCATATCCGATTTTTGAATTTGCTGATCTGATTCCAAATCCACCTGATGTGTAAGGCAAAGAATCTTTATAGTCTAAATATAATATATCATTCGCATAAACTTTTATAGTATCTCTTGTCATAGCTATTTTTATATTGGTCCAGCTACCAACAGGAATACTAGGGATACCCTTGCCAGTCGCTTTCATGGTGTTACTGGCTTTTTTGTTAGGGCCACCTTTCCAAATAACTATTTTCTCGTCATCGTTCTTTGCGTCACTTCTTACTTCAACATCATAACGGGCACTTCCTACACGAAGCGATGCTCCGCCAACGTGATCGCCGTCGCCGTAATCTTTAAAATCAAATTCATAAACACAGGTCTCGAAATATTCGCCATAATATGCTGCGTTATATTTGTTAACAGATTTTGCAACAAAAGCTCCATCCTGAACTATAAAACCATCATTTTCGAAAACAAAATATGTTAGTTTTGATGGATCTGAAAAGTCTTCAGAAAACTTTTCAGCAGCAAGGACAGGAAAAGATGCTGAAATAATAATAAGAAAGGAACAAATAGTAATTAATATTTTTTTCATAATACCTCCGGTTGATTTGTTTAAAACAATAAACTTCATTTTTGAAAATGCAATATAATTAATGTAATATAATTAATGTAAAACAATTAATGTAAAATAATTAATGTAAAATAATTAATGTAAAATAATTAATGTAAAATAATTAATGTAAAATAATTAATGTAAAATAATTAATGCAATATAATTAATGTAAAATAATTAATGTAAAATAATTAATGTAAAATAATTAATGTAAAACAATTAATGCAATATAATTAATGTAAAATAATTAATGTAAAATAATTAATGTAAAATAATTAATGTAATATAATTAATTTAAAATAATTAGGGGATTAATTCAACAAATTTATTCAACAAATTTGACAAATTATGATCTTGCAGACTTTCTACATCTAGAAATGATTATAATTCCGCCTAAACCAATTAATGCTAATATTAGAAATAGATTGCTTGAATTGTCTTGTGTTGTTGGGTTTCCATTATCATCGTCTGAATTAGAAACAGCCGAAGTAGGTGTAGTTTCTGGTGCAGGGTCTAAAACCAAAGCACTGATTGCATAGAAACTCAAGTTGTCATATCCAACCATAGAATTTGCTGCTCGGAAAGCATAGTAACCACCAGTAAGAGGCTCGCTATCTGTATAATCAACACACAATACGTCTTTAACATAAACTTTGATGTTTCCGCCATCCTGAACAACTTTACAATTTGTCCATTCATTTTCTAGGATGCTAGGAGTGTGTTTACCTGTGGCAGCATCAGTGTTACTTGCTACTTCTTCCCCGCCTTTGTTAATAACGACCTTTTTATCTCCGATTGCGTTACTTGAGATTCCTATGTCGTAACGAGCTCCGCCGTTAAGCGTCCATGAGTTCAACGAAACGCCGCCAGTATGTTCGCCGCTACCGAAATCCTTGAAGTCGAATTCCATAACTGTTTTTTCTTGAGCTGCGCCAAAATATATGGCATTATAGTTATCTTTATCTGGAGAAAGAAGAGCTCCATTTGCGATTTCGAAAGGGTTGCCGTCTGGATCCATATAAGGAGTTGTATTATAAGGACTCTCAGCAATCATCTTATCAGTTGAAAAGTCATCAGAATAACCAGTCATAGGAGCAACTACTAAATCCGCTATAGGATAAAATTTAAGATTATCATACGAAACATCGGCATTTGCAGCTCTGAATCCAAATCCGCCTACCGTTAGAGGTTGCGCATCGGTATAATCAATAACTAGCATATCATTAGCAAAAACTCTGATTCTGCCAGCTTGCAATGCAACTTTAATTGTAGACCATTTATTGGGTTCAAGTGCAGGAACTCCTTTACCAATAGATTCATGGATGTTGTATGCGACTTCTGCGCCGGAACGCCAAATTCTAACTCTGGATTGATGAGTTGTACCGTTATTTAAACCAATATCGTATCTTCCGTCGGGCCCACATCGTAAAGATACCCCACCCCATGTTTCGCCTGTTGTGTTTGGCTTAAAATCGAATTGCATTACAACATTATCAGCAAATTCGCCAAAGTAAAGAGCATTATATGCAGTTTGAGAATTTGACTTTAATTCATGGTTTGCTGTGTTGAGTGAGTCTTCAACAATAGAAAACCCGTGCCCTTCACCACTTTGGAACCATCCGTCAATCCAACCACTTTCAAAATTATTGTCAATGTTATTTCCGACAGCCGCGAAAGAGGACGATGCAAACATAAATACTGAGATTAATAGAATTACCATAACTGATAGAGTCTTTTTCATTTTCTTTCTCCTCCTAAATTTGTTTGAATTATTCTGTTAGTGTGATAACGTTTACTTAATACACTAAAAAAATATGCCACATCGAAATGACTAGTTTTGGGATGAGCGATAACATGCAAATTTGCAATGTGTAATCGTTATCCTATAATGCATTATAGCAAGCCTTTTTTTCATTGTCAATAATATTTTTTATAAAATGCATAATTATTTTCAATTTATTTCATGGTTTGTAATGAAAACAGCAAGACAATACTATCAAAGCTTTCTTTTATATGCTTTAACGGACTTCCTTTGAATAAGTGATGGCTCGATTTTAATATTTGTAGAAGACTCATTTTCTGAATTTTCGCGATTTGCTTCAGACGTTTGAATTCTCTTTATCAAAATCTGAACAGCGGAAGAAGCAATACCATTTACTGGTTGCCAGATAACCGAAATATCATTTAAGGAAACCCAGGAAACATCATCAAAAACGATGAAGCTTATATCATCTGGTATTATAAGCCCTTCTTCTTTACACGCTGTAACAATGTCATAGCCAAACGTATTAGTTCCGGCTACGATGGCTGTTGGGTTAAGCTTTCTGATTTTTTCTTTGGCGAGTTCCTTGATATCATTATGTATTGAGCATTCAATTATATAGTCAGTATTAACTTTTACACTTGCTTCATTAAAAGCACGTTTGTATCCGTTTGTTCTGCTCGGGGATATTGAACTGTCAACGCCAAAAAGCAAGATGTCCCTATGCCCTTTTTCTATAAGGTTTTTCGTTGCGAGATATGCTCCAGTTTCATCATCAACAACAACTGAATCAAAGCCAGGATAAGCATTTCTATATAACTGAAGGATTGGTATACCATGACTCTTAATGCTCTGTATTATCTTATCATTTGTATTACTAACAGGTGTAAATATAATTCCATCAACTCTTGACTGTAACATTAAATTTAGATTTTGAAGTTCCTCGCTTGTATCCTCGTTGCTGTAACATAATAGCATGACATAGCCCAACTTCTTGAGATCTTGCTCGATTTTGCTAAGAACAATGTTATAAAAATAGTTACCTAAATCGGATACAACAACGCCTATTACGTTGCTTTTCCCACTACGCAAAGTTTTCGCATTCAAATCAGGAGTATAATTCAGGGCTTTAACCGCCTTACTAAC
This sequence comes from Saccharofermentanales bacterium, assembly GCA_038326615.1. Taxonomy (GTDB): domain Bacteria; phylum Bacillota; class Clostridia; order Saccharofermentanales; family UBA5734; genus JBBQKF01. The sequence continues at coordinate 34,251 of JBBQKF010000008.1, read as the reverse complement.
TTTTGATTTGTTTTCTTCACTTACATACCCTACATTTCTAATTGCTCTTGATGCTGTTGCTACAGAAACTCCAGCATGTTTAGCAACATCCTTAATTGTGGCCACGTTATCACTCCCTCTAGGTTGGTTAAAATACACTTTCATTATATAGTAAAATAATAATATGTCAAAGAAAAAGTAAATATTTAGTGATAATGTTGTAAAAATCAACCATGCATAATTGAAATTACAATTTTTCGAAATGATATTGACATTGATTTTGTATATGATATAATGCAAATATGAGATAACGTTTACACATCGAAAAAAAAGGAGGATTAAACTGTGAAATCGGCTGATGCCGCCCTTGTTAAAAGCAAAGACCAAAACATTAATGGGAAGTTTATTAAAACATTAAAAGCAATGTCAAAAAATTATTCACTCTATCTTTTGATTTTACCTGTTTTGGCATATTATTTGATTTTTTGTTACCTTCCTATGTATGGAATTACGCTTGCTTTTAAAGAATATGATCCAATTAAAGGAATTTTCGGAGATCACTGGGTTGGATTAACATATTTCAAAAGATTCTTTGATGCTTATCAATTTAAACAAATTCTATCAAATACTTTCCTAACAAGTTTTTTCTCATTGCTATTTGGATTCCCAATTGCTGTTTTTTTAGCACTCATGTTGAATGAAGTTAAGAATAAGTATTTTAAAAAATACGTTCAGACGATAACGTATGCACCGCACTTTATATCAACTGTTGTCTTTGTTGGGATGCTTGTTGCTTTTTTAAACCCACGTACTGGTATAATAAACAACCTTTTGGGGTTATTGAATATCGACAGTATACATTTTATGCAAGAGCCTAATATGTTTATTCCTATATATGTAATCTCTGGAATTTGGCAAGAAGCAGGATGGGGATCTATAATATTTATAGCAGCATTGTCATCTGTTGACCCTGAGTTATATGAGGCTGGCTATGTAGATGGAATGAACAAGTTACAGAAAATTATTAACATTGATTTGCCTTGTATTAAACCTACTATTATTATTATGTTAATACTTTCTATGGGAAGTATTTTGAATGTCGGATTTGAGAAAGTCTTCCTTATGCAAAATTCAATGAATATTTCAAGTTCGCAGGTCATCTCCACTTACGTGTACAACATTGGGTTGTTAAGTAATCAATTTAGCTATGGTACAGCAATAGGTGTTTTTAATTCATTAATTAATTTTGCTTTGCTTGTAATTGTTAACCTTATTGTTAAAAAAGTTGGGGAGGCAAGCTTGTGGTAGAAAAAACCTTAGATAAAAAAATCCATCGTCATATTAAAAGAACTAAATTCGATACAATTTTTGACACCTTTAATCTGGGGCTATTACTAATTGTTTTGATAACAATTCTTTATCCACTAGTTTATATTATCAGCGCATCATTTAGTGACCCTAATGCTGTTGTTGGAGGGAGGATGTGGATACTTCCAGTTGGGTTTACGGTTGAAGGGTATCTTAAAGTGTTTAGTTCTCCGGAAATAGGAAGAGGATTTCTAAACAGCACCATATATACTGTTGTTGGAACCTTTATCAATGTAACCTTGACAATAATGGCTGCGTATCCTTTGTCAAGAAAGGATTTTATTGGCAGGAATGTATTTACAATAATTTTCACTATAACATTATTTTTTAGTGGCGGATTGATTCCTATATGGATAGTTGTAAGAGGATTAGGTATTTATGATACAATGTGGGCGCTAATACTTCCTTCTGCAGTTTCGATGTGGAATATAATTGTAATGCGTACTTTTTTTCAATCATCAATACCAGGAGAATTGTGGGAGGCTGCAAAAATAGACGGGTGTGGCAACATGAACTATCTTATCAGGATAATACTGCCATTGGCCAAACCTATTTTAGCAGTTATGATACTTTTTTATGGAGTAGGACAATGGAACAAATTTTTTGAAGCACTTATTTTTATACGGTCAAAGGAGTTGTTTCCTTTACAGTTAATTTTGAGAGATATATTAATAAAAAACATACTTGCTGAAAGCATGAGAGATCCAATGATGACGGCTCTTCAAATTAATCGTACTTCGGAAATAATAAAGTATTGTCTGATAGTCGTATCTTCAATTCCTATGATTGTGATTTACCCTTTTATGCAAAAATACTTTGTTAAGGGTGTAATGATAGGAGCAATCAAGGGATAATTTTGTAAAGGAGAAATTAAATGGAAAGTACAAGAAGAAAAGTCTTTAAGAATTTTATTGCAATCTTAATAATGGCTTCTATTTTAGGGCTAATAGGATGTAATAAACCTTCGAAATCAACTGAATCTATAACCGCAGATAACTTTAACGAAACCGGTTATCCAATTGTGAAAAAACCAATCAATGTAAAAGTTGCAGTTTTCAAAATGGCAAACCATGGTGATTTCACAAAAATGAAAGTTATTCAGGATTATGAGAAAAAAACGAATATTAAAATTGATTGGGAAGAAATTTCAGGACAGGGGTTTGCAGAAAATGTAAGTTTAATGCTTGCCGGAGGAGATTATCCTGATGTGTTCCTAGGTAGAGGATTATCTGCAAATTATGATGGGATGTATGGACCTTCAGGAAAGTTTATTGCATTGAATGATCTTGTTGATAAATATGCACCAAATGTTAAAAAGATGTTTGAATTAGAACCTTTATCAAAAGAAAAAACAGCCATTGACGGTAAAATTTACTCGCTACCAAAAATTGAAAATGTTACGCATATGCAAGTTGAGGATAAGTGGTATATCAACCAGAAATGGTTAACCAAGTTAAATTTAAAAGTTCCAACAACTACAGAAGAATTCAGAACTGTTATGGAAGCTTTTAGAGATAAAGATCCAAATGGAAACGGGAAAAAAGATGAAATCCCATTTACCACTTGGATTGGGTATTATGGCTTAGGTTCTTTATATGGTCCATGGGGTGTTGTGGACAATCAATTTAGTCACATGATGGTAAATAATGGAAAGCTTTCATTTGTTCCAGCGACAGAAGGTTATAAAAAAGGTCTTGAATACTGGAGAAAAATGTATGAAGACAATTTGTTATTTTCAGAATCGTTCACATTGTCAAATGAACAACTAAATGCATTAGGTCAGAACCCAGAAGTAATTCTTGGATCTTTCTCTAGACACGTAGGTGATTATGTTTTAGGTCCTGAAAGATATTTTGATTATGTTGGAGTGCCACCTTTGAAAGGTTCTGATGGCAAACAACTCTGGAAAAATACTGAATATCCATTTTACTATTCGAGTTGCTTTATTATTACTGATAAATGCAAATATCCCAAAGAAATGGTTCGTTGGGTTGACTATATGTTTACCGAACAGGGTGCATTGGAATTTAATGGCGGGCCAGAAAATGTTACATGGAAATGGGATGATGCTGCACACTCATCGTATTCAGGAATTAAACCACCTGAAGGCGTTGGTCATGACGACTGGAGAAATGGTAACAGCCCAGGAGGAATGTCATTGGCCTGGATTTCAAAAATACTTTATGAGAAAGCAAAACCAGCAAAAGATATGCCTGATTTTAAATATGAAGCGCATACTGCACTGTATACTCCGTTTCAACCTAAAGAGTATGTTCCTGTCTTGAATTACACCAAAGCAGAAGCTGATGAACTTGCACTTATTCAAGGTGGAATGTGGAACTATGTCAAAGAATGGGAAGGCAAATTTGTCACAGGACAGGTAAATATGAGCGAGTGGGAGAAGTACAAAACTGAACTTGATAAAATGGGATTGCCAAGACTAACTGAAATATTTCAAAAGGCATATGACAGACTTATGAGCAACAAATAATTCGAGTCTTAAGCAAATAATTATAGTGTTAAATAAATAATTTCCCACTTCCAAAACTTTATCCAATTATATCCAAATAGTTATATATTAATTAAAATGAGGTAAAAAATGAGAAAAATATTGGCATTAGTTATAATAGTTATTTTGGTCACACAGGTGGCTTCCTCCTGCAAGACCGTTCCGACTAAGGGGGGTAAAGTTTTGGAAACTGGGACTTCGTTGCATTATATTAACAAAGATTACAATATCGGGGATGTGCATCCATTTTATGAAGAAAAAACTAAGACCTGGTTTATGTATTACTTGAGACCTGGGGACTATGCATCTAGACTTATTGTCTCAAAAGATAAAATTAAATGGGTAGAGAAGGAAATTGAATTCGAATTTAATGTTGCTCCGACCAAATATTATGTATTGGGAGTCGTAAAAGATGGAGACAATTACAGAAGTTATTATGGCAGGGGATCATACAATGGCAGTACGATGAGTAAGGATTTATTTTTATGGAAAAACTCTCCTTCCCCATATAAAGTGCCAAATGATAGTGTGTTATTTCCCGCAGGAGCAAGAGACCCTTATGTCTTTTTTGATCCAGATTCTAATGTGTATAGATGTACAACCACATCTTATAGAATAAATAAGGATGCAAAAAGTGGAAACAAAATGGATTGCTCGATTGGATTAGCCTCAACGCAAAAAAATGACCTTGTTTCGTGGACAAGCAATCAGAATGATTTAATACGTTTTCCAGATGGGTTTAAAGGACAACCAGAATGTTCCCAAATGTTTAAAATCGGAGATCGCTGGTATCTTTGGTCCTCTTTATACGGGAGAAGCAATAACGGAGTTGGGCGTCCTACCTATTGGATAGGCGATGCTGGTAAAAAAATCCTCGAAAATGACTGGCAAAGCAAACCTGAAAATTCACTTGACGGCGATGATCTTTGCGCAGCTCAAGTTGCTAATGATGGTAAAAATAATTTTATGTGGGGATGGATAGCGAAAAAATGGCAGGGTGGAGACTGGGGCGGAAATCTTAATCTTCCTCATGAAGTCTATCAGCTCGATGATGGGAGTTTAGCAACTCGTCTAGCAATTGATGTTGGAGAAAAAATAAGAGGAACAAAGCTTTCATCAATAAATAAGGCAGATATAAAAAAGGATACCTCAGTTGCATTTGAGGGTGTTTATTCAAGAGCCGATATAGTTGCAGATTTTACATTAAGTAACAGCGTTGCAAGCATTGCTATAGGCGAGATAAAAATACAAATCAATTCTGTAAATAGTGTTATTAGCATAAATAAGGATGAAAATGATCCAACCTCCTATTTTGCAACCTATAGAGTTCCTGAAGGTGCTCTTAATGGCAATGTAAATATAAGAGTTATTGCTGAGGAGGATATGTTAGAGGTATTTATAAATGATAAATATGCTTTATGTGCAAGAGTTAGCGATATGATGAAAAACAAAAAGATAGAAATTTTAGCAAGCCAAGGTAAAGTTGCCTTAAACAGTGCAAGTATTTATAAGCTAAAATTCCTAGAAGAGATAGAGTAAAACATCTTTTGATGTATTTTTCAAAAAGCAAATGATTATCTTAGGAGTAATAAAAATAGCAACGAAACTCTAATATGGAAAAACGAGGTAAATTAGTATTTGAAAAAAATATTAACTTTTTTGATTATAGCTGTAATGGCGTTATTATTGTTGTCTGGTTGCGGTATCATATTTAACAAGGAGGAAAAAGGCTTGGAAAAGGGCACATCAATTCATTATATAAACCCCAACTATAATATTGGAGATGTTCATCCTTTTTATGATGAAAAGACAGCAACATGGTATATGTTTTATTTAAAACCTGGAGATTATGCTTCAAAACTGCTTGTTTCTAAAGACATGATTAAATGGGAAGAGAAAGATATAAATTTTGAACATAATATTCCTCCTACAAAATATTATGTGCTCGGCGTAATAAAAGATGGAGACAAGTATCGTAGTTATTACGGTAGCACTACATTTCACGGTAGTTCTGAAAGTATGGATTTGCTACTTTGGAAAAATTCGCCATCTGATTATAAAGTGCCCAATGACATTAAAACATTTTTGTTTGGAGCATGTGACTCGTTTACTTTTTATGACGCAGAAGAAAAGGTTTACCGCTGTATTTCTACTGCATATCGTACAGGCAGAAATCCTGCAGATGGTAATATCGATTGCTCTATGGCTTTGTCCTCCACGTCTCAAAATAATTTGACTTCATGGACAAAGGACCAAAGGGAGCTTATTCGTTTTCCAAAGGGCATTACCCGTCCTGAATGTTCGCAAATGTTTAAAATAGGAAATAGGTGGTATCTATTTACTTCCATTTATGGTCGAACCAATAATGGCGTAGGCAGACCTACCTATTGGATAGGCGATGTTGGTAAAAAAATCCTCGAAAATGATTGGCAAAGCAAACCTGAGAATTCACTTGACGGTGATGATCTTTGTGCCGCACAGGTAGCATTTGATGGAAAGAAAAACTATATGTTCGGATGGATAGAGAAAAAATGGCAGGGTGGCGATTGGGGAGGACATATAAATCTTCCACATGAAGTCTACCAGCTATCAGATGGAACACTTGCCACTCGTCTTGATAAAACTGTTGGCAAAAAAATCAGGGGTAAAAAAGCTGCAACGATTGCTAAAACCCAAATAAATAAGGGTGATTCTGTTGCGTTTGAGGGTGTTTATTCAAGAGCAGATATTGTTGCAGATTTTACATTAAGTAACAGCGTTGCAAGCATAGCTATAGGCGAGATAAAAATACAAATCAATTCTGTAAATAGTGTTATTAGCATAAATAAGGATGAAAATGATCCAACCTCATATTTTGCAACCTATAGAGTTCCTAAAGGTGCTTTTAATGGAAATGTAAAGGTTAGGGTTATTGCCGAAGATGATATTTTAGAGATATTCGTAAATGAAAAATATGCTCTATGTGCAAGAATTAGCGATATGATGAAGGACAAAAAAGTAGAAATTTTAGCAAGCAAAGGTAATGTTGCTTTAAACAGTGCAAGCATTTACAAGCTAAAATTTCTTGAAGAGATAAAGTAATACATCTTTTGATGTAAACTTACAGGAGTGATATATTTGAAAAACACTAAAATTAAGGCCATTATAATACTTTTATTAATGATTTTTGTATTATTTTCGGCTTGCAAAGCAAAATCAACTGATACCAATTTAAATTCATCCTTAGATAATAGTGACACTATCTCTTTAAGTAGTAGTGAGGATATTACTATTAATTCTTATACTTCAAGCGAGCAGCCTAATAAAAATTCAAGCATGGCTTTATCAAGCCAAAGCAAGGTGGCATCAAATTCACTTAAAAGCTCTGCGGTTAGCTCTGCTACTAGCTCTAATACTAGCTCTACTGTTAGTTCTGTAAAACCAGAGTTAACAGAGGGTTCGGATTTGCATGTTACAGGGAATGCACATAATTTGGGTGATGTTCACCCGTATTATAATTCAAGTAATAGCAAATGGTATATGTTCTATTTGGCAAATATAGGAAATAAATTCGTGCCTAAATTAGTTACATCTAAGGATATGATAAGATGGACGGTAGAACCAATTTCACATACCGGCTATAATTCAAAGCAAACTTATTATGTCTTAGGTGTTTTAAAAACAGATAACAAGTATTATAGCTTTTATGGAAACGGGGCTGAAATTGTTTCTTCAGAAAGCAATAATTTGCTCAGCTGGAAAAATGCTTTATTTATAAGCGTACCTAATGACAATGAAAAATTCCCTGCCGGAGCTTGTGACCCTTATGTTTTCCTTAATTCAAGCGAAAATGTTTTTAGCTCCTTAGCTGTGGCTTATCGAGCTAATAAATACTGGGGAGTAGGTAGTAATATTGATTGCTCGTTGGTGCTGTCTAATTCATTAGAAAATAATATTGATTCCTTTACAAGTAATCAAAGGGAGCTAATACGTTTTCCAAATGCTGAAACAGGAAGACCTGAGTGCCCCCAGATGTTTAAGTTAGGTAACAGGTGGTATTTATTAACTTCACTTTATGGCAGAAGTAATAATGGTGTAGGCAGACCTACCTATTGGATAGGTGATGCGGATAAAAAAATCCTTGACAATAATTGGCAGGATAAAAAGGAAAACAGCCTTGATGGTGATGATTTATGCGCAGCTCAAGTAGCAACTGATGGTAATAGCTATCATATGTGGGGATGGATACCTAAAAGTTCAAGCGGAGGCTCATGGGGTGGGCATCTCAATTTAGCAAGAGAGATATATCAAACAAACGATGGCTCGCTAGGAGTTAAGCTTGATTCTAGCGTTGGCAATAAAATTAGAGGAAGAGAATTAACGAATATCCCCTCAACTACCTTAGAAGCAAATAATGTGGCAACCTTTAAAGGATTATATAATCGTCTTGATATTGATTTGAAGATCAGGCTTAATTCTTCAACCACATTAATATCAATAGGAAGCTCTGTTATTAAGGTTGATGGTAATAAAAATGAATTAAGAATTTACAAAGGCAGTGCTGCGCAAGATTTTTCATCGATAATTCTTCCGTCAGGTGCTTTAACTAGCTTAACAAATTTAAGAATTATTGCAGAGTCAGATATAATTGAAATTTTCGTAAACAATAAGTGGGCATTATCTGCAAGAACAGATGCATTATTAACCGATGCACAGGTAAAGTTAACTTCAATAGGCGGAAGTACAATAATTGAGAGTGCTAAAATATATAGACTAAAATTTTTAGAAGAAATTTGATTTATTATAGAAAAATATATAGGGACCAAAAAATATTTGTGAAGGATAAAAATATGAACAATAAAGAACGAAGAGAAATAATTGAGCAGGGTAAAACTCCAGATCACATACCTGTTTCCAGAATATATCCTTGGGCAGAAGCCACAGAGCGTTGGATAAAAGAAGGATTACCTGAGGGTGAGGACGTTAATTTATATTTAGGCTTAGATACAGATGATGATACCTATAAGCTCCCAATTGATATGGGTTTTAATCCTTTGTTCGAAGTTGAGGTGCTTGATATTGGAAATAAATATGTTACTGTTATTGACGAATACGGAGTTACTAAAAAAATGTTTCGCACAGACTATGATAGGTCAAATGGGAATATTACATCAGCAGGTAAAATGAGTTCAATGAGCGAATGGATTAATTTTCCCGTAGTTGATTATAGTAGCTGGGAGAAAATAAAAGCAGAGAGATTTTTTACTGATTATAAAAGAAGAGTTCCTCCAAATTGGATTGATGAGCTTGCAAATGTTAATTTAATTAAAAATGATCGTAGAATGCTAGTAGAAAATTTTCCTATATTGGGTTCTTTCGGTGGACTGCGGCAATTAATGGGCCTTGAAAATCTAATTTTTACTATGTATGATAATCCCGGCCTAATTAAAAAAATATTTGAAGATTTAACTCAAATATGGATGAAAATTTTAACTGAAGCTTTTGCAGATGTGAAAATTGACCACATAATATTTTTTGAAGATATGTGCGGAACCAATGCTCCTATAATCTCACCCGAGTGCTTTTTAGAGTTTTTTGGGGATGCTTACACTGATTTTATACATTTTATAAAGGAGAATGGAGTAAAAACAATTGATTTGGACTCAGATGGAAATGCTTGGAAGTTAATACCATCCTTCATAAAAATAGGGATTAATGAGTTTTCTCCATGCCAAGCAAGTGCTAATATGGATATTGAAAAATTACGAGATGCTTTTAGTGATTTATGCCTTCGCGGGGGAATAGATAAAACCTGTTTAATTGGCTCGAAACAAGAAATTGAGCAGGAGGTTAAGAGAAAATACAAATTGGCTTGGAATAAAGGCAGATATCTGCCGCAAATTGATCATTGCGTTCCACCAGATGTTTCATGGGACAATATAAGATATTTTGCAGAGTATTGCAAAAAATATAGTGCAAAGCCATATTAACATAATAATCAAAATTAATGTTAACAGAGTGATTTGCAAATTAAAATTTTTAGAAGAGATTTAATTTTTGGAGGGTTCAGTATGTCAGAGTTTTTTTATAGACCACAGAGCGCATGGGTAGCGGATTTTATACCATTTTATAAAGATGGAGTGTTTCACCTGTTTTATCTACATGATTGGCGTGACAAAGAAAACCATGGTGAAGGAACACCTTGGTATAAAATAACAACAAGTGATTTTGTTCATTTTGAGGAGCATGGTGAAATGCTTAGTAGAGGTAGCGTGGAAGAACAAGATTTATATGTGTTTACAGGGTGCATTATTGAAAGCATTGGTAAATATCATATATTTTATACAGGCCACAATCCACATTTAAGAGAGAAGGGTTTACCGGAGCAGGGAGTTATGCACGCTATTAGTGATGATCTAATAACTTGGGAGAAAATTCCTGAAGATACATTTTTTGCACCGGATGTTAATTATGAGCCACACGATTGGAGAGATCCTTTTGTTTTTTGGAACGAGGAAGCTCAGGAATATTGGATGCTGCTCGCGGCAAGGCTAATAGATTCTCCCGAAATACGTAAAGGGTGTACTGCCTTGTGTGCTTCTAAGGATTTAAAACATTGGGAGGTAAGAGCTCCACTTTGGGCTCCTGATATGTTCTTTACACATGAATGCCCAGATCTATTTAAAATAGGAGACTGGTGGTATTTAATTTATTCAGAATTTACTGACAGATGTATTACGAGATATCGTATGTCAAAATCACTTGAAGGGCCATGGATTTCACCAGAAAATGATTCGTTTGATGGCAGAGCATATTATGCTGCTAAAACTGCTTTTGACGGGAAAAAACGATATATTTTTGGATGGAACCCCACAAAAGAAAAGAATAGCGATTCCGAAGGCTGGCAATGGGGTGGAAACCTGGTTGTGCATGAGGTTTTTCAAAAAGAAGATTTTTCACTCGGCAGTAGAATTCCAAATCAAGTACGTGATGCCTTCAATAAGCCAATTAGTATATCTAAAAAATCTGATGGTGATGATATTTCCTTAATCAAAATATCTGCATGTGACAATGTTAAAACATATGTTTTACAAGATTTATTGCCAGATAAATTCAAGCTGGAAGTAAGTATAAAAATTAAGGAACATACAAAAAGGTGTGGAATAATGCTAAATGCAAATGCTGAAAGGGACAATGCATATTGCTATTTTCTAGAGCCAAGCAAGAAAAAAATGCTATTCGACTTCTGGCCTAATCATCCATGGGGAAGATATAACACAAGGGAATGCGATCAATTGGTTGATATAGACTCTTCTTCTTGGCATAAAATTACAATACTTGTTGATAACACAATATGTGTTGCATACCTGGATGATAAAGTTGCGCTGAGTGGGAGAATGTATCAGAATGCAGGCGGCAAAGCTGGACTTATTGTAATTGACGGCGAAGCAGAGTTTAAGGATTTACAAATATCAATGCTTTCATAATCATTTGTTCTAGTCAAATAATAGATTTACGAAAACACCTGTGGTAATTGCCATTAGGTGTTTTTAAAAATTCGGTATTGTATAGCATAAGAATGCGCTGGCAGTATATGATGATCTGCTAGCGCATTTTATATTAAACTAGATAATCTAGAATCTTCATTTTGAGATATAAGTGCAAGCCTACATATTTAAAAAGAGGACTAATAGTAATGTTAAAAACCTCCTATTATTGCTTGATTTGCGTTTTTTCTTGATTTGGAAGGCTATTTTTAGAGTGGGATCTGGCAATTTTAGGTTTTCTACCGCAAGTAGTAAAATTGATTAAACCGATGTGTTCAAATTTTTCCTATATTCTCGTGCGGATACACCGAAATGTTTTTTAAATGCATATGAGAAGTGCTCAACTGAAGAGTATCCGGATTCGTTGGAAATATCGGATATGCTTTTGCTTTTATCCATCAGGAGGATTACAATTGCTGACATTTTAGCTTCTGTTCGTTTCTGTAGAAAAGTCTTGTTGTAATGCTTCTTTAGTAGTCGCTCGGTTTGCCTTGGGCCAAGTTGAAGTCTTTTAGAGAGCGTCTCCAATGTTATATTTTGGTACTGATACAAGAAGCATTCTTCAATTATAAGGTATTTGCTGTCACCGAGGTTTGATGTTTCGAAATGGTTTTCGGAAAGTCGTTTGTTTTCGTAATTTCTGATCATGTGCACGACAAGTTGCTTTAGTAGTGCTTCTATCTGGGTCATATACCCGGCAAACTGGTTTTCTAATTCGTAGAAAATCTGCTTCATAAGAGGGTAAATGTTTTGCCGGTCCTGACCGAACCAAAATTTAGTTTTTTCAAAATGCGAAACATAAGAATGGACGTTTGCTTTTTTCTTTTCAGAGTCTTTTACTTCGACTTTTAGATATATACAATATTCTGCCATCGGATTAGTTTTAAGTGGAATTTGTTCGTGCTCAACATATGGACCTGTTACATATAAGGTGTTGGGAGTTACTTCATATATTACATTATCGATTTTTACCTGTCCTTGTCCGTACGGAATATAGTGGATTTCATAGCTGTTGCTTCCGTGGCTATGTGCTGGGACTGAACGTAAAAACTGCTCGAATACGAAGTTCAATGCATAAAAATCAATATTGTCGATTGTAAATTTAATTTCGAAACTGTTATAAAAAGTACGCATATTTGACTCCCTTAATTTGATTCCCCTTAATTTGATTCCCCTTAATTTGATTCCCCTTTTTATAGTACTAAAAACACCAGACGGAGTCAATCACAAATATGCGATAACACGTCATAATTAGCGTTAATATGTCATGTTTTTCTCTTATTTTAAATATTCACACAGTTATAATTAATTTATAGCAAGCAAAATATTTTGATTATAATGGAGGAAAATCTTATGGAACAAAATAGCAAAAAGATGACCGGAGCAATTTTACCTGGCAACAGTACAGTTGAGATGCGGGAATTTGACATTCAGAAGCCTGGATACGGGCAGGTGCTTATCGAAACTAAGGCTACAACAATTTGCGGAAGCGATATACGTTGTATTTACAGAGAACATCTTGGGAAAGGTCCGGAAGGGTATATCCCCGGGATGGTTGCAGGACATGAGCCGTGTGGGATTATTTGCGAAGAGGGTGAAGGATTAAAAAGATTCAAAAAAGGGGACAGAGTTGTTGTCTATCATATTTCCGGATGTGGTGTGTGCAATGACTGCCGCAGAGGATATTATATTTCTTGTAAGAGCATTCACAGGAAAGCTTACGGATGGCAGAGAAACGGCGGAATGGCGCCATATATTTTAGCTGACGAAAAGGATTTAATTGCTTTACCTGACGAATTGACTTATAAAGACGGCGCACAGGTTGCATGTGGGTTTGGTACTGTATATGAGGCGATTGAAAAAATCGGAGTTTCCGGTAACGATGCAGTGTTGGTTGTAGGCCTTGGGCCTGTTGGCCTTGCAGCATTAATGCTGGCGAAAGCAATGGGAGCAAATAATCTTATAGGAGTTGAATTTAATGACTATAGAATTGAACTTGCAAAAAGCCTTGGATTGGTAAATCATGTGTTTAAACCCGGAGAAGACACTCTGGACAAAATTCTTGCGGTGACCGGTGGGCACGGAGTTGAGCGTTCGATAGATGCAAGTGCAAATGACAGCGGAAGAAACCTTGCAATCCGTGCAACGCGCGAGTGGGGCAAAATCGCTTTTGTCGGAGAAGGCGGAACTTGTACTTTTAATCCAAGTCCTGATATTATTCACGGACAAAAAACTATTTACGGCTCATGGGTGACGAGTTTGTGGAGAATGGAAGAGCTGGTCGAAAGACTTGTGCGCTGGAATATCCATCCGGAAATACTGATTACAGACGAATTTCCATTAGAAAAAGCCGATGAGGCATACTCCCTAATGGCTGACGGGAAGTGCGGCAAAGTTGCAGTTGTTTTTGATTGATTTGGATAAATAGTGATTTCTCAATTAATTCATTAGAATAATAGAGCTATAATCCTTACTGAGTAAACGAAATAATCATTATATATTTTCAAAACAGAAAGGTTTTTATGAGTGAAAAAATAAATCCGGACTTAGTGCCGCAAAGAAAACTTTTTACAGGCGCATATATCCCCGGCATGGGAATCGGAACTTTCGGGTCTGACAAATATGATGCCAAGCAGATTTCACAAGCGATTTACGGAGCCATAAATAGTGGATACAGACTTATAGACTGCGCGTCGGTTTATCAAAATGAAGATAAAATCGGAGAAATTCTGGCTAGAATCATGATTGAAGGTGTTATCGGGAGACAGGAGCTTTTTGTTACATCAAAAGTCTGGAATGACATGCACGGAGAAGGTGATGTTATTAAATCCTGCAAAAAAAGCCTTAGTGATTTGCAGCTTGAATACATCGATTTGTTTTTTGTCCACTGGCCATTCCCTAATTATCATTCACCGGGATGCAGCGGGGATACAAGAAATCCGGATTCCAAACCATTTAATGTGGACGAATATATGAGTACCTGGAAGCAATGCGAAGAACTTGTAAGAATGGGATTGGTAAGACATATAGGTATGTCGAACATGACCACCCCTAAACTTGAGGCGGTTCTTCCTCTATGCAAAATACCTCCCGCAGCACTTGAAATGGAACTTCATCCAAGTTTCCAGCAACCGGAATTATTTGACTATGCTATTTCTCACGATATAGTTCCTATAGGATATTGTCCGATAGGCTCGCCGTCAAGACCGGAACGCGACCGTTCGCAGGAGGATATAGCTGACACACAAATGCCAGAAATCATTGAAATTGCAAATGCGCATGGTGTTCACCCTGCAATTGTCTGTTTGAAATGGGCAGTACAGAGAGGGCAAGTTCCTATTCCTTTTTCTGTGAAAGAAGCACAGTATATAAGCAATCTAGAGTGCTGCACTGAAGATCCTCTGACAGAAGATGAAATGGATAAAATCAGGAAAGCAGATAAAAACTGCCGCCTAATAAAAGGGCAGGTATTCTTATGGAAAGAAGCACATGGCTGGGAAGATTTGTGGGATGAAAATTGAATAATTTCGCAATAGCAAGCCATCGTATAAACAAGTGTATATAAATTGTTTCTTTAATTATTTATATGAATAAATTTGTAATAATATTTAACTCAATTCGGCAAGTAACTTTTAAAAGACAATAATATTCAAACTTTAAAATGATGCAATTAACAAAATATTTTTCATCATCAATCCAATCAAATTGCCTAATAAAAGGATGATACAATTTTACTTTTCGAATACAGGTTTAAATAATATGCCTGTTCAGTTAAAATTTAATTTTCGACAATTACAAAATTGCATGAGGCTGCAATCCCACTATACAGTGCGTTTGTAGCCTCTATTGTGTATTCGAAAAATGTTGTATGTCAACTTTTTTAGGTATTGTAAAATGGTAATTAATATTGTATCATTATATCAAATCGTGATTATATAAATCGTGATTTGATAAACAAAGTAAACGGTGTGGCAAGTGTAGCAAACATTCCGGAAATTATGGTGCAAGCAGAGCTAATTAACAAAATATTGCATACAAATTATTTGGAAGAAGCAGGTATTGAAGAATTTGAACATATTCGCGAAAGCTTAAGAAATCTTATTAAATATATCCCGAAAACTCAAATAAGATACGACACAAACTTTGAAGACAATATTCTGTCAATAGAATGGAAAGAGTCGGATCTTGAAAATGATGATTTAATAAACTACAAGGCAAAAGCTGAGTTTTATATTCGCGAGCATCAAGATAATGTAGCTGTAGTCAAACTAAAATCTAATATCCCACTCACAGAGGAAGATATAAAATCCCTGGAAGAAATTCTTTGGAGCGAAGTCGGCACAAAACAGGATTATGAATCCGAAGTTGGTAAAAAACCACTTGGTGAGTTTGTCCGGGAAATTGTCGGACTTGATATGAATGCGGCAAAAGCTGCTTTTGCAGAATATCTAAATGATATATCTCTTGATAGTAGACAGATTTATTTCGTAAATCAAATTGTTGAATATATCATTCACAATGAAATTATGAAGGACCTCTCAGTTTTGCAGGAATCCCCATTTGCTGACAAAGGCAGCGTGGTTGAGGTGTTTGCAGACATATCCATCTGGATGGGTATTCGTGGCGTAATAGAAAGAATTAATTCAAAAGCTGCGGCAGCTTAAATGACTAATTTTTCTTTTTTAACAACAACAAAACCGCCAGCGAAATAATTCCTGAAAGTAAAATTACTATTATATCAACGGGTGCTAAAATTAGCGACCCCATTGGCAGAAACATGAACGTTTGCCCGAAACGATATAGTTCTCCACCAAGCAAGCGCATTTCGCCGATATACATAAGTATGCACATTAAAAAGGAAATCATTGATGGAATGAATACCGAACACAGTTTTCTTTTACCAAAGAGTAGAAAACCAAAATATAATCCTGCGCATAGTGAAAAGGAAATGAAAAATGCAGATGTTAGAAACCCTGACAAAAGGCTTAACTCTCGGTTGCCGGTTCTAAAAAAACTTGTTATATTAGTGAAAATACAAAGTCCAATAAAAATTATTGCACATGACAAAATCGAAATGAATGGCCTTTTTTGCGATTTATCTTTATCGGCGAATAGTCGATAAGCGCATTCTAAAAGACATAATAGGATTGATATAATTGCTAAAGATATTAAATAGAAATGCATTTTGTATGCGATGCTTTTTTGAGAAAATAATAAGTCATTAAGTATTGTCGGTCGATAACAAAGCAAACTCTGGAAATCATCCAGCATTTTAATTGATCCTTTAAATACAACTTCAATTTTTTCAAAAAATATTTCGCAAATGAAAAATACTACAAATCCGATGCCGGTCGAAGTCAACAATGCTTTGCGATTTAATGCTTTTCTTATCAGCGGATAAAAAGAAAAGGTTAAAATCAAAGATATAGCAATCGGTGCATATGGGATTATGTATCTTTCGTATTCGCTTGCCATTATCGTACCATTTAGGATTAACAAATAAATGGTTTTAAACGCCATAAACAGTGGGTATGATGTTATTAAAATAATGGCTGCCATTGAGAAGAGAAAAACGCTTTTTGTATTTTTCATAAAACCTCCTTATAAGCTTGCATTTGTTATGAAAACCAGCACAATGATAATCACTAATAGAGTAAGAAATACCGATGATAGTAAAGTGAGTTTCTTATACGACAACACGTTTTCGACTCTGATTTTTGTCTTACTACCACCGAATGCGGATGCATAAAATGATTTTCCAGATGCACAATCAAGAATGGTAAAAGCATATTCACTAACTTGGGTTTTATTTAAATTTTTCAAAACTTTATCATCACAAGCGAGTTCCATATCACACAAAAAGTTTTTAAGAAATATCCATGAAAGTGGGTTGAACCAATGAACGCAAGCCGTAATTACAGCAACAACTCTTAGTAAATTATCCTTGCGGTGAATATGGACATTTTCATGCATGATTATATAATCAAAGGCATTGCCTGTAATTTTAATGGGTAGAATAATCTTTGGGTGAAATATTCCATAAACAGCTGGTGAAATAATTTTCTCTGAACTGTAAATATTGTCCTTTATTAATAGAGCAGATCTCAACTCGTTCTTTGTTAAAAAATATAATGCTATCGATGTTAGAATTGCAGCCATAGCAACTACTATCCAAATACCAGCTGCTATAGTAAATACATTTTTAAGCAATTCGGTCTTGTATTTAATAGGGAAATAGTTATCAGCACTCATAAGAAAATTACTTACAGAAAAAGCAGGCATTATTCCATGGAGCTCGACAGTCTTTGTTGTAAACTTAGAAATAATATTTAGAAAGCTATATTGATTTACAAACCCAAATGGAATCCAGAATCTTAAAAGAGGAATTATCCATAGGAAATAAATGGCAAAACGAGGGATTCTACCAATTTTGCGTAATGCCAAGATAATAACTCCTATTGCACTAGCGATAATGCTTGCGTTAATAACCCAATAGAATATTTCGGCTAACATTTCCTACCTCTTATCAATCATTGATTTCAATTCGTCAAGTTCTTCTTGTGAAATATTATCATCAAAAAACGCAGCAAAAAAAGCTTTCTTAGAGCCACTATAAAGCTTGTCAATCAAATTTTGAGTCTCTGCCTTGCGGACGTCTTCCTTTTTGATAATTGAAGTACAGATAAAGTTAGGATCATTTCTTACAACTGCATTCTTAGCAATGAGTTTATTAATGACAGTATAAGTTGTATTTTTGTTCCATCCATTGATATCAGATGCAATAACACTTATTTCTTTCGCTGAAATAGGTTCCTTGGACCAAATAATATCCATTATTTTTAGTTCACTGTCAAATAATTTTACTGTTTCCATAAATTTCCTTCCCAGACTATCACAATAGTGTATTCACATACTATCACAATAGTTTGGGAGTGTCAAATGGATTATTTCAAATTAAAAGATCATTTATAAAATTCATCGATTGCATCAAACATCGCAACAATATTTTGGGGTGGAACATCTGGCATGATATTGTGAATCGGGTTGAAAACATATCCGCCACCAGGAGCGAAAACCTCGAGTCGTTTTTTGACATCATCCATAACTTCTTGTGTTGTGCCGCGGTTTAGTACAAATCTTGTGTCGCTTCCACCGCCCCAGAACGTTATATCTGCGCCGAATTCTTTCTTCAGTCTTTCGGGTTCCATTTCAAAACAAGTTGTTTGAACAGGATTAAGGATATCATAACCTGCGTCGATTAAATCAGGAACTAACCTGTAAATTGAGCCACAGGAATGAAGGAAAGTTTTCATATTACTGTTCTTATGAACATAAGCACAAAGCCTGCTGTGTCTAGGTTTAAATAGATTGCGGTAAATTTCAGGAGACATGAAAGGTCCGCTGTCCATGCCAAGGTCATCTCCAAATCTCAAAATATCTACGACGTCACCAACAGCAGCGCAAACTTTTTCGAGCGTTGACAAGTGTTTCTCCATCAGTGCATCTAAAAGTTTCTCAACTTCTTCAGGTTCAGAATACACATCCATCAAAAAATTATCCATGCGTCGAAGAAATGTTCCCCATTCAAATAGATTACAGCCGCAGACAATCATCAAAGCCTTGTCGGAATGCTGTTTCAGATAAATTGCTTTCTCACGCAACTGTTGCCAGAAATCTGGTTCAGATGCATGGTCCCATGGGCTATGTGCTAAAGATTGCCAAAGAACTTTACTCATAGCATCAGATAAATTATCATAATTCTCAGGAAATTCATCAAGATAAGGAAAACTTGTCTGATCAAAAAATGTTGCACCTACTGGCATTTTGCCAACCAACACATTATCCTTATTGTAAGCAAGATAGCTGTTATCACCTTGAAGTACTGGTTTAAACCAAGAAGGGTACTGCGCTGTGCTTCCATCTGGTAATTTGAAATCATACCAGTCAGAAGCCTTGTCATTAAACATTCTTCCAATATCCAGCACATCGACATTGAACTTTTCGATAATACTTAGTTCCGGTTGAGCGACTTGTTGGACTACATCATAAACTCTTGTGTTGCCGTATGTCATACCGAGGTATTTTTTTAGATTGTTGTAAGCTATTGCAGAAATCCCGGAACTTGGGGTTGACCCTAAGTCAATTGCCACTCTGTCAGGCTCTTTGTGATTGATTGTTGCGAGAACTCGTTCTCTTGAATTCATAAAATTACACCTTCTTTCTTAAAAATTTGTAAATGCCATTTTTTATATAGAAACCTCAAATTAAAATTTACCATAACAGTCTAATCTTCTAAATTGCCATGATAATATTATATTTAATTTGCCATAGCAACCTCAAATTATAATTTACCATAGCAATCTCAAATTATAATTTACCATAACTATCTTATAATCAAATTTGCCATAGCAATCTCAAATTATAATTTATCATAACTATCTTATAATCCTATTTGCCATAGCAATCTTATAATCCTATTTGCCATGATAATCTCATATTCTAGTGATATTCGCATTCGCTCCAATTTAATTTTCCCAACACTTTCCCACTCGTTTTCGTTTCTAACGCTATTTTTAAAAAGAGATATTGTTAGATGTTGTAAGATGTTGTTAGATATTGTAAGGCTCGTTGGATTAGTGGACCAGAATTCAATTGCAAGATTTAACTGAATGAAAAAGAAAAAGCAGGTGCGATGCTCTATAAATTAATTATATTACTAAAACAATACTCTTGTAATTAGATAATACGAAATATATTTTGCAAATTACGAAATATTTGTTAAAATGATTAGGAAAAGAGGGCGATTACATTGAATACAAGCGAACTTCACTCTGAATATATAACTGGCAAACGAATAGATGTCTCATATGGAAAGTATCGGCTTTCAAGCAAGATTGGATCATATTGCATTTTTGGCTATGATCAAGTTTCGAATCAGCGCCATCACCATGATTGTTACGAGTTATGCCTGGTTCTTTCGGGCAAGGGTAATTATTATTGCTGCGATGAAGTTTATCCCCTTTCAGAGGGAGATATTATCATTGCACCTCCAGATGTATTGCATGAAATTCAGTCTAGCCCCAAGGACAACCTAACTTTGTTATACATCTTCATAACAATAAGCAAAAACGTGAGAAGCCCTGGTTTTGGTACATTTGGTGAAAGTTGCATTGAAAATTTTCTAAAAGGACATAAACGACATCACAATCAACCAAGACTTATTTCATATATTGAATTTATAGAATCATACAATAAACCCCAGAAAAAAGTTAATCATGGAACCAGCATTGCGCTTGAAAATCTTATTCTTGAAAGTCTGATGGAACTGTCGCTAAAGTCTGGATCCGACAAAGAGAATCCTGTTAAAAACATCGTAGAGAATGCGCTCGATTATATCGACGCAAATTTGCATACCAGAATAAAGGTAAGCGATATTGCCGCAAATGCATGTACAACCGTAAGAAATCTGGAATACATTTTTAAAAAGCAAATTGGTAAAACTGCCGTAGGATACGTAAACGATAAGAAAACCGAGCTTGCGTGCCATTATCTTTCGATGTATTTCAACATAAGTGATACAGCAGAAATGGTTGGCATTTCTAATGTTGCGCAGTTCAGCGTTATGTTTAAAAAGCACAAAGGGCAGTCCCCTCGCGATTACCAGGCATCTTTATCTGGTGATAAAAAGGGTATGGGCAGGCGGCTATGAAATTGAGCTTTGCGAAATATTATTTGACCAAAATAAAAAAATTTTTGTAAAATATAAACTTATAAAATATAAGCATATGAAACATAACATTATCAGATATTATTCATTTTCAAGAAAATCTCGCTTATGACAACTTGATTGTCGAGAGGATGCGGGATACCAAAGAGATTATTAATTTCAATGATTCAAAAAAGAAAATAAATCATTTGCAATATGGAGATGAAGTAATTGTTAATAGCATTTTGGATTTCGGCAGCACACCGGGTAGTTTGTCAAAACCGCTTGCAAAAATTCTGTTGGTTGGAGCGGATATAAAAGCAAAATCAGAAAACAAGCTGTTTTCTAAGACTGAACGATCGGCACTAATTCCCTTTATAATTGTTGAATATTATGATGCGATGAAAGAGCGCAAAAGCCTTCAGGAGAAGGGAATATTAGCAGCTAGAAATGAAGGGAAGTATAAAGGTAGAGCAAAATTTGCAATCGACAAAGCAAAATTTGAGGAAGCCTTAATACGAACAATCTAAACTTGGATCAGGAGTATTCGAAAGTCAAAAACCCACGGGGGATTATTATATATCCATTTTGTTTGAATATGAATCGGATATTAAGCCTATTATTCCTACACCGGAGAAGGTTATAGGACTTGATTATTCATCGAAATCTCTGTATATAGACAGTGAAGTTAATAACCCAAATTATCCAAGACCGTACAGGAAGGCAGAGCTAAAGCTTGCTAGGGAACAAAAGAAACTTTCCAGAAGAAAGAAAGGCGGAAGTAACTGGAACAAGCAAAGGATTAAGACGGCAAAAAAGCACGAAAAGGTCACAAACCAAAGGAAGGACTTCCTTCACAAGGAATCGAGGCAGATAACCAATTCCTATGATGCGGTGGTGATAGAATACCTTAATATGCGAAGTCTCGCACAGTGCCTGCACCTCGGTAAATCCACACTCGACAACGGATATGGGATGCTGAAGACATTTCTGAAGTACAAGCTTGAAGCGGTGTTATTGAAGCAGGTTGCAAAACTGTAATCGGGAAACGACTGAAGCAATCCGGTATGCGCTGGTCTGTTAAAGGTGCAAATTCGATTATCGCTTTGCGTTGCAATATAATCTCAAAGAAATTTGATGAGTTTTGGGATAGTCGATCAGCTTAATTACCTACTTCTATGTCGCACACCCACAGGGAACTAACCCTTGCAGATCGCATCTGGGAATGCCCGGTATGCGGCGAAGTGCTCGACAGGGATATAAATGCTGCAATGAATCTACGGGTTGAGGGTTTGAGAATTTTAGGGATAGCCTGATACTCAATCTTGTTGTATACTATGAAAATATAAAGAACCGTCGGTCCGACGGGGATCGCTTGGTAATAATGCGAACATTAGTTTGTACTTCCCAAGAAGCTCCCACCTCTACAGGTGGTGAGAGTAGGTCACAATAAGCGCGTGATGACTTTATGGCGAAAACTTCGTGTAACGATACTCCAATGGTGTTTTGCGAAAATGCGCTTTAAAAACTTTTGAAAAATAGAACTGATTGCAAAACCCTGTCTTTTCAGAAATCTCAAGAACAGACTGAGCTGTCGTCGTAAGCAGGCGTGAGGCTTCATTTAAACGAATCATATTCATATACCGAACTGGACTCATTTTAAAACATTTTTTGAAAAGTCTCGAAAAATAAATAGGATTTAAATATGCCTTCTGAGAAATCTCTTCTAGCTTCAAGTCGAGCGGGTAGTTTTGGTTTATGAATTCGATGGCAGGGCTTAATTTTACATACAATGGATACGAAGATTCATCAATCGTTGGTTCGTCCTCGCCAAGTAAATCTGAAATAAGCATAAGAATAATTGAATTTATATAACATCGAAGGCTTAATGTTTGGACTGTCATAAGTCGTGAGTTTTCTGAAAACGGCTCATCAAACAAAAATGGTATTTTCGAATAATCGATTGATATTATAAGCGGACTCTCTTTTTTCCAACTAAAAACGGCTTTAGAATGGTTAAAATGCATATTCAGAAATGGTGACTCTGGCACGAAGTGCAGCCAATATACTTCCATGAAATCATCGCAAATTTGTTTTTCGAGTAAAAAGCCATTTATGAAATAAGCATTTCCGGTTTCCAATAAAAACCACTCGCCATCAGCAAAAATTCTTGCATTTCCTTTAACAAGAAAATATATTTTATAACAATTTTCTTTGACAATAATTTCCTTATCCCACATAGGTGTGCATCTATGAAATCCACCACTCAATAATGTCATGTTAAAATTTTCCAAATTAATTCTTTCCCCTTTTCCATATTTTTATTGTTGATTTAAATGAATTGAATTTTAAGCCTATAGCGTTTACTCGGACTATATTGTTTTTTCAAAGATTATCAAGGCAAGTGGCTTCCATTAATTTATCAACAGTTCGATTTGTAATTGATTATTTTTAGTATGATTCTTAGGAGTTTCAACCTTTACTGAGTTAACGCTATAGCCATTTTGAATTTGTAAATTCATTTAAAATATTCTGATAATTTGTCTAAAGAATTAAAACAATCTTCTCTGAATTGTCATTTACAAAATCCAAAAGTTTATAATACATATATTTTGGTTTATGATATATATTCAATATTACCAAATAAAAGCCTATTATTAGTGTATCAGAAATATTTTAAAAATCAACATTATATATATATTCATCCAACACAATTGCAAAATGCGAAATAATAAAAAACACAAATTGGAACATACAAACAATTACTAACAATTACTAACAATTACAAACAATTACAAACAATTACAAACAATTACTAATAATTACTAACAATTACTAACAATCCTTAAAAACCGATTATATAGCAAGAATTTAAATTTAATTAACTTCGTAAGAACTATAAAAATCTAACAGGAGGAATTGACAATGCCAACAGCAAAAACAAGAGGACTTGCACCTTTTAAAGGAGAAAGAGCGGATAGGTTTCCAATGTGGTATGGTGGAGACCCACTCACAACACAAAATATTGCAGATGAATTATGTGCCAAAGACGAGTTTGATGCTCTTTATACAAAACTTGGAATTGACTACATGACCTTTAGACCAAATTATATAGGACCGGAGCTTGAAACATTTTCGGATGGAAGCATTGATAGTGTGTGGGGAATCAAAAGAGGCGGTTATTTCTATGGGCAGGCATTAAACCACCCGCTTGCAAACATTGAGACTTTAAAAGACGTAGAAAATTACAAGTGGCCGGATGCGAAAATTTGGGATTGCAAGATAAGTGCAAAAGATATTAAGCAAGCAGAAAATTTTTGTGTCATTGGAGGGGCATGGGCTCCTTTTTTCCACGATGCCATAGAACTTTTAGGTATGGAAAGATTTTTCATAGAGATGTGTGAGGATTCTGGGATTCCTGAAGCAATTGTGGAAAATTGTTTCAACTTTTATTACGAGCAAACAAAACAATCATTTATTCAAAACCCTGGTGTCATAGACTTCCAGTTTGTGGGAAACGATTTTGGATCACAGCGAAGTCTGCTAATGTCACCATCACAGTGGAGAAGTCTATTTAAGCCACGATTAAAAGAACTTGTTGAACTCGCTCACGCTAATGGTGCATATGCAGGATTGCATTCATGCGGTGACATTCATGAAATAATACCTGATCTGATTGAAATAGGATTTGACGCAATTAATCCAATTCAAGTTAGTGCAGAACATATGGATCCAATACAGCTTAAAAAAGAATATGGGAAGGACATTGTGTTTTTTGGCGGAATTGATGAAAATGAGATATTGAGAATTGGTACTGAACAAGAAGTACGTGATGAAACTCGTAGAATTATAGATATTTTGGGACATGATGGAAGGTATATAGTTGCTGCGTCGCACGATTACTTGCTTCCTGAAGTTCCTGCAAAAAATATAATCGCTATGTACGATGAAGCGAAAAAAATTCAATTTTAATCTTTAAACAATTCCTGCTAAATCTTGATGGCTACTAGTAATTCTTACTCGCTCCTACTAAATTCTAATAAAATTTACGAATTCCTAAAAAAGAATAATTCTAAAAAATATTTATCAATTCCTAAAAAAGAATAATTCTAAAATTTTTTTATCAATTCCTAAAAACCTGAATACTTCTCAATAAATCTTAATAATCTCAGTAATTCTTAATAATATTTGAAGGCTAGAATTTAAAAGAAAACTAGCTTCGACAGAACTATAAGAATCCAAAAGGAGGAAAATAGAATGTTACATGATCCAGCACACAAGGGCCCAATGGCCATTGAACAAGAAATTATACTTTCAGAAAGTGACAAGGATATTCTTAGAAAATTAGGAGCACAGATTGCGGAGATTTCTGCTTTATCAGCACAAAAGGAAAAAGCAAAACTTTGGCAAAACCTTAATGATTTAAAATCAGTAAGGCCGATGGTTTATATCAACGAAATACCATGGCACGAAATGAATTTTGAAGGGGAACTCACACTGACATGCGAGAACCAATGGGCAAAGGATTTAGAGGACAAGCTGCGCAAAACAATTTATCAGTGGAAGCACATGCCAGGAGATATGGTTGTCAGCGATTATATCGAGTGTCCGCTTGTTATAAGTAGCACAGGAATGGGCATAACCGAGGATGTTGACATAGTAAAAACGGATGATGCCAGCGACATTGTTTCAAGGCATTTCAAAATTCAGATAAGTGAACCAGAGGATATTGAGAAGATTAAAATGCCAAAGGTTACTCATTACGAAGAACAAACCGAAAGAAATTTTAGTTTGATGAAAGAAATTTTTGATGGTATAATTCCTGTCAAAAAAGTTGGACAAACACATATTTGGTATACACCTTGGGACTTTTTAATTCGTTGGTGGGGAGTACAGGAAGCAATGATGGACCTTATTATGCGTCCGGAAATGGTTCACGAAGCATATGAGAAAATGGTTGCGGCATGGATGGTTGAGCTTGATCAGTTCGATGCTTTGAATCTTTTATCTCTTGATTGTAACAACACAAGAATAGGGTCTGGCGGATATGGGTATGTAAGCGAGTTACCTGGTATGAATTTTGATCCTGCACATGTTAAGCCGCAAAATATGTGGGGATGTTCGAACGCCCAGATTTTTAGCAGCGTTTCTCCCGAAATGCATTGGGAATTTGCAGTCGAACACGATTTAAAATGGTTAGAAAGATGGGGGCTCACTTATTATGGATGTTGCGAGCCTGTTGATAGGAAAGTTGAAATATTAAGAAGGATTCCAAACCTTCGAAAGATTACCGTAAGCCCTTGGTGCAATTCAGCAAATGTAATAAACGACATTGGAACGGATTATGTTATGAGCCGCAAGCCAAGCCCTTCGATTTTTGTTGATTCCATTTGGTCTCCCGAAAGAGCAGAGTTTGAGCTTGAAGATTTCATGTCCAAGACTGAAGGTAAATGCCATGTAGAGCTTATCATGAAAGACATTTCAACAGTTCTTCACGAGCCACAAAGACTGTGGGATTGGGAAAAAATTGCCATGAAAGTCGCAGAGAAGTATACAAGGTAGATTTTACCTTGGGGACAGGTACCACGGTTAAATTTTTACCCCAGGGACAGGAACCACGGTTAAAAATATTTATCTCTGAGGATTTTTGAAAGCGCAACCAAACTACATTAATCAAAGAAGATTATACTTTTGATAGTTACTTGATAATCTCAAGATTGCTATCAAAACGAGGCCTTCGTGATTTGCTCAAAGTCATTCCTTGAGTAAAGGAAGCTTAATATAAACTGTTGTACCTACTCCAAGCTCGCTTTCAAATGATAAGCCGTATTCATCGCCGAAATAAAGCTTGATTCTTGAATTGACATTTCTTACCCCAATTCCTGAACCGCTTGAGTGTTTTTGAACGAAGGTTTCTTTAAGAATGTTTTGCCGTGTTTCATCGTCCATTCCGACCCCATCGTCGTGAACAGCAATAACCAAATTCCCGTCTTCAATACTTGCGGTTATGTCGATATTGCCCTTTTCGTCTTTGTTTTTAATGCCATGATAAATTGAATTTTCAACAAGTGGTTGTAGAATAATTTTAAGAGTTTTATACAAAAACAGGCTTTCGTCAACATCGATATTAAAAGTTATCTTGTTTTGATATCTCATTCCTTGAATAATAAGATAATTTCTTACATGTTCAAGCTCATCCGAAAGCGGGATAAGATCTTGTCCTTTACTAAGACTGATTCGAAAAAAACGCGAAAGTGCTTCAATCATTTTAATAGCATTCTTATTATTTCCTGCGATCATCCAAACAATTGAGTCAAGGGTGTTATAAAGAAAATGTGGATTGATTTGCGATTGCAAAACTTTCAGATCGGATTTTCTTTTAAGCTCTTGCTCTGCAACAACTTCTTTCATCAATCCATCTATTCGCTCTAGCATATTGTTAAAGCTGTGGGATAAAGTGCTTATTTCGTCATTGGTGTGAATGTTTGACCGAAGATCCAGATTCCCTTCATCAGCTTGGTTCATCATTTTAGTTAGTTCAACGACAGGTTTAGTAAATCTTCGGGATAAAAACTGAATCATTGCAAACAGAACAAGCAGGCAAATGAATCCCGCAATAACAACAGTGATCTGGATGCTTTTGGTGTCAGCGACCATGTCTTTGTATGGCGTTACAGCAACGATAGTCCAACTTGCTTTGCTCATTTTCTTGTAAACGAACTGCTCTTTCTCCTTATTGATAGTTGTAGTGAATGAACCTGATGAATCATTTGAAAGAAGTGGCAATATATCTTTATAGACATTAGTTGTAGCACCGCCACTTTTAACTACGATTTTGTTTTTGTTATCGGGATGAAAAACCATGTTTGAGTTATTATCTATTACAAAAACATAACCGCTTCCAATAAGCTTTGCAGAGTTGCATAATTCGTCGATAACTTTTAAGTTGGTATCAACCATAATTGTGCCAATTGGCCCAAGCCCATCGTATCCTTGGATTGTTCTACTTATTGAAAAAACTATTTGCGGGTCTTTCGTAAGATAGGACTGGAGATGTGGACCGGTAATAACTGGATTAAGTCCAGCTTTTCTGGTGTTAATAAACCATGTGTCGTTCTTAAAAGAAAACGATGAATCGATATTTAAGTTAGTGCTTTTATAAAGAGATAGTTGATCGTTGTTAAACAAAAGTATTGATGCAATATCTTTACGAGTATATATAAAATTACCAAGTAGCTCAAGACTCATTTCAAAACTTAACGCATCATCAGAATTTATTTTTGATCCTGGTGGCAATGTGACTGTAGAATCTTTTCTGCTTTGAGGAATAAGATATGTTTGTATGTAGTGATTATACATTGCAAGATTGGTGATACTTTCGATTCCGCTGATATAATCATCGAGATTTCTGATCAGATTGCTTATAACCTGATTTGAATAATTAGTATTATTTTGCTGAAGGGTTTCACTATATTTTGTTACAGTAAAGTATGACATGAAAATTACAGCCAGGATCATTACTAAAGAAAATGACATAAGCATTTTGTTTCGCAACCCAAAAAATAATCTTCCGAAAAAAACTTTTGTAAGTATTAACAACCTATTTAATTTGGGTGGTTTATTATTAATTTTTTTAGGTTTTTGTTCGTTCATCTTGCGTTCATCTTTCTTATATAAAATATTTTACAACAAATACGGATTTTATCTTTGGACTTTGTTTTGCAATTCCATTTTAGCTTATGTTAGCAGTGTTTAAATTCGCATTAACTAAATTTTAGGTGTCATTTACATTTATGAAATAAATTGTATAAAACATTGTTTTCTGAAATCCTAATTATAGCAGCTTAATTTGGAGATAATATTTCTAAATACTTGTGAGATAGAACTAATATTTTATAAAAATAAAACTTTCTATGACAACCAAGCTCTCAATCAATATAATGCCCTTACTAGCATAATACTCTCAATTTCTATATTGCTTCTATAAGCAATAAAATCTCCTTTAGATTCTACGTTCCATTTTTAAATTCTGACGGCGATATTCCAATTAGCTTTTTAAACAGAATGCTGAAATAGTGCGGATTTGCAAACCCTGTAAGATTTGCAATTTCATAGGCTTTTAAATCAGTGCTTCTTAGAAGTTCAATTGCCTTATCAATACGGATTCGGTTAAGATAATCAACGAAATTTTTACCGGATTCTTTCTTGAAAAGAGTGCTCAAATAGGATGCGTTGACAGAGGCAAACTTCGCAGCGGATATCAAAGAAATGTCTTCTTGCTGATAATTGTTCAAAATATAATCTATAACACGGGTTACTATATTACTGCTGCTTTTAATTCGCAATGATGAAATCTCAGATGAAACAATAAGCGCATAATCAGTTACTTTTGCGACAAAAGATTCAATAGAATTTAGTCGGTCTAGTTCTCCAAAAAGTGCAAGTCCCAATTCCCAGACTTCCTTTGAAGTTCCTTTTGTTACTGCAAGGATCTTAAGTAGTGATGCAATTATTTCTATAAATACAAGTTTAATGTTGGCTATTGAAATTGCTTGCTCACCTTTAAGTGCAAAAGATATGGATTTTGATGCCTGCATAATTAAATCTGGACTTGCGGATTTAACCGAATCCATAAATTCGACAAATGCGTCATGTGGATAAACAATTGCTGACTCAAGGTAATTCATATCCTTAATGTCATAAATCTTGTTTTTGCCAAGTGTGTACTTACATTCAAGCGCTGAAATTGCTTCGTTATAAGACATGTATAGATTTTTGACTTTGTCTACTATTGAGCCAATTGAAGCGGTAATTTGTATTTTAAGATATAAATTAACATTTGTATTTAATATGTTTAAAAGCTCGAGAACTCCCTTGTGAGCATTCTCATCACCCAGATTTTCTTCTATACTAAAAATAATTATTATTCTTCCGTAGGAATCTGTAAATACCGGATTTGAAGGTGGTAAAGACTCTATTGCAATATTTTGAACTGCATAAAAATAAAGATCGGAATCCTTTGGCTCTATTTCGGAAGTATCAGGTTCTAGAATACTAACAATAAAAGGACCTTCTCCCAGAGGTATGCCAAGAAAGGAAAGGGTATCGCCATATGATCTTTTAGAATAAGTATCAGTAATAAGAGAATTAAGGAATTTTTCGGTAAGCAGAGGGAGGCTTTGATGAAGTTGACTTCTCATTTTTTCAAGAAATTTTGCTTCGTTTTTTGTCATGTCTAGTTTTTGCTTTATTTCAGCAATTTTCTCTGAAAGTGACTCAGGACCGATAGGCTTTAGAAGATAGTCTAAAACCCCATAGGACATGGCTTCTTTAGCGTATTTAAACTCATCGTGCCCGCTCAAAATAACAATGCTTGTCGAAGGGAGTTGTTCTCTAAGCCTCGCAGAAAGCTCAAGTCCATCCATGAACGGCATACGGATGTCGGTTAAAACAACATCAGGCTTGACATCAAGTGCTATTTCCAAAGCAGTAATTCCGTTTTCGGCTTTATAAACTTCGTCGAAACCAAGCGAATTCCAGTCAATTATAGAAGCAATTGAATCCCTGACAATATCTTCATCATCAACAATAAGAATTTTGTACATTAATCTCCATGATTTATTCATCACAAAATGTAATGGATAAATTTTCCTCCTTGTATAAAAAATTCGTTGCCGCCACAACCGGTAGGTAGAGCACTGATATTGCCATACAAAATGGCATTTCAAGCATAGCACGAAAGTCAACTTAACGTCAAGGTAGATAAATTTCATCTAAAAATAATGACTATTGTTACAAAAATATTGAATTAACAAATATTCATAATGGATTTATACTCACAGCAGGATGAAAATAAGAATAGAGGGAAGTGATACATTGAATATGGAACAACAAGTATACGCTCTGGAAATGAAGAATATAAGCAAAAGGTTTCCGGGCACCCTTGCTGTAGATGATGTAAGTTTTGAAGTCAAGCCAGGAGAAGTTCATGCCTTAATGGGAGAAAACGGTGCTGGGAAATCTACATTGATGAAAATTCTTGCCGGATCATATGATGATTATACAGGGGAAGTTTTTATCGAAGGCAAAAAAGTTATGCTACATTCGCCAATTACTGCTAAAGCAGATGGCGTTGGGATGGTTTATCAGGAGTTAAGTGTTGCATATAACAGAAGCGTGCAGGAAAACCTATTTGCAGGAGCGATTCCTGGAAAAGGTGTATTTGCAGACATGAAAAAACTTAGAGAAGAAGCAGTTAAAGCTCTCGCTAAAGTGCATCTGGATCAAACAATTGACCCGTATATTGCGATGAAGAACATAAGTCAACATGAAGCGCAGCTAATTGAAATGGCAAAAGTTCTTAGAAGTAATCCTAAAATACTAGTTATGGATGAACCAACATCCGCTCTTTCTACAAAAGAAGTTAATATGCTTTTTAAAATAATCAAAGACTTAAAAAAACAGGGAATGGCGATAGTTTATATTTCACATCACCTTCATGAGGTTTTTGAAATTGCTGACAGAGTAACTGTATTACGCGATGGTAAGAAAATTCGTACATGTGATATAGGAGAAGTTACGAATGAAAGCCTTGTTGAAATGATGATTGGTCAAAAGGTAACAGATTTTTATAAGCATCACGCACAGCACAAAGAAGGCAAAATACTTGAAGTGCATAATTTAACACATTACGGATTCATTCATGACATTTCATTTGACCTATACAAAGGTGAAATACTAGGAGTTGCAGGTCTTGCCGGTGCAGGTAGATCTGAAATTGGGCGTTGCCTTGTTGGTGTAGATAAAGTAGATGACGGTTACATAGTGCTTGATGGCGAGAGAATTAAGATAACAAGCATGGATAAAATGCTTGATAAAGGAATTGCTTATCTCACAGAAGACAGAAAGCAGGAAGGCCTTGCACTAAGATTAACTAATCGTGACAATATATTATCTTCAATAATTAACAGACTATCAAAATTTGGGTTCTATTTTGCAAGCCGCGGAAAGAATACAATTAAGGAACTTTACGAGAATCTTGCCATTTACCCGCATGACCCAAGCATTGGAACATCTAATCTTTCTGGGGGTAATCAGCAAAAAATATTGCTCGCCAAGTGGCTTTCAACAAAACCAAAGGTACTAATTCTTGATGAACCAACAAGAGGCGTTGACGTAGGAGCTAAAAAACTTATCCATGAAACAATCGTTAAGCTAGCTTTGCAGGGAGTTGCCGTTCTGCTTCTTTCATCGGATTTGCCTGAGCTAGTTGCTCTCTCAGACCGGGTAATTGCAATAAAGCAAGGACATGTTATAGATGAACTCACAGGGGAGCTTGATGAAAACAGAGTATTGCTGGCTGCAAATGGCTGTCAGCGGATAGAGGAGTGTAGTTAAAGTGGAAAATACAGTCACAACAACAATTAAAGAAGACAGCAGAAAAACCAAACAGAACTCCGTTACTGTTTTCCTGACTAAGTTCGGTGTGTTTTTCATGATAGCAATTTTTATAGTTGTCGGAATGTTCGTCTCAAAGAATTTTCTTAGCGGTAAAAATTTGCTAAATATATTGAACGCGGTTTCTTACCTTGGAATAGTTGCAACCGGAATATCTTTTGTTTTATACGCTGGTCAGTATGGTGATTTATCGGCTCCGATGACAATGGCTATATCTGGTGTTATATGCATTGAATTCATGAGATATGGCCTAATATACGGTATAATTGCAGCAATAGTAACAGGCGCAATAATCGGTTTAATTAACGGATTTTTGGTTGGTAAATTAAGAACAAATGCAATCATATGGACGCTTGCCATGAATTTTATATTAGAAGGATTAGTTCGATGGTCATACAAGGGAACGCAGATTTATCCTGATATGGCAACCGAGAAGACTTATCAGACAGGATTCTTTCTACCAATAATGGCAAAACTTGATCCTAATATAATGAAAATTGATTTAAAGGCGAAAGCTGAAGCTTTCAACGGACTTGCAATGACATATCCATTTGGTCTTCCACTAGTACTATTCGTAATGTTTGCCGTTTTTATAGTCGGATATATAATAATGTCCAAAACGACTTTTGGAAACAAACTTAAAATCGTTGGTTCAAGCTATAATGTTGCAAAAATGTCTGGAATCAACTGTACAAAAACAATTATATTTGCATTTATGGCATCATCGATTTGTGCTTCAATAGGAGGAATCTTCCTTACATCACTCAATCAAGTTGGTGCATTCTATGTTGGTCAAGGATACGATTTCATGGCTGTTACAGCAATAATTCTTGGCGGAATGAGCCTTGCAGGCGGTAGAGGAAGCATGCTTGGAGTTTTCGGAGGTGTTTTTACACTAGGACTTATAAACAATATTCTTGCATTGCTTGGAGTTGGAACATTTACTCAGAAGATGATTACAGGTGGAATATTTATCATCGTAGTTGCAGTTAATGCAAGATCACTAAGAAAGTTGGGCCGTGACTATGCTTAATATGAAAGGATTAAATACGGATAAAACAAAACTTATTCAAAATCTTAACAACAACCGAATTTACGTATTCCTGTTCCTTGTATTTGTTATAATGTCAGTTGGCAAATCACAGTTTCTTGATGCAGGAAATATTGTGCCAATGCTAAAAGCAAGCTTATTGCCGATAATGGTTGGAATCGGATTCACATATGTTATGATTGGTGGAAATTTTGATTTATCAGTTGGAGCAATTATAAATGTTGGTGCTGCCGTTTCAATGGGAGAATTTAACAGATTTTATGCAATTTTCGGTGGCGATGCCGGAGGAACGAATGCAGTTGTGTACGCGTGGATAATTTCCATTACTCTTGCTCTTGTCGCAGGTACAATTATCGGAATTATAAATGGATTACTAGTAGCAAAAGTTAAGGTGCATTCGTTCATTGTTACGATAGGAATGCTAACTACTCTTTCTGGATTTGTTTACACATATTCTAAAGGTAACACAATCAGTGCTGACAATTCTGTACTAGTGAATTTGATAGAGAAACCGTTCTTGAATGTTCCGTACCTACAGGTTTTCACAGTTCGTTTTGTAATTGTCCTTGTAGTTCTTATATTCTTCGAAGTATTGCTTTTAAAAACCAGATGGGGTAGAGATTTCTTGATGGTTGGAAGCAATAAGGAAGCAGCA
>JBBQKF010000007.1:0-62725 GCA_038326615.1 Saccharofermentanales bacterium | reverse complement strand
AGACAATTAAGACAATTAAGACAATTAAGACAATTAAGACAATTAAGACAATTAAGACAATTAAGACAATTAAGACAATTAATACAGTAAAGGCAATTAGGACAGTAAAGGCGATTAGGACAATTAGGACAATTAAGACAATTAAGACAGTAAAGGCAATTAGGACAGTAAAGTCAATTAAGACAATTAAGACAATTAAGACAGTAAAGACAGTAAAGACAATTAATATTATAAAGACAACTAAGATAATGAAGACAAATAAGAAGTAAAAAATTAAGATGGCGAAGACAATTATCATTATGAAGATAATTGAAATAGTTAAGACAATTCGAAAATGATAAATTGTGTAATAGAAAGGGTTGGTATATAAAATGAATAAGAGAGTTCTTATGAAAGGAAACGAAGCGATTGCTGAAGCTGCTGTAAGAGCAGGGTGTAAGTATTATTTCGGATATCCTATAACTCCTCAAACTGAAATTGCCCATTATTTGGCTAAACGAATGGTTGAGGTTGATGGTGTTTTTGTACAGGCCGAAAGTGAAGTTTCAGCAATTAACATGGTCTATGGTGCTGCAAGTGCAGGAGCTCGCGTTATGACGTCTTCATCAAGTCCTGGAATAAGCCTTAAGCAAGAGGGGTTTTCATATATTGCTGGCGCTGAAATTCCATGTGTTGTTGTTAATATTATGAGATGCGGACCTGGCCTTGGTGGTATTTTGCCTGCTCAGGGTGATTACTTTCAGTGTGTTAAAGGTGGAGGGCATGGTGATTATAAAAATGTTGTACTTGCGCCTGCAAGTGTTCAGGAATTATATGAGCTTACTGTTGAAGCTTTCAATATTGCTGACAGATACAATGTTTTAACAATGATTCTTGGTGATGGAACAACAGGGCAAATGATGGAACCAGTCACATTTAAAGAAGAAGAAGTAATTGAAAAGCACGAAAAGAAATGGGCTACCGTTGGCCGCAAAGGCAATAAAGACCATCATTTTGTAACTTCAATCTATATAGAACCTGAAATTCTTGAAGAGCTTAACAACAGACTTCAGGCAAAGTATCGTTTAATTGAGCGTCAGGAAGTTCGTGTTGAAGTTTTTAATTGTGAAGATGCCGAAATTATCATAACTGCATTTGGAACATGTGCAAGAATTGCAAAAAATGTTATTAAGGAAGCAACAACTTTTGGCATTAAGGTTGGATTGATTCGTCCGATTACACTTTGGCCATTCCCAGTTGAAGCAATAAGTGCTGCAGCTGATCGCGAAAGTGTAAAGTCGTTTTTTGATCTTGAACTTAATGCTGGTCAAATGGTTGAAGACGTAAGGCTTGCAGTTAATGGAAGAAAACCTGTTCATTTTTATGGAAGAACCGGTGGAATGATTCCGTCACAAGCGGAAGTCTTGAATAAAATCAGAGAAGTTGTGGGGAGGTAATTTTAATGACTAAAGTTTTTGAAAGAACAAAAGGGCTAATCGATAAGCC
This sequence comes from Saccharofermentanales bacterium, assembly GCA_038326615.1. Lineage (GTDB taxonomy): Bacteria > Bacillota > Clostridia > Saccharofermentanales > UBA5734 > JBBQKF01. The sequence continues at coordinate 61,240 of JBBQKF010000007.1, read as the reverse complement.
ATTGCATTATTGCCCTGGTTGCACTCACGGAATAATCCATAGATTGATTGCTGAAGTGCTTTGCGAACTTGATATTCTTGAAACTACAATAGGTGTTTCACCTGTTGGGTGTACATATAACAATTACGAGTATTTTGCTTGTGATATGGTTCAGGCAGCGCATGGAAGAGCTCCTGCAGTTGCGACAGGAATCAAAAGAGTTCATCCTGAAGCTCCAGTTTTTACATACCAGGGTGATGGAGACCTTGCAGCAATAGGGACAGCTGAAATTGTACATGCTGCAGCCCGTGGTGAAAAGATAACGACAATATTTGTTAACAATGCTATTTATGGAATGACATCGGGGCAAATGGCTCCAACGTCGCTTGTTGGACAGGTAACAACAACTTCACCTTTTGGAAGACAACCAGAAATTCATGGATATCCTATAAATGTTAGCGAAATGCTTGCAACCCTTCAAGGGGCAGTTTATATCGAAAGAGTTGCAGTAAATAATATTAAAAACATAAAGGCAGCAAAAAAAGCAATACGCAAAGCATTTATTATACAAAGACAAAGACTTGGATTTTCAATGGTTGAAATTCTTTCAACATGTCCAACCAACTGGGGTAAAAGTCCTGTTGACTCACTTCGTTGGCTTGAAGATAAACTTTTGCCACAATATCCATTAGGTGTATTTAAAGGCGCAGATTTGGAGGTAGAATAATGGCTGAATTTTCATTGATTATCGCAGGATTTGGCGGACAAGGTGTTTTGTCAGCAGGAAAACTAGTAGCTACTGCAGGATTGATTGAAGACAAAGAAGTATCATGGCTTCCTTCATATGGCCCTGAAATGCGTGGTGGTACAGCAAATTGCAGTGTTGTAATATCTAATGAACTAATTGGATCTCCATTAATTAGCTCATGTGACGCATTAATTGCACTAAATCAACCATCTTTAGAAAAATTTGAAAAAAGTGTTAAACCAAACGGCACAATAATTGTTGACTCATCATTAGTTCTTATAAACCCTAAGAGAAGTGACATAAAATTTATTGCAATACCTGCATCTGAAATAGCATCCGAAATGGGGAACATGACATTTGCCGGAATTATATTATTAGGCGCTCTATCATATAAATCAGAAAGTTTTAATCGCTCAAGTTTTGAAGAAGCACTTATGGATGTCTTGCCCGAAAAGCACCATCACCTTATACCTCAGGAAATGGAAGCTTTTGATATAGGCAAGAATTATTAGGAGTTTATCAATTTTTAGAATTCAAAAGACGGTTAAGATTTAGCCGTCTTTTTTTAATTATTTGTTTTCAAAATACATCATTACTTAACAAATTCTATCTTATTATCATTATTTAACAAATTCTATATTATTATCAGAATTTATAATAAATAATCTAATCTAAAACATATTGTAATAATTAATCAAAGAAAAAATGTTTTGTAATGGCGTGTAATAAAAACAAATAAGACTATGGCGTTTACTCAGTAGGACTAAATTGTTCTTACAAATACTATCAAAGAAAGTGGCTTACATTAATTTCTCCACAGTTCGATTTGTAATTGCTTATTTTTAGCATGATTCTACAGAGTTTTTCAAACTTTACTGAGTTAACGCTATAGCCATTATAAACTTTTATAAGGAGACGAATAATGCGGGAATTAAATTATGATGATGTTGCCAAGAGGTTGCTTACTCCCCGAATCGTCAACTTGCTATCTGCTATCCATGAATATAAGGGTAAGCAAGAACTTTTCTTCGAAGCACAACCCGATATCCTGAATGCGATGCTTGAATTGGCTAAAATTCAAAGTATAGGCGCCTCCAATCGAATTGAAGGGATATTCACTTCTGAGAATCGGCTCAATCAATTAGTAAAAGAAAAGGTAGAACCAAAAAACCGCAGCGAGCGCCAAATTGCTGGGTATCGCGAAGTTTTGCGTACGATTCATGAAAATTACGAATATATCCCAATAAGTCCCAATATAATCTTGCAACTGCATCGTGATTTATATTCATATGGCGCAACCTCTATTGGCGGGCACTGGAAAAACGCCGATAATATCATTGAGGAAATAGATGGATCAGGCGAACATCGAGTTCGTTTTAAACCTGTATCTGCGTTTGAAACACCCATGGCGATGGACATACTATGTGAAGGATTTAATAAAACAATGGCTGACGGCAAGTTTGATGATTTGTTATTAATTCCCATGTTCATTTTGGACTTTTTATGTATTCACCCATTTAATGATGGAAATGGTAGGATAAGCCGTTTGCTGATGCTGTTGCTTTTTTACCGTTCCGGATATATTGTTGGTAAATATATCAGCCTCGAAATGATTATTGAGAAAAGCAAAGAAACGTATTATGATGTGTTGGGCGAATCTTCCGAAGACTGGCATGAAGGGGAAAACAGTTATCAATCTTTTGTTGAATATAGCCTGGGCATCCTGCTCAATGCTTATAAAGATTTTTCCGGCAGGGTCGAGCATTTAAAGCACCGCAACCTATCTAAGCCGGAACGAATCAAAAACATTTTCATAACCAAAGTAGGAAAAATATCAAAGGCGGATATAGCCATTCTTTGCCCCGATATCAGTATCTCTACTATTGAAACCACCTTGCTTGCTTTGGTAAAAGAAGGATTTATCAAAAAAATCGGCACGGGGAAAAGTACTGTATATATCCAATCCGATAAATAATGCATCTGCACAACTCTATTTTTATCTGCATAATTTTTCTATTACATTGTGCAGATAAATTTGTTTTCATGTCTAACAAATATTGTTTATGGCAAAATAGAACTCCCACCAAAGGTAGATATTTATCTTGCCAAATACACCTATTTCCCCCCCAAACTTTAGAGCTACAATAAGTCTCACTTTTGAATCAATTCGTCACTTTTCTTAAGATTTTTTTCATTTTTTTTTGACCATTTTAAGCATCTCTTCCAAAATCGAGTATCTAACCCTAATAACAGGAAAAATGGGAATCTATTATTTGACAGTCAATTGTATATGTATATATTGACAAATGTGAAAATCTGGAATATACCAGCAATACCCCAACTCTGTACTGGAAGAACAGTTTGTGACGTTTTGTATTCCGGGTTTACCCTACCATCTTTTAAGTTCTTGATTCCGTTTTCAATATGATAAACATTTTTCTTGTAGTTCACAAGTTTTGCAAAGTAGTTCTTACGCATCTGCACCTCAAGATAATGCATAAGCATTATTTTTTCTGCTTAAATTTTAACAAAAATCGTGGCTAGATAAAAGTACTGAATTTCTCCGAATTTGATACATATTTGAAAGAATGGTGAATACCAGTAAAACATTGGGTCTGAAACTTTGGAAGCGAAAGTGCTGCCCTCAAGATATGTACAATCTAAGATAATCTTCAATTAAATCATATATAAGCTTGACCAATTTGATTTGATAAATATTATGTTTCCTTGTTTTTCTTTGATTCTTTACACAATATTTAACCTCATGATAGAATTGCAGTTTATCCCTCGAGTTGCCAAAAACATCAAATATATCTTTTGCGCCTTCAATATAGGAATAGTCAGATAAAGTATAAAATATTGTTGCATATATCTTATGCTTAAATAATACGCTTACATATCCTTCACTTTCTTCGATATCTAGAATTATCGTATTTTTCCCATTTTCAATTGAAAGAGAATTACAAATATTTGTAATTCTCTTTTTTGATATCTTAAATGTCTTTAATAATTCATATTCATTTTTGTAATCGATAAACAATTGTGCTAATGACATACTCCCTCCCTTATTTTACAATATTAACAACAATTTCCTTGTTCTTATAAAAAAATGAAAAGATACATTCCATTAGATAAGAATAAGATCGCGCAGCTCTTCCCACATCTATTCCTGTGTCATAAATTTTATATCTACTCAGCATTTTATCAAACAACCATATCACAGTCAGAGCGTTACTGTAGCCATTACTTATATGGCAGATAAGGTTTTCACTACGTCTGTAGCGCCTTATATATCACTTCATTTTCATTAAATCGCATTTTTCAGTTTCACGTTATTTTTATTATATGAATAAATCAAATTATATCAATTCTTTCAATAAACCTTTATATAAATCTTCGAATGTTGACGGATGCCAATGAGTTGAAGACCAATATTCTATCTTAAATAATTTTTTTTTACAGCTGATCTCTACCATATCATCATCAGCAAAGATCTCTTTAATGGGAGATAATGTTATTTTGATTAATTCTTTATCGTTCGATAACGAAATTTGTATATAATCATCTTTTTTATCTTTCTTTAACTGATTATAAACATCTTCAACGCTACTCAACATAATTAATTCCTTTCAACTCATCATTTGTTTATGAAAATTTCTTTTTTTTTATTAATTAAACATGAATCTTAAAAGATTTGCGTATATAAGGCACACTTCCAGATGGAAAAGTGCTAACAGCAAATCATAAAGACAAATGGAGATATCGTGTCGGCGATTATCGTATTCTAGCTTTGATAGAAAATGAAAAGATTCTGATTACCATAATCGACCTCGGCCATAGAAGGAATATATACGAGTAGGCTGACAACACTTTCGCATATTCCTTCGCATATTACCTTGAGTCTCCTAAAACATTAACAAGCTTTTCTACATTTTGGGATTTTTCACAAGATTCCCATATTCTGTAGAACCATGTGCGATATGATATACATATACTATATCGCCGATTAATCGATAAATACACAAATATTTATCACATATAAGCATCCGATAATCTTGGCTTTGTAACTCATTATCCGGTACATAAGGACAAGACAAAGGAAAATTTTTAAGTTGATCTAGTGCGTTCAATATTCTATCTGTTATCTTCTTTGCTGAAATTGGTCCAACCATCATCAGATGATAATCCGCGATTTCTTCTAGTTCTCTCCATGCGGATTCAAGTATTTCAACCTTATACTTTGGCATTATATTTTTCCTCAATGCGATTTCGTGCTTCTTCTAGTGAAATAGTTGGTACGCCAGATAATCTTGAATTTTCTGCGGACATTATTCTAGATCGCAGTTTTAGAACTTGCTCTCTTTTTTCAAAGGCCTCTATACTCATAACAACGATGTCCCCTTCACCATTTTTAGTGATATAAATAGGCTCTGCTGCTTCATGAGCAAGATTAGATATCGTGCCATAATCATTCCTTAGTGCCGTTGAAGATTTAATAATCATATAATCACCTCATTTCCATTAATTATTCTGCCATTATTATACGATAATTATACTACTATTTCAATACATCAATAACAATTTTTTTAATCACTTTTTATCAAACATGTCAACTTAAAAAGAAATCGTCCTATAGCGAAACATTTACAGCCCGGCGTCCCGATTAATACTACGTTTTTCATATTCTCCTCCTGGTTTATAGTTGGCCTTTCAATCCGATGCTACTGGCGGCTTTCTTCATTCCCGCCAGTTTGAGTTTGTTATTGCTTAAAATGTGTATCAAAGTCGGAAAATCGAGCGTTTTCACTATTTTAGATGTCTAAAATAATAGTTTTTATAATACCTTCCGATTTCATAGAAAGTATCATTGTCATTTTCAAAATTTTTTCTTTTTAGAAATTCGCAACAAACTTTTTCAAAAACAAAAGATATATACTCATCAAAATATTCAAATATAATTTTCTCATAAAAAGTAGTTGGATCCAACAAAGTAAGTTTTGACTTATTTACATGGATAAATTTATAATAGAAATTAATAAAATTGTCCTTTAATTTGTAGAGAGTCTTTTTGCTGCTTTCAGCTTCACCGAAACAAATTTCTTTCTCGACAATATCAAGTTTTCTAAGGATATTGATATATTAGGATATAGTACTATTAAATTTACAGTTTTTATTCTTAAATTACATCTTTTATTCTCCATTTTTGGCACCATTTTCAAGATCCTAGTATCTATTCCTACCGGAATGTATTTGGTAATCTAAAAAAAGTCCAAAAAATATCTGTATCGAAACTGCTTCGTAATTCCACAATTGAAAATTCCCATATTCTAATTTGCAAAGACTCTTGCAACGCCTTTAACCTGCTAGTACTAAAATTTAGTTTTCTATGTGAATCAAATTCAAACCCGATAAGCTTTTTAATTTGTGTCTTTTGAAGTTTTCCTGTCACACCTTTTGCAATTTTTTCAAAGCTGACACCGCCTTAAGCAGGAGCTCTTGTTTTGGCATACTCGGAAAGATTTTTAAAATCATCTGGCATACCATAATTAAAGAGAGAAATCCCATTATCAAATATAGGGGCAGGAGCAATGCTAGTATGCCCTTCTAATTTTCAAGGGCATAATGTACTGCATTAAGTCCCATCGTTTCAGCTATTTGACAGGCATAAAACTCGTTATATGGCTCATTCCCGGTGTTTGTAGCTCATACCCGTTAGACAAGTTTGAGGATGTGGTAAAGTTTGCGGGATTGGCAGCGAAAGTACTGCGATGAAACCGGAACAAATCCAGAAGGCATAATTATAGTTGAATTGAAAGTGTCACCCTTTGTCATGTCGCCGGAAGTGAATCCATTATTGAACCAACGCTTTCTTTGTTCAGATGTTCCATGAGTAAAGGTTTCGGGTGTGGTGTATCCCTGGGTATTGTTTTGAATGCGATCATCACCCACCGCACTTGCAGCATTGAGTGCTTCCTCCAGATCACCTTCTTCAATCAGTTTCATCCGGTTGGCATAATGAGCCCAGACTCCTGCCAGATAATCAGCCTGTAATTCAAGTCTGACAAGATATTCATTAAATTCTGTCTCACTTAGTTCATCCTTATGTGACATTACTTCTTCGGTGATTCCAAGAAGGAATTGGACATGATGGCCTACTTCATGGGCAATCACATATGCTATGGCAAAATCTCCGGGCGCCTTAAATTTATCTCGAAGTTCCTCAAAAAAACTAAGATCGATATATACTTTATTATCTCCGGAACAATAAAACGGGCCAGTTGACGCGCCCGCTGCACCGCAGGCAGACTGAATGCTTCCGGTATATAAAACCAATTTGGGATTACTATATGTTAATCCTTCTTTCTTAAACTGTTCTGACCAGACATCCTCCGTTTCAGCAAGTACGACAGAGACAAAATCGGCTAATTCTTTCTCTCCTGAAGTTGCTGAATAGGACGAAACAATCTCATTATCAGGTTTCAGTAAATCATTCAAAATTTGCGACGGATTTCCACCGAGCAGAGCTATAATTATTGCAATTGCTATCGCTCCGATACCTATTCCGCCACCGATAACTCCTTTAGCGCCACGACCTCTTTGGTCTTCGACATTTGTGCTTGAACGTCTTCCTTTCCAGTCCACAATGTTTCTCCCTTCACCTGAGTAATAATTTCGAAAACACGAAACCCATTATATCAGTGATTCTCGCGGAGTCGAATATTTAGTTCACCCCAGGACACCACTTTCACTTTGGTATTCACTCATTTTACCACATTTTTGACTTCTACGATGCATTTCTCATTTAAGTTCTAATCTCGGGTCATTATTTCAGAAGTAACTTCTGCTTTATTGGAATTTATTTTAAATCTATTCCCGTTTACATCAGTAATAATTTGGTCACCAACTTCAATATTCCCTTTATATATACTATTAGCAGGTGTTTAAATTTACAAAATGTCATTTTCTAATACTAATCAACCTTTTAATTCTCGGTCGATTATATCTTTGTGCAATTATGCAAGGCATGTTCATAAAAAGCGCATAAATAAACATATAAAAAACAACGCGAGGAGGGGTAAATAATCCAAAAATCCAAAATGGTATAACGCCAAGCCAGTGCGTTAATTCTGCCCTGCATGACTCAACGAGAAATTTTTCGAGGTTGTTTACCGAAAAGGACTCTAAATTTTTTTTGCGAAATCCATTTTTCATAAAGGCACCGCCGTCAGGCAGGTGATTTTTCCACAAGTTTACACGAAACAACTTCTTATAAATTCGCCCATTATCTTCCCATGTATGGGATCTGTAAAAAAATGATTCATAATTAAGCGATGTATCCTTTATCTTTAAGCAAAATAGTGCTGATGATACCTGCATAACAGGCCAAATCAGAAAACAAATCAATATAGTAATTTCTGTAGGTAAAAATATAACTTGCATAACTTATATCCTATTCCATATTCATAATGCTCTATTTTCTAGCACATTTATGAAAATACGCAAAATAATTTTATCAATCTCTTTCTATAAATTTTATCAATCAATTTAACAATCTACATAATAAGATATTCATAATAAGATACTCATATTATTCAACATGTTCCGGGGAAACGGAAATTTTTCGGCCTTTCCATATTGTTTTAATATGGAAAATTTTCTTTATTATAGAAGTCGCAAAAATCATAAAGTAAACAAAAAGCAACAATGGGTAAAACAATATTAGGACTTTGTTAAAATTTCCTACTTTAGATGACACTATCAGAAGTTCAATTACCCATGCCAAATAAAACGCTCCATACTTTAGTATTTCAATAATATCTGCGGATAAAATAGATTTCAACAATATAATCGAAACACCTGTTGCCGAATAGAACCAAAAAAACATAAATACCACTAATATTGGCGATGTTTTAAATGCCCCAGATGCAAAATTCTTACTCCAACCCCAGAAAAGATCCTTTATACCATTTCTGTACATACGAAATGAAAAATCCTGATTACCCCAAAAAAGTTGGATCGGATATCCCCTTTTGCGGACAACTTCTCCAAGTTGCAAATCTTCAATTACACTATGTTTGACACTTTCGTGCCCTCCGATTTTTTTGTACACTGATGATGGAATTAATATAACTGGCCCAAAAAGCCCGGCATTTCTGACTTTAAAAGGTAATCCTACTCCATTTGCCGCAATAAGATTCAAATTAAAAAAGAAAGACAGCTGTTCATATAATTTTTCGGGCTTATGGTATGGTTGAACTGAAATCAATTTCTCGGAATTTTTATCGCCGTAAGTATTTATTAGCTTCGCTATTGCTTCAGGTGCTAATCTTACATCGGCATCTAAAAACAAAAATAAATCTCCTTTTGCTATTGATGCTCCGCAGTTGCATGCCCAGGATTTACCAACCCAGTCAGAAGGCTTATCTTTTATATCGATAATATTTACACTAAACGACCTCGCAACTTTTGATGTATCATCTTCAGAACAATCATTAACACAAATAATCTCTAATGGCATCAGTGTCTGATTCTTAAGATCATTAAGAATCAAAGAAATATTTATTTCCTCATTTCGTGCAGGAATAATAACTGAAATAGTTATTGATTTTTCAACATCATCACTCTGTTTACATCTTTCTAATTCTTTCGGAATAGTTAATAGAGAACGTTTAAAAAAAATGAGAAAGCCCATAAAGAAACCAACAAACAAGCATATAATTTCAAACATAACATCTCCAATCATTTATCAAATCTAACTACTTAATTATACCGCTCAGTGTGAAAAAATGAAACACGAAAACACCAAATAAACATAAATTTCAAACATTTATCTAGTGCTAATAAATTACATTTCAGCTATAATGTGTTTGTACATGAAAACTATCACGTTTTCTCAGTAGAGTTTATTATTGTTACTAGCAGAACCGTAACCTTCTTGAAAGCTGATAAAAAAATGATAGAAAGCAAATTGAATGAGACAATATATCAATTTAGAAAATGATTACGAGTGAAAATGGATATGAATTTTAATATTTTTTTTATTAGAAATAATTGTTATTACATTAATGTATTATTATAAATTAGAAATCGAGAGGAGAGTATGTTAAGGCAAACTACCTTTTCATACAAATATAAAATGATAAAAATAGATAGACTTGAATCAGCTTTAAAAAACGAGAAAGTTATACAACAAATGGCTGCACTCTACGGAAATGATGAGAAAACTCTGATTTCTCAACTGATAAGGTATGAGCATGTCACGAAATTGTTTACATGGCAATTCCCTGAACATTCAAAGATAAGAATGTTTAGCACCTCAGGCAGAACAGAAATCGCAGGAAATCATACTGACCACCAAAGAGGAAATGTCTTATGCGCAAGTGTAGACCTAGACATTCTTGCTGTTGTTTCGCCAAATAACGACAATATCATACGCCTTAAATCTGAAGAATATGACGGAATGGATATTATTGATCTTAATATTCTTACACCACAGGAATCTGAGAATTATCATTCAGCTTCACTCATAAGGGGTATTTCCTCTGAGATGGTCCGCCGCGGCTACAAAATCGGTGGCTTTGATGCTTACACAACTAGCAGGGTTCCAAAAGGCTCTGGCCTTAGTTCTTCTGCAGCTTTCGAAATTTTAGTCACAACGATTCTAAATTATCTTTACAATGAGGGGAAAATTATGCCAGTTACAATGGCACTAATATCGCAGTATGCTGAGAATCATTTTTTTGGAAAACCTTGTGGACTTATGGATCAATGTGGATGCTCAGTCGGTGGAATTATGTCAATCGACTTCAAAACACCTGGCGAGCCAGTTGTAAATGCTATTTCCGTTGATTTTGAGACTTACGGATATTCATTGATTATTTCAAACACTGGCGGTAGTCATGCAGATCTAAATGATGATTATGCCTCAATACCCGCAGATATGAAGAAAGTTGCTACATTTTTTGGCAAAGAAGTTTTAAGCGAAGTAGCATATGAAGATTTCGTCTCTTCTATTCTACCCCTTAGGAATAAAGTTGGAGATAAAGCTATTCTCAGAGCTATGCACTTTTATTCAGATGATAAGAAAGTCAACTTACAATCTAGCGCACTAAAAGACAAGAACATCGACGAGTTCCTTAAATTGGTAAACGAATCCGGGATATCTTCTTGGACATGTCTACAGAATATTTATTCCCTGAAATTACCCGAAGAACAGCCAATTGCCTTGGGACTAGCCATATCAATGATCCTGCTCGAAGGAAAAGGCGCATGCCGGGTACATGGAGGCGGATTTGCTGGTACTGTTCAGGCTTTTGTGCCTTTTGAATTAGTAGATACTTATATAGAAGGAATGGAAACTATTTTCGGTGCTGGAACTTCCTGGAAACTAAAAATCCGCAATGTTCCTTCAACCGAAATATTTTTTGATTAGATTGAAATTATTTTATGGTTTGTGTTTTGTAAATAGCAAAATACAAAAATAACTGTAATGAGATTATTATAATTTTGGTCAATTATGCAGTGTATTATATATACTTCAAATCCTAATTTGCATCCCATAAATTTTGTTGGTATAATTAATTCAATATTTCGAATATCAATAGGAAATCGTGTAATAAAAGATACATTGTATTCATTTTACAACAAACGAAATAAATGGGAGATTTATAAATGCAAAAACCTGAAATGCAAGACTGTTTTAACGAAAAAGAAAAATATTTTATGAAAAAAGCCTTGCGTTTAGCTCGCAAGGCTTATTTGATTGATGAAACGCCAATCGGTGCTTTGATTGTGAAAGACGGTAAAGTAATTGCAACCGGATACAATCTTCGCGAATCAAAACAAGATGTCACTTTACATGCAGAGATGATTGCAATCCGTAAAGCATGCCGCAAGCTCAATTCCTGGAGACTCGACGGCTGCGATTTTTATGTTACTCTTGAGCCTTGCATTATGTGTGCTAGTGCCATTTTGCAAGCAAAATTCGCAAATGTTTATTTTGGCGCTTTAGAACCTAAGGGTGGTGGAGTTGTTTCGAAAGCCAGAATTTTTGACATTCCTCTTAACCATAAAATCAATTATCAGTATGGCCTGCTTGCTAATGAATCCAGTGAACTTCTTAAATCTTTTTTTTCACAAATGCGAATTAAAGATAAAAGCACAGGCCTTTCTAAAGGACAAAGAAGGGATTCAAACAAACACCCAAAATAAATTCAAACAAACACCCAAATTATTAACCCACTCTTCAGTCAACGACCAAATTTTATTCATATCTAATCAATCTTTATGTAATCAAAAATGTTATATTAAATAAGTTGAAATCCAATACAATTGTATTTCAGATGTCTGTTATTGTCCATAATATGCATTTTTTCCGTGCTTACGCAAATAATGTTTATCCAGAAGATTTTGATCCATTGGTTTAATTTCGGGATTAACCATTTGAGTATTTAAAGCCATCATCGCACATTCATCCATAACAATTGCATTGTGAACAGCATCAACAGCGTTTTTGCCCCATGTAAATGGCCCATGACATGCAACAACAACCCCTGGAACAGCCATGGGGTCTATATTTCTTGTTTTAAAAGTTTCTACAATGACTTTCCCAGTATTTAGTTCATATAAATTCTTTATTTCATCATCAGTAAGTTTTCTTGTGCATGGAATTTCACCGTAAAAATAATCTGCATGGGTAGTTCCATATGCTGGAATGCCTTTACATGCCTGTGCCCAGATTGTTGCCCATCTTGAATGAGTATGGACAATTCCACCAACATCATCAAATGAACGATAAATCTCAAGATGTGTGTCAGTGTCACTGCTAGGTTTATAATTGCCAGAAATGACTTTCCCATCCAAATCCAAAATCACCATGTGCTCTTTTTTCATGCCTTCGTATGGAACGCCGCTTGGCTTTATTACTACAATTCCACGAGAACGGTCAATTGCACTAACATTACCCCATGTAAAAACAACAAGTCCTGCTTTAGGCAGGTCTAAATTTGCTTCAAGAACTTCATTAATCAATTTATCCATTTTGTAAATTTCCTCCAATATCAAATTATCTTCAATTTTACAGCCCATATTTATGAGTTTCTTCAACTTAATCATTTTTAATAATTATGAAGCATGAAGCATGAAGTAAGATGTAAGATGTAAGATGTAAGATGTAAGATGTAAGCTGTAAGCTGTAAAAAGTAAGTATCCAATTTTAACTCTGCGCTTGCTCTATCCTCAATTTTACAGACCAACCTATAATTTTATTCAATTAGTTAAGTTTTAAACTTAAAATTTAGCTAAATTTGTGTTTTTTGATTTCATTGATTATTATTCGTGTAAAAAGTAATCTTTTAATCTTTTCTTGCTTCTTTCTTCATTGCTTTAAGACGTTTCATAACATCGTTTTCGCCACGTCCAAAGTAATCATGCAAAATCACATATTCAGCAAATAATTTATTATATGCTTCAACAGCCGTAGGATTTGGTTTGTAAACAACGTCTTTCAAGCGAGGCATAACTTTTGCTGCATCAAAAATACTATCATAGCCGCCATTATCTTTACCAGCTGCAACAGCTCCAAACATCGCAGATCCAAGTGCCACCGTCTGATTACTATCCGATATTCGAATTTCGCGGTTAGTTACATCAGCATAAATCTGCATCATAAATGCATCTTTAGAGGCAATTCCTCCACAGGCAAATAATTCATTTATAGGTACTTGGTTTTTCTCGAAAGTCTCAATTATTTCTCTAGTTCCATATGCCGTTGCTTCAATAAGCGCTCTGTAGATTTCTTCAGGTTTTGTTGTAAGAGTCATACCAATCATCATTCCTGTCAAATCGACATCAACAAGTACTGACCTGTTTCCATTCCACCAGTCGAGTGCAAGAAGTCCTGATTCCCCTGGTTTTTGGAGCATCGCTTTTTCTCTTAAGAACAAATGGATGTTTTGTCCTTTTTCATTAGCAGCAGAATAATATGATTCAGGTACACAATTTTTGACAAACCAGTCAAAATGATCTCCAACACAGGATTGTCCAGCTTCGTACCCAAGAAATCCTGGCAGTACTCCGTCTTCTACAACACCGCACATACCTGGCACATTCATTTCCTTTTTCCCAAGAAAAATATGGCAGGTCGAAGTTCCCATAATCATCAGCATCTGACCTTCTTTAGTGATACCACATGCCGGAACAGCCACATGAGCATCGACATTACCAATAGCAACTGCCGTACCTTCACGAAGTCCTGTTAGAGATGATGCAAAAGCAGTTATTTCGCCGGCTTTATTACCAATTGGATCAATATTTCTTGATAATTTATCATCAACAACATTCTCCATTTTAGGGTTTAAAGCTTTGAAAAATTTATTTGAAGGGAATCCTTCACGTTTATTCCACATTCCTTTATAACCCGCAGTACAGCTGTTTCGTGTTTCATTACCTGTGAGCATCATGACAATCCAGTCAGCAGCTTCAATAAATCTATCTGCGGCATCGTAAATTTCAGGAGCTTCTTCAACAACTTGCCATATTTTAGGAAAAAGCCATTCAGAAGATATTTTCCCGCCATATCTTGCAAGAAAACTCTCATTTCTAAGTCCTGCTATTTCATTTAGTCTGTTAGCTTGGTCTTGTGCTGCATGATGTTTCCATAGTTTTACATATGAATGTTTGTTTGCTTTATATTCTGGTAAAAAACATAGAGGAGTGCCGTCTTTTTTAATTGGCAATATAGTACATGCAGTAAAATCAATGCCAACACCGATAATGTCAGCAGCATCAATTCCAGCACTTTTTATTGCTTGTGGAACTGCTTCTTCAAGAACTTCCATGTAGTCTTGCGGATTCTGTAAAGTCCAGTCAGGTGGAAGCTTCTCATTCGTTCCAGGTAAAGTTTCTTCAATAAATCCATGAGTATAGTTTTTGACAGCAGTTGAGATTTCCTCTCCCGTTGAAACATCAACAATGACCGCTCTTCCTGATAAAGATCCGAAATCAATTCCAATTGAGTACTTTTTTTGCATTTTTTTATCCTCCTGTTTTCTATTTCAAATTTCACTTAGACTAGTTAACTCTATTTTTTATCTAATTTTTTCTTATTATTATCAAAGTATTATCAAATAATTATTTACTTCATCTTATTACCAGTCCATTTCTATCTAAAATTACTATTTTACCTTTAACTATTTACTATTTTATCTTTATCTAATTACTTTTCTATTTTTATATTGTTCCTATGCTTTTATTATAATGTTTTTATGCGTCTTTGTTAATATTATATTTTGTTACAATATTATAAGATATCGTTATTATATATCAATATGCTGTTTCAATTTTGCAATTTAATGCCAATATTTTATACTTTATTTTTCTAGAAGCATCACTTTCTCTTTAGTATGAAATTGTGTTTTGCCATTTAATCATGCTGGATTTATTTTAAAATAGTATGTTTATCCAAAAATTGTATAATCTATGTAATAACTCTGCCAAGGCTTATTCCGTCAAGAAATTCAGGAACCATCTGGATAAAAGCTTTATCTTGGTCTTCATTTATTTCGCTATTAATAAGCGCAATTAGCATCTTTACGCTTTCTTCCCCTACTTTCATACTAGGATGAATAACAGTTGCAAGCCCGCTTTCCCTATGCTGATTATCTTGATTTGAGAAATCTTTATGAAATGAATCTTTATGAGATAAATCTTTAGGGTTGGTAACATAATACATTGTTGTTAGTCTCGTAAGCGCGAAACCATCAAATCCCGTTACAGAAATTTGCTCTGGAACGCGAATGCCCTTATGATAAAGAACT
Organism: Saccharofermentanales bacterium; assembly: GCA_038326615.1. Taxonomy (GTDB): domain Bacteria; phylum Bacillota; class Clostridia; order Saccharofermentanales; family UBA5734; genus JBBQKF01. The sequence continues at coordinate 45,697 of JBBQKF010000007.1, read as the reverse complement.
TCAATAAGTTTTTGAGCCAAAATATCGTTGTAACAACAAACTGCTGTGACCTTCTCTTCAACAATTCGTTCGAAAAATCCATCAAGAATTTTTGTAATATTTGAATTAAGATCAGAAAGTTGATACCAAAGTACATTTTTCTCGTAATCTTTAATACCATTCAAATCAAGTGTTTCACAAAACCCCTTGTATCTTCTTACCCCCTGAACAAGATCAGACAAAAATATACCTGCAATTTTCTTATGTCCAAATGAAATCATTTTCTCAACTAAAATTTGAACACCTTTAGAATCGTCAATTAAAACCTTGCCCGATTTAATTACTGGCAAAAACCCATTAATGCTGACAATTTTTATTCCACGTTCTGTAATGCTTTGCAAAAGTTTTATATTAGCTGTATTTTTTGCACTCTTGGCTGGCTCATAAATAAGTCCATCAATCCCTTGCGATATAAGGTTTTCAAGGCAAGCTTTTTCACGTGAGATGCTATTACCAGAAGAAGTAAGCAGCATACCCATATTTTCTCTTTGAAGTACGTGGTCTATTCCCCTTACAATATCAGTAAAAATGTAACTGTCAATATATGACATAAGAACGCCTATTCTGCCAGTTCTTCCATTGACAAAAGTTCCGCTTCCTCTTTGTCGATATAAAACACCTTCATGTACAAGTTCAGTAATCGCTTGCCTTGCGGTAAGTCTGCTGACATTAAACAAAATTGCAAGTTCATTTTCGGAAGGAATTTTATCACCCCGCGCAATCTGATTATCTAAAATAAACTTACGCAAGTAAGACTTTACCAATTCGTATTTGTGAACTTGCCTGTTTTCCATAATTTATTTAGTATATCCTTCCACTTATTCAAACATAAAATTGATTCGAATTCTTTAGCTATAATGGATTTAGGTGTATTACAAACTGTATTCCTTAATTTAATATCTGTATCACAAATTAACAAGAAATTCAAAATTAAAGATTTCTAAGTTGTATATACAACTTAGAATATATTTTACTTTAAAATTACTGATTTTGCAAGAACTACTCGTATCTTTTTTCTTTCATCTTGCGGTCAATGTCACGGTTTGCTTGTCTTTGCGCAACAGTATCACGTTTATCATAATTTTTTTTTCCTTTTGCAAGTCCAACCTCAATTTTAATACGGCTATTTTTGAAATAACTCTTAGTTGGCACAAGGGTCAACCCCTCTTGCTTTACAACGCCATAAAGCCTCAGGATTTCCCTTTTATGCATAAGAAGTTTTCTTGTTCTCATAGGATCTTTATTGAAGCGATTTCCTTGCTCAAAAGGACTAATATGCGCTCCAACTAGCCACAATTCGCCCTCTTTAACCATGATATAACTGTCGCTCAGATTTATCTTGCCCTGCCTGACCGATTTAACTTCAGTTCCAGATAATTCTATACCTGCTTCCATACGTTCATCAATAAAATATTCATGAAATACTTTCCTATTTTCTGCAATTATTTTGATTCCCTTTTCTAATGCCATAAATATTATTTCCTATCTGTTTTGATTATTCCTTTTCTTATTATAATTACTATATTTTGCTTTACTCATTTTACGCATTTTTCACTGCATTTAAAAATTTCAATCACAATTATATCATTTTTATAAATTCAAAAAGATTTGCATTTCTTTAAAATATTCAACTATATAATTAAAAAAGCGTGTTTTCAACTAAAATAATAAATGCCAATTTCCATCACAAATGCAGCAATTACATTATAGTTAAAATAAATTATTTTAAAGTCATTGGTCTATTATACCAGTTTTTTTGCAAGTTGAGTTTTATTCATCATCTTTTGCAAGAATTCAATAGTTTTACACACTATCCACAGAGTTATCCACATTTTAATGCATTTTGAATGCCTATTCTTAGGCTTTTTCTTCTATTTCATTAAAGTTATCCACACAAAATTGTTTATTGTGGATTATTCATAAAGTGTATATTTGATTTTTACAAAGATTTTTTTTGTTATTTTTTCTTAAAATATACTCTATTTTCAACAAAGTTTAAGAGTGATTTTTATTTTATTTCCCATATTGTATTTCATTATTTTGTGTGGTTTGAAGTTTTTATGATGGGGAATTTGAAATTTCTTGCAAATTCTATAAAAATCAATTTAACTATTATCATAAACGTCATTTTCTTGCAAATAATTTTGACAAAAAGATTGTTTTTTAAGTATCTATTGCCCTACTTTTCATGAAAAAATAAATCAAATGTAATTATTTAGGTGATAGAGAAATTATTCATTAATTATGCACTTTTTATGCATTGATAACTAGTCATCAAATCCAAGTGATGGTACTGCATTTAAATCCATTTTATCTATGCGGCCAAACTTGTATGAGTAGTATCCAGCGGATGCAATCATTGCAGCGTTGTCAGTGCATAGAATCAATGGAGGAAAAAATATTTCCTTATTTTGGTTTTCAGCCATTTTCTTCATAGCGCTTCTTAATGCACTGTTAGCACTTACTCCCCCAGCCATACAAACTTTGCTGAGCTTATTGTTTCTGGCTGCAATAAAGGTATGTTCAACTAAAACATCGACTATAGCTTGTTGAAAACTTGCAGTAAAATCACGCATCGAAAGTACGTCTTCAAGTTTTAACCCTTCATTATTCGCTGTCATTTCAAGTTTATTGAGATAATTAAGAGCAGCAGTCTTGACTCCACTAAATGAAAAGTCCAAAGAACCATTCGAAAATCTAGTTTTCGGGAAAATTATCGCAGTTGGATTTCCGCCTTGCGACGCTTTATCTATAAGAGGCCCTCCGGGATACCCCAGTCCACAAGCACGTGCAATTTTGTCAAATGCTTCACCGGCTGCATCATCTCTTGTCCTTCCAAGCACCTCAAAATCAGTATAATCCTTAACCAATACTATATGACTGTGTCCACCAGACGCTACAAGGCAAATAAACGGTGGCTCAAGTTCTGGATTTGCTAAAAAATTAGCAGCTATATGTCCTTCTATATGGTTAACGCCAACCAATGGAATACCTTTGACTGCACAAATTCCTTTTGCAGCACAAACCCCCACAAGCAAAGCACCTACTAACCCAGGACCATAAGTAACCGCAACAAGATCAATATCGTCAAGTGAGCATTTTGCTTCTGCTAATGCTTCATCAATAACAGGCAATATCGCTTCGACGTGCATACGGGAAGCAATTTCAGGTACAACGCCGCCGTATTGCTTGTGAAAGTCGACTTGCGATGCTATAACATTTGATTTTTGTATACGACCATCTGCAACAACACTAGCTGCTGTTTCATCGCATGAGGACTCAATTCCAAGACACATAAACGGTTTCATCAGATTTCTCCATTCAATTTGTAATCTTGTTAATTTTACCATATCACACACAAAATAAAATGGTATAATATAAAATATTGAAATTTTATTAACAGGGAGTTATCAGATGCCACAAAAAATCGAATATAAAATCAAAAAAAAGACAAAGGCTATTTCTCCAGTTATCAAATTCATTGTAATTCCTATATCAGTAATTGCACTGATGCTTGTTACAATAGGTATATATACTTTTTCAAACACTAATATCCTAATGCGTAGAGAGCCAAAACCGTTGGAGGATTTTGCAAATAATATTTTACCAGCATATTCAATAACTTCATTTCAGTCTCTTGACGGAATCACTTCTCTTAGCGGTTGGTTCTTCGCTACAAAGCAAAAACCTATTAGCACAGTTATTATTGTGCATAATCAAGGCAATAACCGTCTAATTTTTGATGTTGATACAACATCACTTTATGATTTGTTTCTAAATAATGGTTTCAATGTTTTATCTTTTGACTTAAGACATTCTGGAAATTCGCAAGGAACATTATCAACATTTGGATATGTGGAATGGGCGGACGTTCTTAGCGCTATTTCTTATGTACGCAAAAATAGTGTTACTAAAGATGTATTACTTTATGGATTTGGCAGTGGTGTTAGCGCATGCCTTTTGGCAATGAATAATCTACCGGATTCTATTAGACCAAATGGCAATATTCCTAATACAATTACTGAGCTCGGGTTTGATAAAAGTTATATACGCGCTTTGATTCTGGATACTCCAAGTCTATCACCGGATGATTACATTATGCAAACGTGTCGGAAGTCGGTGTTCCTAGGTAAAATCCTTGGTCAATATACAATCCCTTATGCGGTTAGGTTGTCCGCAGGATCTGCTCCTGCTGTTAATCTTACTTCTCTTATTGCAAGAACACAAATCCCAGTCCATCTTGTTTATCAGAAATCTCTTGATAAAATAGCAGACGAGAAAGCAAAAGCTTTCATCTCAGAGCGCTTAAGGCTTTTTCCTAATCTTACAACCTCCTTTGAAATAAAAGCATACACCGCCATCCCTGCATATTTATATAATACCAAGGATTACTCCGCATCGATCATTGATTTTCTTTCAAGATTTATTATAGATTAGAATGATTCCTTAGAAATTGTTATGACTCACTTCATTCCTTTTATATATAAGCTATTTCTTTTTAATTATGTGCCAAGTTAAGTTATTTTACAACACCATAAGACCAGGACATAATTCCGCCCATGTCATAAACATTAGTATAGCCCATAGAAACAAGTTTTCTTGCAGCTCCATTACTTCTTGCACCAGAACGGCAATATACTATAATTTTTTTGTCTTTATCCTTGATTCTTTCTGGAGCAAGAAGTGGAACATCATAGTCCGGCATAAGAACGCTTCCATTAATTCTGCCTTGAGCGAATTCTTCTGGAGTTCTCACATCAAGTAGAAGTATATTCTTATCACTATCAAGCATTTCCTTTCCTTCTTTTGGCGATACCTTGTGGTAAACCGCCGCTTTTCCTGTATTTAAAGCATGGTCCAATCTTTCCTGTTCATTATTTCCTGACATCTTTCTTCCTCCCTTGTTGGTAAATACTACAAGTAATAGTAAAACAATAATCACTATAGGTAATATTGCTAAACCTATATTAAGTTCATTTCCCATTGTAACCGTCCAATCCGCTGAAATATTTATAAATAAAATCAGCTACCAAAGTTTTAATTCGATAGCTGAATATTAACATAAAAATATTTTTTGCTCTGTAACTTTGTTACAAACTCTAATTAATAATTGCAAATTCACCTTCTGATAAGCTTGTGTTTTTTACATCATCTACATACCCATTCTTAGAAGTCACTGCAAAATCTCCTCTAAGATAAATAGCTTCAACATCAGTATCAAAACCAAGGCAGTTTCATTGATAAATTTGGCAACAACAACCTTATAATTCCCTCCATGATTTATTCATTGCAAAATGCAATGGAAAAATCCTCTATTGATTTAATTACACTTATTACCACCCCGATCTTGCTTTGCCATCGCAAGGTTGATATACTTCCCTAATTCCTTCATTTTTACAAAACCCTAGGCACTTCATACATCCACTGCATCTATAAAAGTCAATCCATGGTTTATCTTCAATCGATTCTCGAATAATCGCCTTTTTCGGACAATCAGTCTCAACAAGACACATTTCGCAATTCATACATTTTTCTGGAATTATTATAGCTCTTTTCATTAATATCTTTACCTTTCTGGGAACCAATGCGTTGTTTTGTTAGCAATTCTAACAAGCATAAGCATTACTGGAACTTCAACAAGAACGCCTACAATTGTTGCAAGAGCAACAGGAGATGAAGCACCAAACAGAGATATTGCAACAGCAACAGAAAGTTCGAAGAAATTTGAAGCGCCAATCATACCGGCAGGGGCTGCAATATCGTGTGACAATTTTAATGCTCTTGATGCAAAATATGCAATAAAGAAAATAAGGAAAGTTTGTATTGTCAAAGGAATCGCAATAAGAAAGATATGAAGTGGATTTTTAATTATTATATCTCCTTGAAATGAAAATATTATGATTAACGTTAGTAAAAGCCCAGTGATTGTTATATTATTAAATTTTGGAATAAACTGCTTTTCAAAATACACAAGCCCTCTTTTTTTAGTCACCCAAACTCTAGTAAGAATCCCTCCGGACAATGGAATTACTACAAATAGAACAACAGACATTATTAGTGTTACCCAAGGTACAACAACTCCGCTGATTCCAAGCAGAAAAGCTACAATAGGTGTAAATGCAACCAGAATAATAATATCATTAGTCGCAACCTGAACTACTGTATATGCTGGGTTTCCTTTAGTAAGTGTACTCCAGACAAAAACCATTGCAGTACATGGTGCAGCGCCCAAAAGGACTGCCCCTGCAAGATAGTCTTTCGCCAAATCTGCAGGTATCAAAGATTTGAAAACAACATAAAAGAAGAAAACTGCGATTCCATACATGGTAAATGGTTTAATAAGCCAATTGGTAATCCAAGTCACATACAAACCTTTAGGATTCTTCCCGACATTTTTTATACTTTGAAAGTCTACTTTCATCATCATCGGATAAATCATCAGCCAAATCAGAATAGCAACTGGAATCGAAACATTGGCATATTCAAATTTCCCTAGAAAAGATGGAACCTGCGGAATAAATTTCCCTATCAGTATGCCAGCGCCCATGCATAATACCACCCAGAAAGTCAGGAACTTTTCAAAACCTCCTATTCCGGATGATTTTGTTGAAGGTGTATCCATGAGTTTTGAATTGTTCTTTGATATGATTTTTTCTCCCATTTTTCAATTCGCACGATTAATTTTCAATATTTTTCGCACACTCCTTTTTAAAATTTTATGTTTCGTTTTCATTTCTGTTTATATTTCTGCTTTTATTTATGGCAATATCTTTCTCAATATTAATGTCAATTTTATATTTATTCCTACATCAAATTACTAAATTGCACTATCAAATGTCCAACTTTTTAAAAAAATCGTCTTCAAAATACTTCCACTTACTTACAAACATATATTCACTTTACATTATCTTAATTTTGAATCTCAACCTTTAACATTTTACAAAATCATTAGAATTTTTTCTAATACTATTCCGTCGAAATCTTCAACTATCTTGGTGTGATTTTGAATTGTTTGTGTCCGCCAGATAAGTTAAAAACTTTTTTGAAGCCCTTATTGATAAGAATATTTTGAGCAGCATTTCCAGTAACACCTTTATTACAGTATGTAATAGTCGTAATTTCCTTATCAAGGTTTTGAGCCATATCCCGAATTTTCGAATGAGGAATATTTTGAGCAGAATCTATATGATTTTTTTCATACTGTGATGGCACGCGTGCATCGATTAATTTATATTTTTCGTTTGATTTTATAAGTTTATCAAGTTCTTCTGATGTAATTAATGGTCTGTCATTATTTATTGAATTTTCGAGAATCATTCCTGTATACATGACCGGGTCTTTTGTTGTAGAAAATGGAGGTGCATACGCAAGGTCAAGATGTGCGAGGTCCCAAACTTTTGCATTAAAGGTAATTGCTGTTGCAAAAACATCAATTCGTTTATCTGTTCCGCCAAACCCTACAATCTGAACGCCTAAAAGTCTCCCATCGGATTTATCAGCTATAGCTTTAATAACCATTTCTTCACCACCCATGTATTCGGGTTTGTCGGGTTTTATATTATGGCAAACTGCAATGTCAATCTCAAGTTTTTTTGCCTCATTTTCTGTTAATCCAGTTTGTGCAACCGTCATATCAAATATCCTAAAAATTGCAGTTCCGAGGATTCCTTTAAATTCAAGATTCCCTCCCGTTAAGGAATCTCCAGCAATTCTTCCGGTCTTATTTGCTGTTGAACCTAATGGAGCATAAATCGCGTTGCCGGTCACTAGATTAAACTGTTCAATACAATCTCCACATGCATAAACATCAGGAAAATTAGTTTGCATTTTGTTATTAACCTTAATTGCCCCCAAAAGCCCAAGGGTAATCCCAGCATTTTTAGCTAAAGTTACCTCCGGTTTAATTCCTGTAGCCAGGATAACCATGTCTGCTTCTATGAAAGTTTTTTCGGAATGTTCGATTTTTTCAGAATTAATTTGTTTCTTAACAGAATTATTCAGAATATAAACCCCACTATCTGTAATTTCATCAATAATTGTATTTGTCAAAACCTTGACGCCATTTTTTTCGATATGTTCTTTTACATAAATAGCCATATCCTCATCTAAATTCGGTGTAACTTTGGGTTTCATTTCAATTAAAAGAACTTCAATTCCAACTTTCTTTAAATTCTCACAAACTTCAAGACCGATAAACCCCGTTCCTGCTATAACAGCCTTTGCAGGTTTATTCTTATCAATGAAGCCCTTAATTCGTCTTACATCATTTATGTTGCGCAAAGTAAATACGTTCTTACTATCGTTCCCTTTAATTTTCGGAATAAATGGAACTGCTCCAGTAGAAATAACTAATTTGTCAAAATAATCTTCAAAAACATCCCCAGAGGAAAGATTTCTAACACTAAGCTTTTTATTAATCAGATCGATTGCCAACACTTCATGTAAAATCATAACATCAATATTATATTTGCTTTTAAAAAATTCCGGATCGCGTGGAGATAACTCCTCGACATCATTAATAATCCCACCCAAATAATAAGGCATTCCACACCCTGAATATGAGATAAACCGGTCCTTTTCGTAAATTACAATCTCGGCATCTTCATCGTTTCTTCTTGCTTTTGCGCCGGCAGAAGTGCCTGCAGCAACTGCGCCAATTATTAATATTCTCATTTTTGCCTCCTTGTATAAAATTTTTCAAGCAGAATAGTTTTAATTACAGGATTCTCCAATGTCAATTGATTGTTCATTCTTAATATTAATCGATTCTATTAACAATTTAATTTCATCGAATTTTGCTTTGTTAATCGAATATCGCATCCATGCTCCATCTCGTCTAGCAACAACCAGCCCGCTACTACATAAAGCTTTCATGTGATAAGAGAGTGTCGGTTGGGTAATTTTAAAACTTTCAAGTATTTTGCATGCACAAAGTTCTCCACCAGTCAGCATCTCAAATATTTTTAATCTCGTTTCATCTGAAAGAGCTTTAAAAATTATTGCGAATTTTTCATATTCCATTATTTTTCACCTCACTTTATGATAAATATTTCTTTTTCTATTACACCTCAAATTTTCAATAACATATACACTCATACAATAAAAATATTCGTTAATTAATATTCCATCAAAATATTAAAAGAAAAGTTTTAATATTAAATATCTTATATTCATAGTATTTTATATCATTGACATTTATCTATGTCATTAATAATAAAACAAATATAGATAAATGTCAATATGCAATTTATGAATGTTTAGAGCGTTTAGTGCAGACTTAAGTTTAACTTTCAAATAATATGTATAATCGTAATGAATATTTATTTTAATTTTCCGAATAATATGATATATTATATACATTTCATGGGAGGTGTCCTTATGGCAAAAGAAAATATATTAAACAACTTGGTATCTACCACTCAGTTTAATAAAGGTCAGTCTTCAAAGATATTTGAACGCCTAAAAAACGAAAAACAGATTGTGGTTCTTAGAAATAATATACCAATTGCTGTAATCCTTTCCCCCTGAAGAATATGATCGCTTGCTTGGACTGGCAAACGGTAATGAGGATTGGGAATAATGGGTTACATTTTAAAGCCAAAAATCTCATGGATTGATGAAAACAAAAAACATTTTCTCCCACATGATTTGCAAGAAAATAGCGAGAGCTTGACGAAATTCAAATACGAATTGCTGTTCTTATATCGAAATTATTTTTATCGATACTAATCAATTAATCTAATAATAATTTTGAGTCCAGAATTCAAAAAAGTAAGGAGAAGGTTTATGAGTTTATTATTTTATAACACAAGCGAAAAGGTTATTTCTCTTTCTAAGAAAGTTTTTAATCGCCATTTTGAAATTGATCCGCAGCTTAAGCTTGACTATGATGACAGAAGAAAATCTTTGATGTATGAAGATATTTTATACAACATGAGCTATTTAAATATTGCAATCGAATTTGATGATGATAAAATTTTTACTGAATATTCAATTTGGTTGTATCATCTCATGTGTAATCTTATGAAGGACTTAAGCAAAGATCGCATTAAAGATCAAATGATCACTCATTATGAGCTTCTTAAAGTCGCACTTGCCGAAATTTTGCCTGAAGATGAATTTGACATAGCAATAAAACATCTGAGTAGTGCAATAATGGCAACAGAGGCTGAAGCAAAAGATTTTAAACAATCTGTACGTTTCGATAATGGAAATTTTGTTGATTTAAGAAAAATATACCTTGAACGTCTTATGAAAAATGATACTATGGGTGCTATTTCTGTAATAAAGAATGCTTCTGATTCTGGCATTCCACTTGATTCCATTTACCTTGAAATTTTACAGGAAGTCATGTACGAAGTCGGTAATTTGTGGCAAAAAAATATAATTACTATTGATAAAGAGCATTACTGCACATCCACTACCCAAGTTGCGCTTTCACAATTTTATCCGACTATTTTTAGCAGGCCAAGAAATGGCAAAAAAATTATTACTTGTTGTGTTGGAAGTGAACTCCATGAAATGGGAATCAGAATGTTGTCTGATTTATTTGAATACAATGGCTGGAACAGCATTTATCTTGGTGCGGCGGTTCCTAATGCGGCACTTTTACATTCAATAGAAGAAAACAAACCTGATCTTATAGCACTTTCAGTAACTATGCCACAGCATCTGATTCTGTGTTATGATCTAGTAAAATCGATACGAGAGAATTATCCAAGCATCAAAATTGCGGTTGGAGGACGAGCCTTTCAAACATCTGATGAGTTATGGAAGAAATGGGATGTCGATATCTCAGCAAATGATGCTGCAGATTTTGTTATATGGGCTAATGAAAACATTGTAAAAAAACAGTTTTGAACAGCATTGCAATTATTATCTGATTTTGAATTGGAATTGAAATAAACCTTAGAAATAAAACTTAGAAATAAAACTTAGAAATAAAACTTAGAAATAGAACTTAGAAATAGAACTTAGAAATAAACATTAGAAATAGAACTTAGAAATAGAACTTAGAAATAGAACTTAGAAATCTGAGGATGAATTTAACAAATGATAAATTTTTTGATATTTGTAAGTAACAATGGTGAAATAAATGAGATTAAGTGGAGTAACCCTTCATATATAGTGTCTATGCACAGTCATTCTATTTATGATATTTTTGAGCAAAGTTGTGTTAACGCCTTGTCAGTAACTTTAAGCGATTGTATTGCGAATGATGGTTTATTACAATGTCATTCTTCTCTTTCTTTGAAGAACGAGAATGTCAAAGTAAATGTCTGTGCAATGCCTCTAGATAATCAGATACTTGTTTTTGGCTTAGATAGCTCTGCACTTGTTGATGAGATAATTAGAAATACATTTAGGGATATTGTTCACAATTTCATGAAAACAATCAAAGAATATTCGAAAAACAATTTATTTTATAACAATGACTCTACAAGATATCAATTCGAAATGATACAATCTCTTAACAATAATCTTATTAACACAAGAAGAATGCTAGAGAAAGCAAATGCGCAATTAAATACTTTAAACATGGATCTTAATAACCGCTTAGTAAAAGATGCACTTACAGGTCTCGTAAGTAGATATCAATATCGTACAGAAATTGAATTTTATATTGCAAGTAACCCCGGAAAGTTTGGAGTTTTCACATTTATGGATATTGATAATTTTAAATCAATTAATGATAATTACGGGCATGCCGCCGGAGATCAGTATCTTGTAGAATTCGCGGATCGTTTGAGACGTATTACTCTTCAAAATACTATCAAGTTAAGAATTGCCGGAGATGAATTTGGCCTTTTCACTTATGGCCTTGACGAAGTTACAAGTAAAGATACAGAAAATATCTGGAATAATATCAAAGACATTGTCCTATCAGAATCTATTACAATTAATACAAACAACCTCCCAATCTCAATTAGTGCCGGTATGGCTATTTTTGGGAGCGATACAAAAGAAATTTACGAACTTATTGAATACGCTGATTTTGCGATGTATATAGCCAAAAAATCTGGTAAAAATCGTTATCATGTTTTTAACGCCGATGCATATGCAAATCGATAATTTAATGGACTAAGTCTTATTAATTTTTTCGAGTCAGCAGAACAGGAAATTGCACTGTGGAACAGCGAATTAAAATCATCTAAAATTTTGATATTTAAAGACAACAAAACACTGCGGATAATAAGCGGTCATTATCTATAATATTTAGATGTTACGAGGAACTAGGAGGAAGAAGCGTTTTTATGACATTAAATTTCAACTTAAAAAATGTTCATACAAAAAGCATAACGTTCGGAGCTCTTGCAGTAGCATTAGTAATTGTTTCTTTTACATTGTTTAAAGGCGTCACAAATATTCTAAATGCCTTGCTCGTTCCCCTAGCGCTATCTTTGGTTTCTCTAAAACTTCGCAAAATGGAAATAATTACAATTCTTATTTGTGTTATTCTTATTTGCTTTTTCTTTTTTTATCTTCAATTGTTTTTCATATTTTTCTACTGTGCAATTTCGATTTTACTGGTATTTCTAAGCAACAAAAAAGTAAAATCTGTATTATCTGTACTTATATTAACTGTAGCAACAAGCTTATCATTTTGGATTGCTATAATTCTAACAGACGCAGTTTTTGCAACAAAGATGAACACTATTATGCTAAATGTTTTTAAAGGGAATTATTCTTTGTATTCAACAATGCTCCTCGTTGAAGGATTGATAGTTTCTGTTGCAATGTTTTTATTGTTTAGAGCAGTATCGAAAAGAATGCACCATTTTTCTTCTATCTAATAGTCTAAAGTGTTTAGGTCTATTAAGATATAATTTTTTATATAACCTTCTACAATATTTTAAACTAGGTTTAAACTATATAGATTTATAGAAATTAATCCTTGAAGTATAAGCTTTAACAATTACATTTATCTATTTTTTCATATATATCTGACGCTTTTTAGTGGTTTTGTGTTCTTTACCTGATTAATTTCGCCACGATTTTCAACTTTTGTTGTTTTTTGAATTGCATCAGCACTTTTAAGTATTTGCATATTCTGTCTGATGCTGTCTGTTTTTTCTAAAACTTGAGGGGTCGCAGAATAAAACTCACTAATTTTATTTTTCTGATTGTTGGTGTGCTCATTTAAAATATTCATTGCCTCACGAATTTCTTTTGCCATGGAATCATATTCTAAATATTCTTCGTACATTTTGAATTCCTCCAAACCTATTTGCTTCCAGGTTGTATTGTTTCCGTTTTGCCATCAGGATATTTAACATTCATGGTACCATCTTTTTGAACATTGACAGTTGTTCCATCGGTTTTTACTATTGTTGTTGTACCGTCTGGGTGCGCCGTCCAGACTGTTCCGTCAGGTTGTGTTGCAGTTCCTGAACCATCAGGATTTGCATGTATCTTTGTTCCATTTGATGTCACAGCATCATTACTTCCATCAGGATTTGCTGTTGCTTTAGAACCATCTGAGTTTGTTTCGTTATATGAACCATCTGTGCCAACGTTTGCACTTCCATCCGGTCCGTTATATGTAGCGCTTCCGTCAGGATTAACAGTTGCTGTTTCATTTCCTTTGGTAATTGTAGTAACACCTGTGTTAGGGTCAATATTTACATTTCTTCCATCTGGCAAGGTGAAATTACCACCTAATACTTCTCCGTCAGGCCCAATTGTTACTTTGTCACCATCAGGAAGGTCAGCATCCACAATGCCGTCCTTGTCAACTTTAATTTTTGTTCCATCGGGAAGACTTCCATCTGCAGTACCATCAGTGTGAATATTCACAGTGGTACCATCTTTTGACGTAATAGACATTGTGCCATCAGGATCAACCGTTATTGGTGTACCATCACGAAAAGTTCCTCCATTAAGTTCACCATCAGCACCATATGTTCCAGTTGTACCATCCGGGAGCGTCTTAGATATTAAATTATTATTTGCATCATATGTCTTTGAAGATCCATCTGTTTCGTTGACAGTCATTTGTCCATCTGGATTTATTGTTGTTGTTGTACCATCAGTATTAGATACAGTTTGAGATCCATCAGGATTAAGAGTAGTTGTCGTACCATCTGCATTTGTCTGATAACCGCTACCGTCTGGATTAACAACAGTCATACTTCCATCAGGATTATAAATCGTCTGTGTTCCATCAGGAGATTTCGTTGCCGTTGTTCCATCTGGAAGTGTTGCAGTTTTTGAGCCATCAGGATTTACTGTTACAACAGAGCCATCCGGTAATCTATTGGTTACAGATCCGTCTGGATTATTTACAGTTATTGTGCCTTCAGGATAAATTATTGTTCCATCAGGGTTTTGTATCGTAGTGTCACCATTTGGGTCCGTTGATGAAATTGTTCCATCTGGACTTGTTACTGTAATATATCCATCTAGGGCTGTTACGGTTGTTGTTCCATCCGGTCCAACTTCTGTGCCAGTTCCATCCGGATCTGTTTTTACAGTAGGATTTCCATTTTCTCCAGTGTCACTGTCACCACCGGGAATATCAACATTTCCTATTCCGCCTGAAATGCCGGTTACAATACCAGATATATATGATCCCGTAAGACCGCCAATCGCAGGTGGCAATCCGCTTAAAACAGCTGGTCCAAATCCCTGACTTGTAATCCATCCACCTAATGTTCCACCAGCTTCTGCCCATCCACCATCATCAGCAAATATTTTAATTCCAAATATTTGGTCAGCAACAAACACCGCAAGCATTAAACCTGCAAAAAACAAGAATTGTTTAGGAACCCTTCTTGTTTTTGTCATCAAAATAACACCTAAAATAATTAAAACAATCCATACAGACCCAAGAATGAAACTAATTATTGCAAGGAGGATTCCCCAAAAACCTGCCATAAAAGGAATAAGAAGGGCTAATTTCCCAAAAATAAATGGGAATATTGTTGATGCTTCAATTAAACCAAATAAAATCAGAGCAAGCCCCGAGGACCCTATAATCATATAAATGCTATCATTATCAAGTTTTCTTTTTTGTTTTTTAAGAACAAAGAGTTGAACATCGGTAAAAATCATTCTGAAAATTGTAACAAAAATACTTCCTCTGCCTGTGGCAAAGGCAATTACAGAACTTATCATAATTCCTCCACCCACAAGGCCTGCAACACCTGATAACAATTTATCAAATAGAAGTACTATTCCGCAGGAAATTAGTATGAGTGGTAAAAACGTATTGTTTGATTCCTTATTTTTCTTAACAATACTATTTGGCATTTTGCCAATTGCAACAATCGACTTAACTGGATTTCCACCACGTGCAAAAAAAGAAATTATAACCGGAATCATAGCTCCAACCATTGTCCACAAGAGAGTTGAGCTTATTAAACTGCCCTTAACATTAAGAAAATTCTTGCCAAGCCATGTATCGGGGTTAAATCCTTGATTTGTATAAACCAATAAAACTGTATGAACAAGCCAACTAACTACCCCAATAATAATAGTCATTGGAAGAGCCTTAAGAACTCGCTCAGGAATTTTCTTTCCTATATATTTAATTAGTTCAAGAGTGGTTCGTGGCATATTGTCAGGCCGTTGATACTGCTGCACAGGCTGATAACTAACAGGTTGCTGACTCTGCTGCACAGGCTGATAACTAACAGGTTGCTGATACTGCTGCACAGGCTGATAACTAACAGGTTGCTGACTCTGTTGCACAGGCTGATAACTAACAGGTTGCTGACTCTGTTGCACAGGTACATTTGTTTCTTGTTGGTTCTGACTCTTCGTCTGGTTTAATAATGCACCACATCCAGTGCAAAATTTTGAATCGTCTGGAAGTTGTTTCCCGCAGCTTGTGCAAAACATAAGTTATACCTCCTGATAAATTTCTAAATTTACTATCAATTAATAGTATTTTAGCCTCAATAATCAGAAATCAAAGCATTTACAAACATTTTTAAGTTTTTACGAATCACAACTTTGGTTCGGGTGTCAAAAGCAACAAAGTAGTGATAGGTGATAAATGTTGATGTAATCGCCAAATATTGGCCATTACAAGCAATCTGGCATTTGAAATCTTCTTAAGTCATCATCGAGCAAAATCTGACTAATCACAATAAATAAAAATCATGCTTTTGACACCCGAACCAACTTTTCGAATTAATAAATTACTTACTTATTTACCTATTTACTTATTTACCTATTTACTTATTTACCTATTTACTTATTTACTTATTTACCTATTTACTTATTTACTTATTTACTTATTTACTTATTTACTTATTTACTTATTTACTTATTAACTTCCTTACTTACTTTTTAACTTACTTCTTTACTATGTTTTCATTATATCACTTTGAAAAAGCACTACAATAGGAAAATAGTAAAAAGGAAATATTATTACACCCACAAATACAAAAATTGGCCGATATCAAGCTAATCTTTTTCAATTGCTATTTATCAGTCATTATTTTTATCAGCATCTCGCAAGTCACTGCCCTACTGCGTAATAATTTTTTGCAAAAAAGCTCTAGTTCTTTCGTGTTTAGGATTTGAAAACATCTCTTCAGGATTTGTATCTTCAAGTATTTCACCTTTATCCATGAAAATAACACGGTTTGCAACTTCTTTAGCAAAATTCATTTCGTGAGTTACGACAATCATGGTCATTCCATCTCTTGCAAGAACCTTCATAACTTCCAAAACTTCTCCAACAAGTTCCGGGTCGAGTGCTGAAGTAGGTTCATCAAAAAGCATAATTTTAGGTTTCATCGCTAGTGCTCTTGCTATTGCAACACGCTGTTGCTGTCCACCAGAAAGCCTTGAAGGATATTCATCACTTTTATCTTCTAATCCAACCTTTTGCAAAAGCAGAACTGCTTCTTCAATAGCAGTTTCCTTAGAAACTTTTCTTACCGTCATCGGAGCTTCGATAATGTTTTGTAAAACCGTAAGATGAGGAAATAGATTAAATCTTTGAAACACCATCCCAAGCTCGGCACATACTGAAGCCACTTTCTTAGGTGAAATTTTAAGGCTATCTCTTCCCTTTACTTTCTCATCAATTAGCTCTCCATCAATTATTGTTTCACCTTCAGTAATGCGTTCAAGATGATTTAAACATCTCAAAAGTGTACTTTTACCCGAACCACTAGGTCCGATTATACAAAGAACTTCTCCCCTAGAAACTTCAAGATCAATATTTTTTAGCACTTCGAGTTTACCAAAGTGTTTGCTGACATTTTTCAATTGAATCATAACATCACTACCATTACTCATAAATCGAATACCTCTTCTCAAGCTTTGCAAACACAAATGTAAACAATGACGTTATTGTCAGATACAAAACAGCACTCGGCAAGTAATATATGGCAAGTCCTGATGAGTTTGCCATTATAGTTGTTGTTCTCATCAGTTCAGTTATTGCGATAACAGAAACAAGTGAAGAATCTTTTAATAATGCAATAATTTCATTTCCTACTGGTGGGATAAGACGGCGATATGACTGTGGAATTACTATGCGTTTCATAGCTTGTCCATAACTCATTCCGAGGGCTTTTGATGCTTCCATCTGACCTTTATCAATCGATTGAATTGCTGCTCGGATGATTTCGGCAAGATAAGCACCGGAATTCAAACTAAGCGCGATAAATGCAGCCGGATACTGAGGAATTCCAATAGGAGTAAATGTTGGCAAAGCATAGTATATGAAAAATATTTGAAGCAATAGAGGAGTTCCACGGAACAGCCATATGTAAAATTTAGCAAAATAATTAAAAAAACCTACTTTAGAAAGCCTTGCTAATGCAAGAATCAGACCAAGTATCAATCCGAAGAACACCGCTACGAGTGTTAATGTAATCGTTCTTTGAGTCCCTAGCAAAAAAGCCGGTAAAGCCTTTAAAAGTGTTTGAATATCCAAGATATTTTACTCCTTGTTATCGGATTAAAATTAAAATGATGAGACAGAAATTACTCCGTCTCATCAATCCGATTTATTAATTATAATTAATTCATTTCTTTAAGAACAGTATCAATATTGCTTGTTAAGTCCGCATTAAACCATTTCATTGATATTGTCTTCATTGTTCCGTCAGCAATCATATCATCAATTGCCTTTTGAATTTTTGTCTGTAAATCAGTATTGCCTTGTTTTATGCAAACACCAATAGGCTCGTTTGTAAGTTTTGCTGAAGCAGCTTTAAAGTTAGCTGTGTCTTTACCAATGTAATATTGTCCAACAACTTCATCAACAATTATTGCATCAATTCTTCCAGCTTTCATGTCTGAAAATGGCTGAATTATCTGGTCGTATGTTTTAAATTCTCTAAATTTAACGCCCTTTGCTTGAAGTTTATCTGCAGATTCATTGGAGGTCGTCGAAAGCTGACAACCAACTTTCTTTCCTGCAAGGTCTTCTGGTTTCATAATTGAATTATCATTTGGCTTCACAACTATCATCTGAGAGTTTGCGATATAAGGTTTTGTGAAAAGAAATTCATTAAGTCTTTTAGGTGTTATACTTACTGATGAAATTATACAATCAAATTTATCTGTATTTAATGCCTGGGAAATTCCATCCCATGCTGTTGAAACAAATTCAATCTTCATGTCCATCTTTTTTGCTATTTCTGTTGCAAGATCGATATCAAATCCAACCGTTTTGCTTGATTCGTCTTTGAATTCCATTGGTGGATAACTATCGTCAATACCCACTTTCAATGTTTTTTCATCTGTTTTTGCGCATGAAGTGAAAACTGAAACAAGTAAAATCATGCTAAGTGTAATTGCTGCAAATTTCTTCATTTTTTTAATCTCCTCATTTGAATTTTTGTTTAATGTTTTTAAAAATACTTCCCAGATAAAATGATATAATTTCTAGTTAACACTTTTACTAAATAAACCCAAAATCGTCATCGAAATTTGAATTTGTATATAATATATCTCAATTTAAGCAAATCTGCAACTTAAATTGCAAAATATTTCAATTTTTTCTTTTTATACATAATTTATACATCGTTTTTCTCGTTTTATGCATATGTCTAATTGTTGATAACAAAAGATTGTCAAAAACGGCGAGAAAACAATTATTAGAGTTTACGAATTTGCTGGGTTTCGTTTAAAGTAGTGTTCTTTTGACGTATTAAGACAAGAAATAATAGCATCAAATTCTCAGGGAATAACATTCAAGCATTAGCTAATAATTAATCAACTAGAAGAAAAATTTAAAAAAGTGTTAATTTAAAAAAGTGTCTGATAATTATCTATTTATAATAATTAATTTTCATCTTTCACATTTATAAATATGTTATAATTTAAGCAACAAAAATTTGCGGAGGTACTCTATGAATTCAGAATCATTTGTACAGATAGACAATATTTTATCAAACACTTTTCAAGAAAATAGAACAACTCTTTATGAACATGAAGTTTATGGAATTTTAGCAGCAATTAATATAGATGTTCCACGTTGTATATTCATTAAGGACCTAAGTGAAGTCACCCCTGGATTGATTTCTCAGTTTTCAGCGGCACCCGCACTAATGCTTAAGACCGTTTCAAGAGATATGGCACATAATCAGCGGTATGGTGGTGTTAAGAAAGTAACAAATCTCGACCCGCTTTTCATTAAATTTGTTTTGGCAAATATGAAAGATGAAGTTCTCTCACATTTTGCCGATGGAGAGAAACCACAAATTGATGGATTTTTAATAATTGAATTTGTCAAATTTACGCAAGCACTCGGAAATGAAATCATGATAGGATTAAAGGAAGATTTGTCCTTCGGTGCTGTTGTTACTCTAACAAAAGGTGGGGATGATGCTGAATTTTTTGCAAAATATTATGACGCCGCGAATCTTTGTATTGCACCTATTTCATACGAAGACGCACGGAAAATAACACACGAAATTAAAATTCGACATAAATATGAAGAGGCGGGGCATCCAGAATACCTTGACAAGCTAGCACAAGCATTGTCGTCTATAAGTTTTCTTGGCCATCACTACTCTTTCATGTCTGAGAGAAATCCTCGTTTTCATCTGAAAGTTCTTGATGTTAATCCATTAGTATTTTCTGAAGATGGCAGGTTTATTGCGATAGATGGATATGCTCAGTTTGATGAGTCAGACAATTATATCGATTGCAGTACAAGCGCTAACATCGCAAATCTTGACTCATTTTTCAAGCCAAAAGGAATTGCAATTCTTGGTGTATCATCTGTTGCAGAAAAGTATTCAATGGCACGAGTTATTGTCACATTGTTTATGGATATGGACAGAACTGACCTTTACTGTGTAAATCCTAAAGGAGGAACCGCGAAAATTTCAGGAAAGGACTTCAACCTTTACACGGAATTATCTGAAATTCCAGAAAACTATGATCTTGTTGTATATGCAGCTCCAGCTAAAAACACTTTAAAATTTCTGAGTTCAGTGCCAGAAGATAAAGCGGTAATCCTTATTTCAGGAATACCGCCCGAAATAAATTATTCTGCATTTCTTAATGCGACATCTTCAAGAAAAAAAGGCATAAGACTTATTGGACCTAATTGTATGGGCGTTTTCCAGGCTTCTGATGACAATAATTTAGGTGTAAACACTTTATTTATTGATGAAAGCCGCCTTCAAATTCCATACACACCAAAGAGTAACACTGCTCTTTTCACTCAGAGTGGTGCAATGGGAATTACTATAATCGAAAGAGCACAGCACTCCAGGATTGTTCGTACCATCGTAAGCTTTGGTAATAAATCTGATGTTAACATCCCTGATTTAATGGCATATTTCGAAAACGATCCTGCAATCGACGTAATGGCTCTATATATGGAAGGTATAAACCCCGGTGAAGGGCGTCAATTCTTTAATATTGCATCAAAAAGCAAAAAGCCAATTATTGTATACAAATCAGGGCGTACTGAAGCAGGCGCCAAAGCTGCCGCTTCTCATACAGCATCTATGTCCGGAAGTTATGATGTTTTTAAGGCAGCGTGCGAACAATCAAAGTGTGTACTCACCGAAGAACTTGATGATTTCTATAATTTCACTAAGGCATTTGCAATGCTAAGTGGCAAAACCGCATCTGGCAAAAGAGTTGCTGGTGTAGTAAACGCAGGACTTGACGCCACAATGGGAGCCGACACTCTAAATTATCTTGAGCAAACAAAACTTTCTGCAAAAACAGTTGACAGGATACGCGAGCTTAATACTCACGGTCTTGTTGATGTAAACACCTCGTTTCTTGATGTTACACCAATGACAGGCGATGTGCAATTTGCAAATTTTGTTGAGGCAGTTATCGCCGATGAAAATGTTGACTGCATATTCGTTGCAATAGTCCCTCACATCCAGAATCTTAAAACAATCGAAAGTGATTATCTTGACCCAGATTCTTTAGTAGTGTTACTAGCGGAAATTGCGAATAAAACAACAAAACCTCTGGTCGTTTCTGTAAATTCAGGAAGTCACTACCAGCACTTGGTGGCGTATCTCGAAGAACAAGGCATCCCCGTCTATGCAAATATTCCAGCAGCAATAAAAAGCCTCGATAAATTCGTTGAACACAGTGGGGACGGTTCCGTTGTGTTCGCTTAACACATCGGGGACGGTTCTCGCTGGTTCGTTGCGGAACACAAGGACGGTCATTCAGTGTTCTTTCAAACAATGATATCAATCAAATTAATAGTATATTCAATTACATTTTCCGCCATCGGATCAAGTAAAACTAAATGCCCACCCTTTTCAAAATATTTAATTGATTTCGTTTCTGATGAAATGTTATCGTAAATGAACTTCGCACTTTTCTTTTTGACTGTGTCGTCGTTAATTGTCTGAATTATAAAAACCGAACAGTTGACATTATTTAATTTGGGCTTCACTCTCCCTAATAGTTTGAGAAATTGTCTCAATGAATATATTGTTGATTCTCTTTTTGCCTGCCAATACCTTTTAAAATGAACATTTTTTCCACTTTTAATATCTTCTGAAATATTCAAAATAATCTGATATATATTCCAATAATAAATTGGTGTGTTAATAGTTATTATCGATTTAATTTTATATTTGCAAGCAAGGTCCAATGCAATCAGCCCGCCCATTGAAAATCCAATTAAAAAGATATCATCTCCACTCTCCTGAAACTTAATAACTTCTTTTTCAACTGATTCAATCCATTGTGTGTAAGAAATCCTGCTTCCAATTGAATTCCTCTTGACATATTCACTCGAAATGCATTTAACAGCTCCATTTAAAACAGGGCATATTATTTCTTTACCTATTCCTCTTAAAACATCGGCAAGCGGAGTAATTTCATGGACACCACCACCAAATCCGTGAATGATAATATATTTTGTATTGATGCTTTTCATCTCCTAAACAACCTCAATTTTCTGATTAATAATTTCTGTCTGCTTATAAATTCGCTCTAATTTCTGATAATTAATGCTGGATTCCTGATTTCTGATGAATTAACTCAAACTTATGATTTTTTTATATAAAAAATACCACACTCAAGAACAATTTTATCAAAATCACTTTCTTTTATATATAGCGCCATATAGCCATCAAGCGGATTATCATTGTTATGATATCCATAATTTTCATTAATAATATAAATAAAATTAGGTTTTAGTTCTGGGTGAAAAGAATAATAGTCCATTAGGCGTTGAGAATTAAGCGGAGTTGCTATGGTAGGGGCTGCGTATCTCAAATTAGTACATAAATATGCAAATGGCAATGAAACCGTATAAAGTGCCGAGCCATTTTGTGGAGCATATTTTCTAATTGCCTGGAGAACTTCATTATACTTTCTTGCTGATTCGGGATATGTATAAATTCCTTTAGCAGGCCCAGCATCTATTCTTTTTGAAAGTTTATCGATTGGCAAATCTCTATACAATCCCGTTACTCTAACAATAAATACTGTAAAAAACAATGCGATGCACATAATAATAGCAAGCACTTTTTGCATATTTTTTATACTACAAACATTTTTGGTATCTGCATCAAAATTAATTTTTCCACAATACATAACCACTGCAAAGGAAGATATAATCAAAGCAAACGAAGACCCTGCAAACCCATTGTTTGATCCAATTTGTACTGCGGCAGAAAATAACAATCCAATAAAATATATGAAAATGGAAAAATCGTACTTTCTTGAGTTAAGAAAATAAATTGCGGGGCCAAACAATACAAGCGGAGATACTATAAAATTCATTTTATTTGACATATATATACTCCTATCATAAGCAGAATATATACATGATATGAATATAACAGCACATGAAGCATATAAAATAGTTTTGATAATTTCTTGGCTTTTCTTGTTTTTTATAATAGGTATAAGTGATGCAAAAATTGTTAAAATCAATATAAGAATTAATTTGTATCCAAAAATATCATAAATAGATTTAAAATAGGAAATTGCAATTATTCTAATACTCACTTGTTTATGAAATGGATCGGATAACAAATAAGGCAAACTTTTAAGAAGATTCGAAAACGAAGAATTGATGAAAACAAATGAAATAAAGCACCCAAAAAGAAATACTATGCCACAAATCCAGAATAATAGAGGTTTATACTTAACGTTAGCTTTTAAATCACTTTTTCTTGAAAGAAAATAATAAACAATATAGATAGGTGTTATTATAATCAAAAAAAGATATGATAAAACCGCAAAGGCCAATAACAGTCCGCCTAAGAAGTGCTTTGTTTTTACAAATTTATCCGAGATGCCAGCATCATATAACAAAAATAATGACAAAATAAGAAATAAATACGCCATTGTGTTATAGCTAAAGCTCGCCAAAGAGAATGGAACAAAAGTAATAACTAGTGCCGAACCAATCAATGCGATTAATAGACTGTGTTTCTTTAACAAAACCCTTAAAACATAAACTCCTGTGAAAAACTGAAATATTATATACACTATCCGCATAAACAGTAAAATTCCTTCATTACTATTATTATTGAATAGTCGAAATATATACATTAATGGAATTGTAATAATAGCACTTAGCTGATGAATGTCCCATGAGCTTGTAAATAATCTATCGCCTATAAGAAATCGAAAAGTAATAGCACTATAATAGCTCTCATCTGACCAGTCAAAGCCAAATAAGTTCCTATATGCATATGCAAAAGTTAAAAAGACCAGAAATAGTGTTGTAACAATAAATGTTGTTTTTTGCGAATGACTTTTTGCCATTATATTCCTCCAGAAACAAAAAGCTTTTACCTAAATGCAAGGATTACTCTTTAAAAAGTAGCAATTTTTTTGCCATACAAAACAGCCTCATTTTGCTTTATATCATCAGGATTCCACTGATTCCTAAATCCTTCATCGAGAAGTTGCAGTCCAGCTCCACTTAAAAGTTCGTTAAGAACTTTTGTTGATTCGCCACTCCATCCATAACACCCGAAAGTTGCTGCCTTTTTATTTTTGAATTTAAGTTCCTTCATTAGATGAATAAAGCCAACCACTGAGTGTAAGATGCTACTATTTATTGTAGGTGAGCCAATCACAACAGTTTTCGA
Organism: Saccharofermentanales bacterium; assembly: GCA_038326615.1. Taxonomy (GTDB): domain Bacteria; phylum Bacillota; class Clostridia; order Saccharofermentanales; family UBA5734; genus JBBQKF01. Next base: position 21,143 of record JBBQKF010000007.1, on the reverse strand, counting down.
TTTGAAAACTTCGGTTATAATGTCGTTCTGGTCACTTTTTGCAACATTAAAAACTTTGACAGTAACATTTTGGTCTGCAAGTGCAATTCCATAAGCGATTTTTTCGGCAAGTTTCTTAGTTCCATTCCACATTGTGTCGTAAATAACTGTAATTTGGTTTTCTTGATAATCATTTGCCCATTGAGCGTATTTCTCAATAATTTGCATTGGATTGTCACTCCATAATACTCCATGGCTTGTCGCAATAATGTCGATTGTAAGTCCAAAAGAAATTACTTCATCAAGCTTCTTTCTCAAAACATGACTAAATGGTGTTAAAATGTTTGCATAATATTTGATTGCTTCATTAAATAAATCACATTGATCGACTAAATCATTGAAAAGCATTTCGGTTGCAAAATGTTGTCCAAATGCATCATTGCTAAACAAAATATTGTCTTTCGTTAAATATGTTGCCATACTGTCTGGCCAGTGAAGCATTGGCATTTCAATAAAAATTAACTCTTTCCCATTTCCGACATCTAATTTGTCTCCCGTTTTGGCAACGCGAAAATCCCAGTCCTGATGATACTGCCCTTTAAGAGATTTAACAGCATTTGCAGTACAATAAATAGGCGTTTTTGGAATTAATTTCATTAATGTGGGCAACCCACCGCTGTGATCTACCTCGCCATGATTTGCAATTATGTAATCAATTTTACTAAGATCGATTTCTTTCGCTAAATTATCTACGAACTCTTCAGAAAACGGCATCCATACTGTGTCAATTAGAACAGTCTTCGCTTCTTGAATCAAGTATGAATTGTATGTTGAGCCATGGTGCGTTGTATACTCTTCTCCGTGAAATTTCTTTAATTCCCAATCAATTTTTCCTACCCAATAAACATTATTTTTGATTAATTTTTTCATAAGCTCCTCCTGTGACCTACTCTCACCACCTCGTAGAGGGGGGAGCATCTTGGGAAGTGCAAACTAATGTTCGCATTATTACCAAGCTAACCCCGTCAGTCCGACGGTTCTTTATATTTGTATCGTATACAACAAACCTTCTCTTTGATTTCATAAGCGGACCTTCTCTTGTATTCCAACTGCCAAACTGTCTTTTTCAACATTTTCCGATGGTATTTTTGATAATTATTTTCGTCTGATAATTATCAAATGCAAATTGTTTGAAATTGTAGTATATGCGTTAATATAAGACATTACAGGTTTTAGTAACTCTTATAATTATACTATAAATATTACCATTTTTCAATTAGAAATCATTCCTTAAATTCATTAATTAAATTCATTATTTGAATGTTTACAGCTGTTTAATATTTTGTTTGGTTTCTTTATAGTTATCATCTCTTCGATATATCCTGTGATATGGGTATGGTTATTCAATAGGTTTCATGCACCTACTACCCTTTCAAAGAAAATTGCGTGTCGCGCAATAAAATGTTATGCCATTAACAACGCAACTCACTAAACATAGTTGTATAATAATTCTCAAGGTACTTGGTAGCTATCTTGCTGCATGAGGTTAAATCTTTTAGATACAATAACAATCAATTTATTTCCCGAACAATCAATTATTTATCCGAAAATATTATAAAAGAAATTCAATATTTTCATAATATCTCTTAATTTTCCTCAAATTGGTGTATAATTATATTTAAAAATAACACCCATTAATTGGTTTACAATACCACACGTCATTGAAGTGGAAGGAGACAGCACAAATTGACAATCGTAACAATTTCGAGACAATTGGCAAGTCAAGGAGATGAAGTTGCAAAAGCCCTTTCACTTAAGCTTGGATGGGAAATAATTACTAGGGATAATCTTATAACTGACATTCTGGTAAAAGTTGCAAACAAACAGGAGCTTTATATGCTTACAGAAAGTCCAAAGGCTTTTTTATGCAAAACTCAAGATGATATAACATTTATTGAATATATTAAGAATTATCTTGTCGAAATGTCAAAAACCAAATCAGCAATTCTTGTTGGTTTCGGTTCACAGCTGATGTTTACTGACAACAAAGACGTGCTGAAGATTCGAATAATTTCTCCTAAATCAAGTAGAATCGAAAAACTAAAACGTCAATATAAAGTTTTAGAAATTGACGCAACTACAATAATTGAAACATCCGATCGAAAGCAAAACAGATTTATTAAAACGGTATTCGGCGTCATAAATATATCAGATAATTCATATTATGACTTGGTTCTTGATACTAAAGCTTTTTCTGTTCAAGAATATGCACAATCAATAACGACCCTTGTTAGAGAGCACGAGAAAAATCGTGAACTCGAATTAGAAAATGAAAATATAGTTGTGCGATGCAATCAGACAAATAAATATGCATTCAAAAACCTTGAGGAGATTGAATTCGCAGAAATTCTTGATTCCTATCATATTGAGTGGATTTATGAACCCAAAACTTTCCCTATTGAATGGGATACCGAAGGAAATATAAAATTTGCTTTTACGCCTGATTTTTATCTCACAAAACTTGATTTATATATTGAGCTAACAATTATGAATCAAAAGTACGTATCTCTCAAGAACAAAAAAGCTAAGAAATTGCGCGAGCTATACCCAGGAATAAACGTCCGAGTTGTTTATAAGAAGGATTTTCTTGCACTAATTGAAAGATTTAGAGAAATGGGATATTAGTAAATACCCTTATTTAGGTTTTACCGCTATTAATTTATAAATTATCATGGAGGAAAACAATGATACAACTTCCCAAAATCAAGCAAATCCTATTCACAGAAGATGAATTAAAAAAGCGAATAAATGAGATTGGAAAGCAAATTACAATCGACTATGCCGATAAAGAACTCGTCATGATTGGCGTTCTTACAAGTTCCGTCTATTTTTTTACGGATCTTACAAGAGCTGTAGATATTCCTGTAATGGTTGATTTTATTGATCTTGCAAGAATATCAATGTCTGCAAGTCAAAAAGGAATAGTAAGGATAACGAAAGATTTAAGTCTTGATATTTCTGATAAACACGTAATTTTAGTCGAAGATATTATACGTACAGGCCTGACCATTGGATATCTTGTTCAGAACATTTCATCTAGAATGCCCGCAAGCATTAAGATTTGTTCTTTGTTAGTTAATCCGGAGCAACAAATAATTAATGTTCCAATTGCTTATAGTGGATTTGAATTTAATAATTCACGTCTTATAGGTTATGGCCTCGATGTAAATGGTATTGGACGAAATCTGCCTTACATTGCTGAAATAGAAAAACTATAAATCTATAATTCCAATTTTTATAAACAAAGACATAGAAGTCTGAGTATTAAAATTTAGTCAAATTTCTGTTTTTTTTCGGATATGATATAGGTTGTATTATATTCGGGAATTCAGATTAAGGGTTCTATTATTATCGGGATTTATGATATTACCAAAATTAATGGTTTTAGATTTTCATAACTTTCATAATGTTATGGAGAGAAATAAAAAAAGAGCTCCAGCGAACTCTTTTTAGCATTTGGTGCATCTTTAAAACCCTTTTTTATTTACGAAAATTTTTATCTTACTTTTGAACTTTAGCTTCAATTAGTTTAAGTTTGGAAGATTTCCCCATCTTTTAACTTTAATCAGTATAGTTAAGATTTCTCTTTTACTTTACATAACCAATTTATTTTCCGGTTCCAAATTTCCTAAACATACACTTTTCAAAAATCTATTGCTCATTTGTTCGAATTACAACTCGTTTTCATCTCTCAATGTTCCGTTAGTTGCTGTTTCGTTTCCTTATTTCTAAGGCGGTTTATCAATTTGTTCAAATCACTTTTCTGATATTCCCTGGAGCGTATTTTTAGTATATCACCTTGATTTTTTAAGTCAATAGGATTACGGTTTGTTAACATTTTGTTTACAATTTAACATCATAACTAGTGTTAATTTGCTCATAAACGTGCATATTACCTTTTTACCGATTCGCCTGACTGCTCCAACGTAAAAAAGGATATTAAGAGATAAAAGGATATTAAGAGCTATTTGTGATCCCTTGCGTCATTTAACAATAAGGGGCAATGTACTAAATACGTTGGGATATTAAGAGCTATTTGTGATCCCTTGCGCCTCAATTTAGTTTTAAATTTATTATATTTACTTCATCAATGTTTAAATCTTTCTTTATCCATCTTCATCCAAACTAATTGCTACCAAGCAACTTTTGAGCATTCAAAACAACATTATCAATTGTTAGTCCTAGTAACGCATAAACCTGCTCTCCTGGTCCAGAAGCGCCAAAACCATCAATTCCCATAACAAATCCATCGTCACCAACGTATTTATGCCAACCGATTGTTGTCCCTGCCTCAACCGCCAATTTTCTAATGTTTCTTGGCAAAATTGAATTTTTATATTCATAACTTTGTTCATCATAAAGTTTCCATGAAGGCATGCTCACTACTCGAGTTGCAATCCCTTTTTGCTCCAATAAAGCTGCAGCATCATAAATAAGCTCAACCTCCGAACCAGTAGCTATCAAAATCAAATCCGCCAGGCTATTGCTGGCCTCTTTTAAAATATATGCGCCTTTAAATAACCCTTCGCCACTAGACTCATATTGTTTGAGATTTTGTCTTGACAATATAAGAGCAGTAGGCGAATTTTTAGATGTGAGTGCGACATACCAGGCAGCTGCGGTTTCTCTAGCATCAGCTGGCCTGATTACATTAAAATTAGGAATGCTTCTCATCATAAGCAAATGTTCGATTGGCTGGTGAGTTGGTCCATCTTCACCAACGCCAATGCTGTCGTGAGTGAAAACGTAAATGACAGGCAGTTGCATTAAAGCCGCTAGTCGCAGTGCAGGTTTCATATAGTCACTAAACACAAGAAAAGTCGAAGCATATGGAATTAGCCCACCATGAAGTGCAATTCCGTTTACAATTGCACCCATTGCATGCTCTCTGACGCCAAAGTGAAGATTAGATCCACTATGATCTTCAGCAGTAAAATTTCTCCTGTCCGTCATGATTGTCTTTGTTGAAGGAGCAAGGTCTGCTGATCCACCGATTAGGTTTGGAACTACTTTTGATAATTTATTTAAAACCTCATTCGATGATATTCTACTTGCTTTATTTCCTTCATACGCCCAATAATCTTCGCTCGATAAGACATCTTTAGAGAAATCATTACTCATCCATCGCGAAAATTCAGAAGAAAGAACCGGATACTCCTTGGTATATTTTTCAAAAAGAATATTCCATGAATTTTCTTTGACAGAAAGGGTCTTAGTCACACTATCCATATGCAAAGTTACCTCAGGTGGCACTACAAAAGGGTCTTGCGTCCATCCGAGAAAAGTCTTTGCCGAAGCAAGATTAGCTTCACCGAGCGGCTCACCGTGAACTGATGCTTTTCCTTGTTTTTCGGGTGACCCATAACCAATAATCGTTTTAACTTTAATCAAAGTTGGCTTTTTTGTTTCGCTTTTTGCCGATAAAATTGCCCTGTCAATGGCTTCCAAATCATTCCCATCATCAACTTCTATAACTTGCCAGCCATACGCAACAAACCTTTGTGGAACGGATTCTCTGAAAGCAATATCGGTTGAACCCTCAATACTAATTGAATTGGAGTCATAAAATAAAATAAGTTTGCCCAATTGCAATGTGCCTGCCAAAGATGCAGCTTCTGACGAAATACCCTCCATCAGGCAACCATCACCGCATATAGAAAATGTATAGTGATCAACAATCGGGAAATTTCCTTTGTTGAATTTGGTAGCTAAATAGCTTTCTGCTATTGCCATCCCAACAGATGATGAAAACCCTTGTCCGAGAGGCCCCGTTGTCATTTCAACACCGGCGGTATGCCTATACTCTGGGTGTCCTGGAGTCTTACTCCCAATTTGTCTGAATTGTTTGATATCGTCCATCGTCAAACCGTATTGAAACAGATGTAATAAAGAATATAGAAGCATTGATCCATGCCCTGCAGACAATACAAACCTGTCTCGATTAGACCATTTAGGATTTTTAGGACTATGATTCATATGTATCGCCCAAAGTGCATATGCCATAGGAGCTGTGCCCATCGGCATACCAGGATGCCCCGAATTCGCCTTTTGAACTGCCTGCGCAGATAAAACTCTTATAGTGTTAATTGTTAGTTGATCAATGTTCATAAAACACTCACCTTTCTATGCCTCGGCATGCCGAGGGGACGGGGTTGTCGACAATCGTGCCGAGGGGACGGGGTTGTTGACAATTAGGTTTTAAGCACTACCCTAATACATTTCTAATAATTGTTACTCATCTCCTATTGTGAAAATCTATGCAAAAATAACTTAACATTATTAAGCCCTGGACCAATAATATAATTCTACCTTTCATGGCAGATGATTACAATAGATTTTTTATTTATCTTAATTGGAATAAAAATCTTTACACATTATGCTATTAAATTATGTCAACAACCCCGTCCCCCTGACACGTCCCCCTGACACCTAAATTTTAGAGTTTTACTAATTACAAAAATGAACACTATAAGTAATGGGTATAAAATAGCCCATCCTACAAAAACAAATATAAAAATGGTAGAAACAAGAGAAATAACACTGATTACTAGTTTTTTCTTTTCATTTTTCAGCAAAACTACACCTGCTGCACACCCTGCTAGATATGTTATCAAAAATGTTGCATTTGGGAGTTTTAGTAGAGTCGTTATGTTAACTAATTTTAATGAGTAAAGCGAAAATACAAGTATAAAACATAAGAATAAAAAAACAAGTCCCCCAACAGGTGTTTTAAATTTATTAGAAACATAACCAAGGGCTTTTGGTGCTTCTCCGTTTTTTGAAAGTGAGAACGCAAGTCTTGATGCAGCACCGATATAAGCAATTACTGCAGCAGTGCATATAAGCATGCTAATGACTCCAACCGCAATGGCTCCACCTGTCCCAAAAATACTACGAATAACATTAACAATTGGTGCTTGCAGCCCCTCCCCATAACTTCTTGTTCCAATTGTTGCAAAAGCAGTCATAAAATAGATTATTCCAACAATAATTGCGGAAATAATTGTAGCCCTTATTACATCTTTTTGGGGATTTACAAACTCTTCAGATAAATGTGAAATTGCTTCCCACCCTATAAAGCACCAAAATAAAATCGTTGATGCTCTTCCCATACTAGCTATTCCATTAGGCATAAAAGGAGTAAAATTTGAAAATTTAATATTTGGAATTGAACCTATAATGCCTAAAACTAAAACTAACAAAATACCGGCCACAACAGCAACCTGAATTTTCCCAGCCAAACGCATCCCGAATAAATTAATTGTTAAAGCAGCAACAATCATAAATATAGCTATTATTATTGTAACATTTTCGCCCATGCCAAGTGCCGAACTAAGATATCTAGCACCTGTAAGCGATGCCACTGGAGCACCAATTGGAACTGACATAAGAAAAAACCACCCCACGAGTGATCCAATCTTAACGCCAAAAGCTTTAGTTACAAAATGTGACACACCACCAGCATCAGGATATTTTTGCGCTAAAAACCCCATGCAAAGTGCTAGAGGCAATACTAAAACAAGCATCATGCCCCACACTATCAAAGAGGCCGGCCCAGCAATCTCTGCTGCAATGCCAGGAACGATCAATATTCCGGATCCTAAAACGGCTCCAATATAAAGAGCAATAGCTTGTGGTAACTTAATTGTAGGTTTAAAGTTAGTACTCATTTTGTCTCCATCACAGTGTCAAGGGGACGGGGTTGTTGACAATCCCGCTTTGCACTACCCCAATCCGTTTGATTAATAATAAATCATTTCTATGCATAAATCTATACTAATCCATTATATTTCATTTCAATGTTTCCAATAGTGTCAAGGGGACGGGGTTGTTGACAACCCCACTTTGCACTACCCCAATCCGTTTGATTAATAATAAATCATTTCTATGCATAAATCTATACTAATCCATTATATTTCATTTCAATGTTTCCAATTAAACTTTGCTGGATTAGGCTCATGGCTCGATGTCAATAGCAACAACGCGGAGTGCATTAAGCATGCGCTCGCACTCAACGACAGCACATTGCTCGATTTGTTCCCATGGCGCGTCATTTCCAATCTGGTCATATGTGACTGCTATCGCTCCGTAAAAAACAAGCCCAATGCAGTGCCGTGCAGAATGAATAGTAGAAGCGGATTGACCAATCGTCCTCGCTGCCGCTTGAGCACGTTGCCATGTCACTCGATAATAACGATGTCCACGCGGTTGTTTTTGTCACGTCCTTCCGGGGTGTCGTTTGTAGCAACGGGCTTTGCACTGCCGTAACCCATTGTGTAAGCTTGATTGGAGTTTATTTTAGAGTTGGTACAAAGGTATTGGAGAACATGAGCTGCACGCCTTCCAGCGAGTTCCCACTTACTTTGAATGTCGGAGTTCAGCTTGGACACATTGTCAGTATGACCTTCGGTATGAAGTGATTTAATCTTATTTGCATATTGATCCACCAAATCGGCAATAATTGTTAATATCTCATTGGCCTGTGGAGTTAGTGTATCGGAACCGGGTTCAAACAGGACGGAAGCTACAATGCGGATGCGGACCTCGTTGTTGTAATGTTCGATGTCCACTCCGACTGTGTTTGAGTTTGCACTTAGTTTATTATTGAGATCATTATATAAAGGCACCAGTTGAGATGGTTTCGGAGTACTCGAGGGCTTGGGCTTGGGCCGGGGTGTCGGCGCCTTAATTGGCTCCTTAGTCGGGACGGGGGAAGGTTCTGCGCTCGGAGTCGTTTCTGGGATCTCCAGAGTCGGAAATGGCTGAACAGTCGGATCTACATCTAGATCATCTTTTGGATCGACCGTTATGATGGGAATTGGTCCGACACCGTTGCCCATATTATTGTTGTCAAGAACTCCAGATGCACCAGAAAAGGATTTGACTAACGCCTCCCATTTGGAAGCATCCACCGACGAAAAAGAATACAACAAAACGAAGAAACACAGAAGCAGTGTCACCAGATCTCCGTAGGTGTCCATCCAGCCTCCGCCCCCGCCGCTCTCTCTTTTTTTCTTCTTACGCATTATTACCACCTTTACATTGATTACTTCTTACTGATCTACACATGTGCTATCATCATGCAATCCTTGGCTGTATTTTGCAGCTTACTCAAACGATAAAAACATGGTAATTCATGATAGCCTGCGGTGTTCGCAAAAATCCTTATGACTCCGGAATAGCTATTTCGATTGTGGGTCTGACACGAGCTCTGGTGGCGCGGGGATTGTCTCGGGTACCTTAAGGTCTTTCGGGTCGTTGACCAAAGAATTTAGTTTTTCTCGGATTATACGTGGATTTTCACCATTTTGTATTGACAGAATTCCCTCCATCAATATCTCGTAGTGGTTGACTCTGCTTTTTGATGATGCTGCAATCTTGTTGGCCAGCGGTAAGAAAATCAGATTGGCTAGGACAACTCCGTAAAAGGTGGTAATTAGCGCAGTAGCCATACTTGGACCAATGGTCGAGCTATCCTCCAAAAACATCAGCATGTTAATCAGTCCAATCAATGTTCCCACCATTCCGAAAGCCGGAGCGAACTGTGCCATTGTTCGGTAAACGGTCGGTGCAAGCTCTTCACTCTCTTCTATTTTTGCGATTTCACTTTCGAGGATGTCTTTGACCAACTCTGGATCCGTTCCATCCACTACAAGCTCGATTCCCTTCTTTAGAAATGGATCGTCGAAATCCTTTCCGTCCAGTGCCAGTAAGCCTTCTCTTCGTGCGATGTTGGCATAACCAATCATGCGCTCGATGTCTCCAGCAATGTCGATGTCCGGCTTAACAAAAGCTTCTTTCGACTTAGAAATTACGATACGAAGATTATCGAACGAGAACGCCACCATGACAGCGGAGAATGTTCCACCGAAAACAATCATGATTGATGGCATGTCGACATACCGCGTGATATCCCCTCCTAATAATATGGAAACGCATATGAATATAGCACCAAGTACTAGTCCTACAATAGATGAAAGGTTCATAACACACCTCTGTTCTTCCCTAATGATGTTTCCGGCAATCCCTGCTCGGTTTCTTTATTGTCATGCCTGATCCGCCTCGCTAAGCTTTTTCCTGTTGATTTCAAAATCATGAAGATCCGCTAGCGATTTCTTTAGCTCTTCCGTCTCTTCTGAAGTCCGTGGCATAACGACTTTTATTGTATTGTAGCAAACGTTGCGGAACAAAATAATCCTGTCCACGATTGTCTCAGCAGATTCCTCAACAATGAGGCGCTTACCATTCGTCATCGTGATGATCGTGTCCGGCATTTCTTCAATTAGTTCAATCAGATCACTGTTCAAGTAGAATGGTTGTTTGTTCAGTCTTGTCACTATAATCATAAGCTCCTCCAGTGCATGATAATGATTGATATTTACTAGTTTTCAAACATCTGATTTCTTTTGTGTGATTATTCCTGTTGCAAATTTATTTAGTCCGCGGTTCTTCTTCACACCCTCATCTTCCTTATCGGATAAATTCAGTGAAACCTTTAGCTATTTGTATTATCTTTTTTTGTCTTCAAAAACTGATTGTGTTGTAAAACTTCTATGCCGGATAAAACGCTTATTTTTTGGTCAAGGTCTTTTTTGTCAAAGCCATAGTTCGAAGCATATTAAATAAGAAACCATCCTATATACTTCTTTTTGTGGAAATGTGTAAGATAAATGTAGTGACTTTTTCTCGATATAATTGATCATGAATGTGATTAAAAAGAATGGTATTTGTTTATAAAAAAGTAATTAATTATAAGGATTTTACATAAAATTAATTAATTCAAACAATCCTATGATATCACTTTATATTCAGTTTGAATATACTTCACACCTATTTTTATTTCTGCAGGTAAAATTGACAGGTAAACCTTATTTCTAATTTCATCCCCATCACAAAATACGTTTTCAAAGACATTTTGAATTACATTGATGCAATTTTCGTCTACAAAGCATTTCATGACATCTAAGAAATTTAGATTGCCAATTGAAAAGCCAAAGATCTCATCACATTCCTTGCTGAATTCTTCAGAAATGTGTAAATCACTACCAAAGAACAGGAATCCCTGTCCTGCATGATCCAAAAGATTCTTAATAGCAGCATTTTTTTGCTTGATTTCCATACGAAAAAGTTTTCGGCCTCATTGGCTTGTTTTAATATGCGTTGTTGGTCATTCAATCGTTCTATTTCCCGTTCCTTGGTTTTGGACATTTCGATCCGAAATCGGAAAAGACTCAGGAGCCGTAATCCACCCCACTCTTTATTTAATTTAGGCAATTCTTTTGATCGTTTCTATCCAATATTATTGCCATTGACATTATCCCATTGGCATCATTTCAATTAGCTCTTCTAATTCTTTAGATAACGATTTTGCGGCTTCAAAATTGGTATCTTTTAAAGCCAATTCTATTTTCGTTTCAATTGATTTTTTCTTTTGTTCAATTTCCAAATAATCTTTATCAAAATGGCTAGCATAAATCAATTTTCTAAATTTTCGTATACTCATTTTCCGAATTGTTTTATTTTCTATGATTAAAACGTAATCCATATAATTTGCTATGGTAAAGTAATCATGCGAAATCATTAAAATAGCTCCAGTATAGCTTTCTAAGGCTTTTTCCAGAGCTATTTGTGAATAGGTATCTAAATGGCTTGTAGGTTCGTCAAGAAGCAATAAATTTGCTTTTTGAGCGCAAACTTTGGCCAATTGAAGCATATTTCTTTCTCCGCCAGATAAAACGCCTATTTTTTGGTCAAGGTCTTTTTCATCAAAACCATAGTTTGAAGCATATGTAATAATCTCCTGATAAGTTTTAAATCCAGCATCGAAGAATTCTTCAAATATAGTATTTGTCTCATTAAGCATTTCTCCTTGAAACTGAGATAAATAAGCCACTGTAACATCATCATTTATTTTAATAGAATCCTGATTGTTTTTAAAAACATCTCTGATTAAAGTTGTTTTTCCTGTACCATTTGCTCCGATAAGAGCTACTTTATCTGTTGATTTGATCTCAAAGTTAACATTTTCCAAAAGCAATTCTTCAAATGCAACACTGTAATTATTAATTCTCAAAACAACGGCTTCTTCGATTTCCACATCAATATCTAGACTTATGTTTGGCTGTTTGATATAAACAAATGGCGTTTCAATTTTACGCGCTTGTAATCTTTCCTGAAATTTAACTCTAGCTTTTAAACTTTTCCCACAGGATGCCTCAGAATTATAAGTTGTAATAAATCTTAATTTATCAATTAAAATTTCATTTCGCTCAATTTCTTCATCATAAACAATAGCAAGTTCCTGCAACTCAATTTTGCGTTGCAACAATGAGAAGTTATAATCAACATATCTTCCATCAAACTCCTGGAGCTCCATGTTTTCGAGGTGAATAATTTTATTAAAGCAATGGTTCAATAAATATCTGTTGTGCGTAACAATCAGCATTATCCCTTTGTGAGAATTAATCAGGTTTTTAAGCGAATTAAGGTTTTCAAAGTCTAAAAAAACATCCGGTTCGTCCATTATCATTAAGTTTGGGTTTTTAAGCATTTCCTTTATCACTTGGATTAGTTTAAATTCCCCGCCACTAAGTTCAGATACCCTTAAATCTTTATTCCTAATCAGATTTGCAAGATTCAGTTTTTTATTTATATTGCTTTCGAAATTGGCTCCATCAATTCTATCAAATGCATCTAAGGCTAATTGGTATTTCCCTAGTAAAGCATCAATATCGAAAGAAGTTTCCATTTCATTACAAATAGATGTTATTTCATTCTGCAACTTAGTAAACTCTTCGCCTAAATATTCGAAAACTGTCGTTTCTTTTGTTTTGTCCAGCTGTGAAAATTGACTAACAAACCCAATCCTGCAATTTGGGTCAATCTCTACCTTTCCATCAAACATATATTTTTCAGAATCCTTAATTATATCTATTAGAGTACTTTTTCCACTACCGCTTGTCCCTATAAAGGCACAGTGCTGGCAATCCTCTAGTGTAAAAGAAATGTTTCTATATAATTCTTTTTGTGGAAATGAGTAGGATAAGTTATCAATTTTTATCATATTATTACCTTTCGTTATCATTAAAAAAGAGCTCACAAAAGAGCCCTTTTACAAATAATCTTCTTGTTTTTCTAACCTTGACATCAATATCTCGCACTCCACTTGTGTGAAAAGCATTGGATTGATGCTCCTATGCAATCGTTGAGTCTTTTTTATATTGCCTCATCAATTGATTTTTTTAGTATTTTCTCAACCCTCTCTGCTATGGCAACAAGTTCATTATCTCCCATGATTTTTATAAGCTCTGTAGGTCTCATCATACCAATATAGACAGAGCCTTCCTTTTCATAGACTACCATTTTACAAGGTAGAAAATATCCCGCTTCAATATTCCTGCTTAAAACCTCTTGAGCTTGAACTGGATTACAAACCTCTAGAATCTTAAAATTACTATCAAACTCTAATCCTTTTTCTTTAAGTTTATCCTTAAAATTAAGCTCCCATAACACGCTGAACTTATTTTCATTTAAAGTCTTTTTTATGCTTTCTACTGCCTCATCAAATGATTTTTCAATTTTTACTTCATATTTAATATCCATACAGCCCTCCTCTAATTGAAACCTTTTACACCGTAAGATGATCAGACGCCATTGAGTACGATTTTGTTTGAATGCGTTTAAAGTATATCATACTCGCCTCGTAGTTTTCAAGTGGGTGTCAAGGGGACGCAAGTTGTTGACACCCACTTGATATTATTCATCATATTTTCATTAATGCTTGAACTATAAGCGATACACAAGCTACTGCAACCCAGCAATAGACTCCTAAAACTATTGACCTAACCCCATTTGAAATGAGCTTTTTTAGGTTTGTGTTTAGCCCAATTGCCCCCATTGCCATGACAATCATGAATTTGCCAATTGTAACAAGGATGGCAGATATTGATGGTATACCTATAAAAGTATTTATGATTGCTGTTGCGACAAAACCAATAACAAATCATGGGAATACTTTTGTAAAATTGAATTTGTTGCCATCGGTCGTATCCTGATTTTTTCGTGCGTTACGAGCAGTATATATTGCCAATACAAGTGTCATAGGTACGTAAATTCCGTATCCGTTAGGTAGCTTTTTTTTATATAATCATAATAACTGCTCCATTTATACTTTGCAACGTCGTCGGTAATTCCTGCTTTTATCGGATTTTGATGAATATATCTCAGCACTGTCAAAAAATACAAATCGGCATTGACCGGCTCGCTTTTGAAACGATCTTGAAACAAATTACCGATTCTTTCATATTTTCGGTTATACCAAAATACGTAGCTGCCACAAATCCTTCTTCCCTATTGCCATCATGAAAAATGGGATGGTTCGGGTTATCCTCGTGGCTTGAAGGGTGAAGAAATACCAATAGCTGCAAGATTTTTTGCAATTGTAGATGTATGGGATGCACTGCGTTTCGATCGTCCTTATCGCAAATCTTGGAGCAAAGAAAAAGTTGTTGTGCATATTATGTCTTTGTCGGGAACACACTTCGAACCTAAAATAGTTGATTTGTTTTTAAATTTGCCAAGAATATAGAAATTAACAGTTAAATAGACTCAACACTACCGTCTCCACATAACTCAAGAGGCAAATTCAAGACTGGTCTCCTGCTCCTTTTCAGATAAAAACTCACTTTAAGAATTTCAATCTCAGATATCTTTTCAGGTAGTTGTTTAAAAGTATATTTAGAATAATCCATCTGCTATGAATAATTGTTTTTCTATTTATACTGTTTCAGGTAAATCTTTTATTTCATCGCTGTCATGCACCTTGTATGCGACAAAAAGGTACACAAGTGCCACCATTTTCAACCACTCTACTTCTTTACTCTTGAAATCAAGACAACAGTCTCAACATGCCTTGAGTATACAATAATGTTGTCGTGAGGACCCACTGGTTCCTTGGCGGAAGATATTGAACTTCCAGTTTGGTACCTGCCAACGATTGTGATCTACTACATACTCTGATCTGTAAACTCAAAATCTTATTCAAAGTGTTCCATTAAAAGAAATTCTCGAATATTTATATTTTTGATTCCGTTTCTACCTCTATCTATTTCATCCATTGAAACGACATATTTCGGATAATTATCTGGAATGACTTCGAGTACTGAAAACTCTCTATTCACAGTATCCTCTGACGCAAGTAGATAGGAAACCTGTATGTAAATTCTGGAATTCCCGAGTAAAGCAACAAAATCAACTTCATTACTGCCAATCTTTCCAACTCTGACATCATACCCTCTGCCTAGCAATTCCATATATACAATATTTTCTAGTGTCTGATTGATGTCACGCATGTTGTTGCCAAAAACCGCTTCACGAATCCCGTGGTCTGCAATATATATTTTTTCTTGAAATTGTAATATTTTTTTACCAATAACGTCTTCTCTTTGAACCAAATGAAGAAAACAAGCCGTTTTGCAATAATCAATGTAATTATATATAGTTTCGGTTGAAACGCTGCGCAACTCGCTTTTCAAATACTTTGAAATATTGGCCGCTGAGAAAGTATTGCCTATATTGGCTATAAAGAATTGAATCATTCTCTTCAGAAGTTCTATATCTCGAATTTTATTTCTCGTTGCAATATCTTTTAATATTATGGAATCATAGATATCACTTAGATATTGCATTGCACTCCTATCATCCATCGGAAACTGATAGATAAAGGGCATACCACCTCTGACAAGATAGATTTGGAATATCTCTGCCTTACTCTTGTCTGGATATAACGTCAATATTTCTTTATAAGAAAACGGATAAATTTTTACCTCAATATACCTTCCTGCAAGATAAGTTGCAAGTTCACCGGATAATAGTTTTGCATTAGAATCTGTAATATAAATGTCCGCATCAAAATCTATCATCACTGCATTAATCATTGTCTCCCAACCATCAAGTTCCTGTATCTCATCAAAAAATAGATAGACCTTGTGATCTGCTTGAGATGTAAAACTTCTTACAAATTCATAGATCCCATCAATTGTGTTTTCAAAAATATTATTTCGACTCTCAAGATTGACCGACAAGAATCGTCTCTCAAGAATCCCTTGCTGAGCTAATTCCTTCTGTATAAGGTCAAGCATCACTGATTTTCCTGAACGCCTTATACCCGTCAATACTTTAATGATATTCTGATTCATAAATGGACGAATTTTTGACATATATTGTTCTCTATTTATCATTTCGACACATCCCTTCGTATAATCTATGTTCTCATCATACTCCGTGTATATCGAAAATTCAACTTAAATTTTACTTACTGTTTCGTTATATCGAAATAAAAATCAAAATCGCCATTGCAAAAGCCACTAAATGTCATCTAACACCCAGTGGCTTGTACTCATTTCATTTAAATAATCCTACCGTTTTTACAACTTCACCACACACTCCACGTGGCTTGCGACCCCGCATTGTCGGTATAGAAAACACACAGGATTTATGCTGGTTTCAAAGCTTTTGCAGACAAAAAATAATATGTTCCCACATGAAACTACTTGGAGTGTCGGGATTAGATGTATAACAAAAACCTACTCATCCTCAACCAATCTTGCCACGTTTCCTCCACACTTTTTACAACTGCCCTTCAAAACCACTCCAAATCTATCGTTATGAATAGCGTAATCTACAATAGTAGTAACTCCGCATTTTGAACAAAATACATTATTTATAAGTAGCTGTTGTATATTGGAAGGCACCTTTGTCCATTTCTTTAAGCCCTTCATATCAGAGACTGCGGGAGATTGCTTTGATTTGTGGTAGTCCACAATTTCCTTGCAGGCATCAATCAAGGCTTCAATCGCAAACTCATTGCTGTATTTTATTCTAGCACAGCCTTTGCCTATAGATGCTGACGGTACTAATTCCTTTATCAAGGAAAGCACCCTTGTATCATCAGTATAAAAGGAAAAATAATTTTTCTGTGCAGCAAATGCTATAAAATAGCCGTCACCCATAAAAGTTGGCATTTTATAATCGAAGGTTTCTTCAACTTCAGGAAATGTCTCTCTCATAAAATCTATAAGAAGAACAACCCATCCTTTTTTTGTTTCTTCCAAAGAAGATATGTACTCATTAACCAACTTCATTTAAAATTCCTCCACTACTAATATTCCAGTAATAATGCGTCCAATTGGCGTGGCGTAAGCCATATGCCATGTTCTTGAAATATCAATTCGTTAAGCGGATACATTTTTGCCAAAAAGTCGGCATACGCAGTGTCACAAGAACATTTCAACAATATTTTCTTTAATCCTGAATCAAGTGTTCTAAACTTTGTCACACCTTGAATTGCTCTTGAATCATAAATATAAAAAATATTAGGAAGGTGAAAATGCAAGTATTTAGAAGCAAGTGAGCGATTATCTTTCCCCGAAATATCATTAAATACTTTTGTTAAAAAACCATGTGTTTCTGCAATTTACTCTAAAAGGTCTTCTGTAATACGTGAAAAACCCTCCAAGCATTCAATTTTATTATCTAATTCAACCCCTGCCGCTTTGATTTTCTGTGCAACATCGAATCTGTAAAATTGATCGCCCGTATACGGGCTATTAGCTCCTCTTTCGATAGCCGCAGCATATGATCTTCCTATTAACCAAACTTTACCTACTATTTCAGTTTCACTAGTGTGCTTAGGTGCTTTTTGGCACATGTCATATAAAACTTGATTTCCAAAATTCCAAAAATTTAATTCTTGAGCCTTTTTTATTTTTTCAAGAGAAATACCCATTTGTCTCACTCCCCAAATCACTTATCAACCCTTATTGAAAACATCGTATCTATATATTCATCAACTAATTTCATATTGCCAACACTCTTTTAATTACAAAAAAGCCTCCGTTTTAAAAAAGACTTATTTTGGTGCTATTTATTTATGTAAATCAGTAATTTTTGAATACGTGCCTTTGCATCAATACCTTTATTTTTACAAAACCCACTCATCCACGCCTTTTCACTTTCACTATATGGATCCTTCCAAAAACGCTTTATAAAACCTTTTAATTTAGATTGCATATTCCAAACTAAGCCAGATATATCACAGACTGAGCTAAATGCCTCAGTTAAATCCTTTTCTGACATTTTGCCTTCTAAAAAATCTAAAAACAACACTTCAAAAAACGCAAATGGAACAACCTCCGAATCCGGTATTCTCATAAGTGTATAATGGGGTCCACGTTCTTTTATGTCGTCAGTTACAAGACAAATACAGCCAAGCGTTTTTGCCATTGCTATAGCATAAACCTCACCAAGATCTCCACCATCAAAGAGAATTCTATGGTCTTTAACATGCTGCAAAAACATCGGATACATTTCTATGCTTTTTAGATATTTATCTGTAACAAGTTCAATTTTGCCATCTGCAACATCTTTATCGAATAAGTCAATTATTTCCTGCCCAGCATGGTTACTCATTTCATGATTTCTAATAAACTCGTAAACCTTTAATTTCTGAAATCAATTAAATAATACAGATTGAAGATTTGCTTTATAGAGATGGATAATTACATTCGTATCAAGAGATGCCTCCATCAATCCATCCCCCTAATCAAATCTTCTAAGTTTTCCTCTTCATCTTCTTGTTCAACATCATTAGTAGCAAAATCATCTGCATTTAAATCCACATAATTTAAAGCGGTTTCAAGGCTTTTCTTCGGTATCAATTTTTCATTATAATTAGTTATAACCCATTCTAAAAATTCAGCCGGTACTTTTTTCGCTTCTGTTGTTTTGCAAAGTTCAATATTCCCGCTGATTACATTCAATAATTTAGAGGCTGTTTGCTCAATCTTCTCTATTCTCAGTTTTTCAATGATTGTATCATCAAGAATACTTAATACCTTTAATCTTATCAAAGCCATGTCGTAGCTTACGTTAAATGCCGTTTGAATTCTTGCAATATCTAAACCATCCCAATTTGCAATACTTTTGTCCTTAAGCACAAGCCTAATAAACTTTTCTACCTTATCAATAGGCATGAGCAAACAAGCAGCAAAATAATTAGCTTCAACTTCCAACTCATCTCTATCATTGAAATCATCATCTTTTATAAGTGTTCTGCCTTGCTCAGATAAATGCAATCTTTGATGTCCAATCTCGTGTGCAACAGAAAAAATTTCCCTTGATAAAATCAAGGATGAATTTGAAAAAACAACTCTTTCTGAATCCTTAATCAGAGCAAACCCTAAAAAAGCTTCAGTTCCAATAGGGTATCTTATTGTTCTATACCCTATTTTTTCTGATGCCTCAAAAATATCCTTAAATCCGTAGTCAGTTACATTACATTCATCTCTCACACTTTCAGCCATTTTTTCGATTGCAAGCTGTCTACTTTTATTCATCCGCATCAACCTGCCTTAAACTATTATATAACTTTCGATGAGCATAAAAGATGTCTATCATATTGTTAATATATTCAAACTTATCTGTTTGAACAGATCCACCATTGTCTCTAAACATTGGCTCCAATTGAAAATCTTTATTTACGCAAGATGTTATATCTTCAATTTTAACCATTAAAACCTGAGCGATAGTCGTAAGGCTGGCATACGAAATGTCTACCAAGCCTTTTTCAAGCCTTGCATATTTTTGTCTTGTACAATTCATTTTATCAGCAACCTGTTCCTGAGTTAGCCCTTTTGATTCCCTCAAGGTTTTTATTCTTGCTCCCAAAATTGTATTCATAGTAACACTCCCCTTTAAGTCTATTATACTACATATTATTTCAATGTCAATAAAAATGTTACGATTTTATAACATTATTAATTATTATTTCTCAATTTATATTAATTATACTCTGCTATGTTATATAATTATAACATCAAAAATTATTTTTACAATATCTCTCTCACATCAACACCCGTTTTAAATACAAATACCGCCTCCACCACGGACTGCACCTTAACCTTTTCTATTAGCCTTCGGAATAAGTCCTCATCAAATTCAATAAGCGTGGTATCCTGCTGGGTCAAGTATTGCTTAATTTCCTCAATCCTATTAACTCTTAATTTTTTCTCTGCCTCAGCCTCTTTCAGCATTTGCCTACGCCCTCTCATCAATTCAATCTCTGACGCCAGCTGCGAATATTCCTTCTCGTATACTTTTGTATCAAAGCCTGTTTTGGCATTCAGTCTTACCAAACTCATTATTTCTTGCTGCAGTTCAGTTAGCCGAGCGTCTATATCCTCCATTGTATATTCCTGCACCACGCTTTCCAAGCCCTTATAAATATTGTCCATAAGTTGATCTAGAAAAGTCACCTTGCAATCTATCACCCTATTCATGCCTCTAATAAAAGTCTGCTCCAGTTCTTTTTCAGCAATGGCTTTCATATCGCAGGCTTCTAAACCATTCATTTGATGGTTTATGCAAACCCAGTATTGCTTCTTATTTTTGCCAGTTCCCCAAGCTATACGTCTAAATTTCGAGCCACATTTCTGGCAAAACAGCTTTCCTGAAAAAGCATACTCACTTGTAAAAGCACTCTTGCCAGTCTTTGAATAACCGCTCATATTGCTACGTCTTACAAACTCAGCTTGCACCGCAGTAAAGTCCTCTTTTGCTATTATTGGTGGATGGCTGTCCTCGACATAATATTGAGCAACATGCCCGTTGTTGGTAATTCGCTTTTTGCTGAGAAAATCAACCGTATATGACTTTTGTAGCAGTGCATCACCCATATATTTTTCATTTTTAAGCATCTTTTTCACTGTGCTTTCGTACCATTTTTCGCCGCCAGAACCGGTGCGAATTTTATCCTTCATAAGACCTCGAGCAGTCTTATTGCAGCTTTTTCCCTCTAAAAACTCTGCATATATTCTCTTTATTATTTCAGCTTCCTCAGGCACTATAACAAGCTCGCGGTTTTCATCCTTTGTGTAGCCCAAAAACCAGTTATGATTTACTCGTATTTTGCCTTCTTGAAATCGGTAGACAATGCCAAGTCTGGTCACCTTTGATAAATTATTGCTTTCTTCTTGAGCCAAGCTTCCAAGTAGGCTAATCATAAAATCGCCTTTGCTATCAAGGGTGTTGACATTCTCTTTTTCAAA
>JBBQKF010000006.1:0-63596 GCA_038326615.1 Saccharofermentanales bacterium | reverse complement strand
ATGGGCGTCGGCTTGCCATTTATTCGCTTGGATTCGACAATGTACCAGTAATCGTGACCTTTGATGTGCTTTTTCTGCAAACTTGCCATATCATCACCTCAATTCTTCTTATAATTAACTATACACCTTTATATAACCATTTTCAATAAAGATTTACAGAAATATATAGTTAACTATACAAATTTGAGTAAAATAAAAACCACTGAAACGCCGTCGTCGTGCGTATTTTCGTGGTTTTTAGTCGTTATTGCAACGCATATTGTAGGAAAGTCACGCTAGCCATAAATCACTCATCTAACCCACTGACGTTCCGTTAGCACACATATAATTATATCATCAAGGTTTACTAACAGTAGTTTTTCGGAAGTTTTTCTTACTGTCGTATGGCTCAGCCTGTGTCAAGTAAAAACTAAAAAACCGCTCTCACATAATAATAGTATAAACGCTTATTAAACGTCCTTATATAATTTAGATCATATCTTTATTTGTTCTTGTTCATCTCATAGACGCTTATCTTGAGTAATAAATAATTTGTTGAAAGACAACTTCACTTTCGGTGGTATTTTTATATCCATGTGGAATATCAGCCTTATACCGAATTGCATCTCCTTCAACTAATTGAATCATCTTTTCCCCAATCATCAATAACATATTTCCTTTTGTAACAATAATATTTTCTTCAACACCCTGAGTATGGGCCTCTGATCGATGCTCACAATCAGGGTATAATACAATTGTAAATACTTCAAATTTTCTCTCAATGTCATAGGAAAATAGTGGGTAAACCCTCATCTTCCCATTTTCCTCCAGCAAAGGCTTTGTCGTAAATTTTGAAACGATATGCAATTCTTCTTCTGATTCTTCCATAAAGTACGAAAATGAAACATTCAATCCTGTAGCAATTTTCCATAAAACTGTAACTGTAGGATTGGACGTTCCTTTCTCTATCTGTGCCAACATTCCTTTACTAACACCTGTCAGTTCTGCAACTTTATCTAAACTTATTTGTTTCTGCCTTCTAATTTTCTTCAGATTATGACCAATAATTAAATTGAAATCTTTCATATATCCTCCATCTACACTTGTATGTTATATTGACTTATTGTATAATAAAACATACATATAATTATATATCATTTTCACCAAAGGAGGAAGTTTGAATGGAAAATAATCTTAAGAAAAGTGCTCAGATAATCCAAGATGCCCTAAATCAATTTGGGTTAGACATCAATATCAAAGAATTTGCTGAATCAACTCGCACAGCCCAAGAAGCTGCAGATTCAATTGGTTGTACTGTTGAACAAATAGCCAAATCAATCATTTTTAAGTGTAAAGACTCAAAGGAACCATTATTAATAATAGCCAGTGGACCAAATAGAATAGATGAAAAAAAGATAAGGAAAATAGTTGGGCAGAAACTTGAAAAAGCTGATGCTGATTTTGTTTTGGAAAGTACTGGCTTTGCAATTGGAGGTATTCCACCGATCGGACACAAAAAAGCAATTAAAACGCTAATTGATGAAGATCTGTTAAAGCATGAAGAAATCTGGGCTGCTGCCGGAACTCCAAATGCAGTATTTAAACTTACTCCAGCTGCCTTATTAAGTATTACAGATGGCACTTTAGTTGCTGTAAAATAATTTTTACCGCAAGGCTTAAAGAAACATATCACTAGAAGAGCACCCTTTCACATAGTGCGCTTACACGCATACTGTGCAGCTTAAAGAAACATATCACTAGAAGAGCACCGCTAATTGATTTGACCCTTGAAGAAATGAACAGTTCCATTATGATTGAAGGCGGTACAGAGCATTTGGCCGATTTGGATATGCAGTTAATATAGTATTAAGAATATCGAGTTTCAGAAAAAATATTTGCCAATCTTAAAATACCACGCATTTTGCATAAATTATGATATAGTAGTTGTGTGCTTTACTATTTATAATTATGCTAGCGCTTTGTGAAATCGCATGGTGAATATAAAATTGGAGGAATATAATATATGAATATCCAGGATTTTGATAGTAAGAAAAATTATTGGGCCGCTTTTTGGCAAAAAGAAGTAATCGACCGTCCGCTTATATGTGTGACCTCCCCAAAAAAAGATACAATTCCTTTTTGGCATATGCAAACAGACAGGATAGCAGCACAAGTTTGCCTTTCTGAGAATTACGATCCGTTTTTTGAATCTTTTCAGAAATCAGTCGATACAACATTTTATGGTGGAGAAGCTATTCCTTATGTAAATTTGACGCTTGGCCCTGATCAATATGCAGCTTTCCTTGGAGCGAAAATTAATGCAAAAGATGATTATGATACCACATGGGTTCACAGTATCGTTGATGACTGGAGCAATTTCGAAGTTAAACTTGATAAATGCAAAGACTCATATTATACTAAAATGAAAAAGTTCATGGAGTATGGCACCAAGTTTGCAAACAGCAATTTTGTTATAGGAATGCTTGATCTCCATAGCAACATGGACGCTTTGAGCGCATTACGCGGACCTCAAGATCTTTGCTTTGATCTAATGGATTGCCCCGAAGATGTTCACAGGGTCTTAAATGAAGTAAGAAAAACTTATAACGATGTTTTTGAAATGGCATATACAGCAGGCGATATGGCAAAAACAGGTTCTATGGGATGGGCTCCTACTTATGCCCCATCTGGCAAATTTGCAGTTATTCAGTGTGATTTTTCCTGTATGATTAGTCCTTCACAAGCCAGAGAATTTGTTATTCCTGCAATAGCAGAAGAAGCTTCATTTCTTGACCATTGCGTTTATCATTATGATGGCAAAGATGCGCTTGGACATCTGGATGATATTTTAGCAATTAAAGAAATTGATGTAATCCAGTGGGTGCCAGGGGACGGTCAACCAAGATCGATTGAGTGGATGGATTTACTTAAGAAAATCCAAAAAGCTGGCAAAGGACTATGGCTTTATGACTGGACAAACGAAGAAATTATTAATAATTTCAAAGAATTGTCACCGCAAGGGCTTGTTTTCTCTACATCCGCTCCTACACAACAAGATGCAGAAAAATTAATTGAAACCGTAACAAACTTGATGTGAGGCAATAATAAATGTTTATATTACTATTGTGCTAGTACAGTTTGCAATAATAGTTATTAATGAAAATTCAAAACAAATTAACTGTAAGGAACAAAAGAGCCAGTTTCATATTTTAACACCAAATTAATTTGAATAAGTTTTAAAAAATAAGTTTATTTAAATTCAGAAGGGAGTAAATTTAGCAAATGATTATTGAACATGCAATAATAAAATTGCCGGATGACTTCCCTTTTTCTATTTATGAATCTATCCATGAACCACTCTACACAATGGGTGAGGTGTTTCACTGGCACGATTGCTTTGAGCTTTCATTCGCAAAAAGTGGATCTGGTACTTATTACATAGAGGACCGGGAATATCCAATTGAAAAAGGCGAAATGGTGGTTATCAATAATGTCGAGCCTCATAGGATGCAAGCAGATGCAGGTGGATTAACCCAACTAATTATAACTTTTAATCCATCGCTTATCTGGTCTGGTGCAAAGGACCTTTTGGATTATAACTATATGAAAGCATTTATTGATCGCGGCATTGGTTTTAGCAATAAAATATCAAAAAACAATCCGTACTTTAGCGATGTAAATAAGCTTGTACTTGAAATTGATAAGGAGTATGGTGAAAAGTTAACGGGCTTTCAGTTAATGATTAAAGCAAAGCTTCTTGAACTTCTTACTTTGCTTTACCGTCACTTCAAATCCGATAATAACAATCAGGGGCAAAGGCAACTATTGCTCCGGATGCAGCCTGTAATTATGAAAATAGAGAGAAATATTTCATTGCCGTATGCGTTTGCTAATGAAATAAAACGAAGCGAGTCAAAAAAGGTTATCGAACGAATTGATTCAAAATCATATGCGGACATATTACATGTGACTCCGCAGCACTTTAGTGTTCTTTTTAAGGATGCCATGGGAAGCAATTTTTCTGATTATATAATCTCTAGAAAGATTTCACTTGTTAAAGAAAAATTATTAACAACAAATAGTGGCATTACAGAAATAGCATTGGGATGTGGATTTCATAACCTTAGCCATTTCAATTTAACTTTCAAAAAGCTTACGGGAACGACTCCTTCTGAATTCAGAAATAAGAAGAATTGAATAAATCATTGGAATATTAATGCACGACATATTCATGCCAAAGGTTTCATGAATTTTAACAAATTTACGGCAGTCCCAGCACCTTTGTGTATTTTGCAGAGTCCGTATTCAAACATTAGAGTTTTATATAGATCCATTGCCTTACAAGAATTATTTATCAAGGCCTTTCGTGCGTATGATGCATATACGGAGGAAGGCAAAGAACATGCGTGGTTAAAAAAGATTGCGCAGAAACATTAGGCAATTTTCAAAAAATATGTTAATATTCTATACAAATAATATGAACAATAGCTATGATGGGAAGAAGTAATATTAACTTAGCTTTACAGAGAACTTCTGGTTGGTGCAAAGAAGTAAGAAAGTTAATTTGAATACATCCCTGAGCTGAACTCTGAACGGTAAAACCATTAGGATGTTTCCGTGTGCAAACGTTATATTGAAAAGTATTAATTCTAATACTTGTTGAGGTTGCTATTGTAAAGTAGTGACAAATTTAGGTGGTAACGCGTGAAAGTAATTCTCGTCCTATGAAGTTTATTCTTCGGGGACGGGAATTTTTTATTAATGGCTATCGTGTTAACTCAGTAAAGGTTGAAAAACTCCGTAGAATCATACTAAATTTAAGCAATTATAAATCGAACTGTTGAAAAATTAATGGAAGCCACTTTCCTTGATAGTATTTGTAAGAAACAATTTAGTCCTACTGAGTAAACGCTATAGTCTTATTTTTTATTTTATTAGAAGGCGAAAGGTGGATTTGAAATGAATAGTAATGCTTTTGAGTATTTGAATGAGCGCGGTTATGTTTATCAGGCAACCCATGAAGAGCAAATAAACGCAGCAGTTAATGGCGAGCCTATTACATTTTGTTTAAGAATAGAATAAACATATAATGTATGAAACAATGAAATCCGAAGAGAACTGGACAGAAATAGAAATCCCTATGTCAAGAATTTCACAAAAATCCCTATTGACAAAACCGCAAAAAGGTATTAAGCTATCAAAAACTGAATATCCGCTAAACCGATGAAGTGGAGATAACGGTATTATGTGCAGTTACAGAGAGTAGGGAGAGCTGAGAGCCTTACACAACGCAGTATATCAAATGGACCACGGAGGGCATAGTCAAAAGGAGTATACAAATTCCTGAGTATTCTATGACGTCACACATGCGTAAGATGTGAGGAATATATTAGTATTCCGAAAAGTGTGCAAAATGTAATGTTTTGCAAATACGAGGTGGTACCACGGGTGATTTTTATACACTCGTCCTTGACAAATTATTGTCGCGGGCGGGTGTTTTTGTTTTTTAAAAATAAATCGAAAAATGCCAATTTGATAAAAAAACTTGAGCTGAGGTTTAACTAATTAGTAAAATCTAGGGATTTAAAACTATCCTATGAAAACCTAGGGATTTAGAACAAGCCAATGAAAACCTAGGGATTTAGAACAAGCCAATGAAAAACCAGAAAGTTAAAACTTGACAAAGAAAAACCAGGAATTAAAACTAATAAACGAAGGTCCAAGCAATGGAAAACAAACTTATGAAAACTTATAAAAACTTATGAAAACTTATGAAAACTTTAGGAGGTAATGTTTATGATAAGACCACCATTAGATGAGGCAAGGGGTTTATGTCAGGGGAATACAATTATTCCTATCAGTCTGGAACTTTATTCGGATATAAAGACTCCGATTGAAGTCTTGCGAATCCTTAAAGAAAAAAGTGAATTGTGCTATTTGCTTGAAAGTGTTGAAGGCGGAAAAAAGTGGGGACGATACTCTTTCCTTGGATATGACCCCAAAAATATTTTGATATGCAAAAATGGCATATTTACTATTAACGATTGCAAAAAATTTATTGGCAGCAAAGCTATTCAAACAAATGACCCTAACTTTGAACTGCGAAAAATAATGACGGAATATAAGAGCCCGAAACTTGATATAATGCCACCTTTCACCGGAGGCCTTGTGGGGTATATTTCATACGACTATATTAAATATACAGAAAAATCGCTAAAGCTTGTGAATTCAAATGATTATAACTTTGATGACCTAAACCTTATGCTTTTCGACAAAGTTATTGTATTTGACCACTTGAGGCAGAAAATTATTTTGATAGTAAATGTTTCTGTAAAAGATTTTGAAAACAGCTATATCAAGGGCGTTATTGCACTTAAAGAAATCGAAGGTATAATAAAATCTATTGCTTCTCCAAAAAAATATACTTCCAGGCTTCTGTCGGAATTCAAACCGATGTTTTCAAAAGATGAGTATTGTGAAAAGGTGTTAAAAATCAAAGATCATATTCATGAAGGCGACATTTTTCAAGCCGTTCTGTCTAACCGGTCAGAAGCTGAGTTTGAAGGGGACCTGCTCTCTGTATATCGGGCTTTAAGAACCATTAATCCTTCTCCTTATATGTTTTATATGAGTTTTGGTGATACACAGATTGCCGGTGCTTCTCCTGAAACATTAGTATCTTTAAAAAACAACACGCTTTCAACCTTTCCGATAGCAGGAACTTGCCCACGTGGGAAAACTAAGCAGGAAGACGATATGTTGATTGATGAATTGTTAAAAAATGAGAAGGAACTTGCTGAGCATAACATGTTAGTTGACTTAAGCCGAAATGACATTGGAAAAATCAGTGATTTTGGAACTGTTAATGTTTTGGATTATCAGCAAATACTTAAATTCTCGCATGTTTCTCATATTGCTTCAACTGTTACAGGGAATCTTAAATCGGGACTTGATCAGTTTGATGCTTTATCAGCGGTTTTACCTGCAGGAACCTTATCGGGCGCTCCTAAAATAAGAGCTTGTGAAATAATTAATGGCCTTGAAGGGTGCAAAAGAGGAATTTACGGCGGGGGAATCGGATATATTGATTTTTCTGGCAATATGGATCTTTGCATTGCAATCCGCATGACAGTTAAAAAGGATAATAAAATATTTGTACAAGCTGGTGCGGGAATCGTTTACGATAGCGTTCCAGAAAACGAATATGCAGAATGCATTAATAAGGGTCGTGCGATGATAAGCGCAATAGAATTATCGGCGGAGGTAGAAGAATGATTTTATTAATTGATAACTATGACAGTTTTACATATAACCTGTATCAGTACATTGGCAAATTTAATCAGGACATAAAGGTTATTAAAAACGATGAGCTTGGTATTGAGGAAATAAGAAAACTTAAGTCTACGCATATTATTATTTCTCCAGGCCCTGGCCGCCCTTGTGATGCGGGCGTTTGCGAATCTGTAATATCGAATTTGAAAGGCGAGGTTCCTATACTTGGAGTTTGCCTTGGGCATCAGGCTATTTGTGAAGTTTTCGGCGGAGAAATAACATATGCCAAAAAATTAGTCCACGGTAAAAAAAGCACTATTCATATTGCCAATGGTAATCCTATTTTTCGGGGGCTTCCTCCAATTATTGAGGGAGGCAGATATCATTCTTTGTGTGCCTTAAGAGAAACACTTCCAGACTCAATTCTTGTAATTGCTGAAGATGATGATGCAGAGGTGATGGGTGTTAAGCATAAAGACTATGACATTTATGGCGTACAATTTCATCCGGAATCAATTCTTTCTAAAAACGGTATAAAAATTATCGAAAACTTTCTTAAAATCGGGGGTGAAGTTTAATGATTAAATCAGCAATTTATGATCTTTTAAACGGGAGAGATTTATCCCTTGAAACAACCAAGGAAGTTATGAATCAGATAATGGAAGGGCGGGCTACAAACGCCCAGATTGCGGCTTTTCTTACTGCGATGAGAATGAAAGGTGAGACTATTGAAGAAATTACTGCTTGTGCAAGGGTCATGAGAGAAAAATCTACGAAGCTTTCGCATAGCAAAGATGTGCTTGATATTGTTGGAACGGGTGGCGATGAGTTTTCTACATTTAATATATCTACAATAGCGGCTTTGGTCGTTGCATCTTGCGGAGTTCCAGTTGCAAAACACGGAAACCGCAGTGTATCGAGTAAATGTGGAAGTGCGGATTTATTGGAAGCTCTTGGCGTTAAAATTGATATTTCTGCCGAAATGAGTGGAAAAATTCTTGAAGATATCGGAATTTGTTTTATGTTTGCACCAACCTATCATGCTTCAATGAAATACGCAGCTCCAGTTAGACGCGAGCTTGGCGTCAGAACAATTTTCAACATTCTTGGACCTCTTGCAAATCCTGCTGGAGCAAATATGCAGCTCCTTGGCGTATACGACGAAAACTTAGTAGAACCGATGGCGAATGTTCTTGCGAACTTAGGTGTCAAACGGGCAATGGTTGTTCATGGACATGATGGTCTCGATGAAATTACTCTTTGTGGAACGACAACAATTTGTGAAGTAGCAGACGGTAAATTAAATAGTTTCTTTATGACTCCTGAGCAATTAGGTCTAACGCGTTGTGAGATGAAAGACTTAATTGGCGGCGAACCTTTAGAAAATGCCAAGATAGCTATGGATATTCTTGATGGTGAAAAAGGTCCTAAACGCGATGTTGTTGTCTTAAACTCAGCTGTTTGCCTTTATATGTTCTACAATAATATGACCCTTCGCGATTGTGTGAAAATGGCGCAATCGGCAATCGAAAGCGGCAAAGCAAAACAACTACTGACAGATTTTATCAAACTTTCAAATTTTCCACGGTGACAGGAACCATGTTAAAATTTCACACGGGGACAGGAACTATGGTAAAATTTTCCACGGGGACAGGAACCATGTTAAAATTTCACCACGGTGACAGGAACCAAGGTGAAAACTTATACTCTTCTCTTGGTTCCTGTCTGTAGTAAACTGTCCATTTTGAAAATCCCAATAAATTTTTTACCGCGGTTCCTGTCCCCAAGGATAAATCTCCGCAAAACGTTTACCGCGGTTCCTGTCATTAAGGTTAAAAGGAGAATAATATGATTTTGGATAGAATAATAGAATCAACAATTCGAAGGGTTGAAAATGCTAAGGCAGAAATATCTCTTGATAAAATTATGCAAATGGCTAGAGTTAACACCAGTCCATTTGCATTTGAAAAGGCTCTCTTGCGAAGTGGAAAAATCGCATTCATTTGCGAAGTTAAAAAAGCTTCGCCGTCAAAAGGTGTTTTGTCCGACGAATTTGATTACATAAAAATCGCCAAAGAATATGAGGATGCAGGAGCCGACGCCATTTCTGTACTTACTGAGCCAGAGTTTTTTCTGGGAAACAAAAAATTTCTTACGGAAATTAAAAAAAGTGTCAGCATTCCTGTTTTGCAAAAGGATTTTATCATTGATGAATATCAAATTTACGAGGCAAGTTATATAGGCACAGATGGCATACTTCTTATATGTGCGGTCTTGAGCGCCAAAAAAATAGTAGAATTTATAAAAATTGCCGATTCACTTGGGCTTTCGTCTCTTGTTGAAACCAGAAACGAGCTTGAAATCCAAACTGCAATTAAATGTGGAGCAAGAGTTATAGGGGTAAACAATCGCGACCTTCAGACTTTCGATGTTAGTATCGATACAAGCATTAATCTTCGTAGCAATGTTCCAGACAATATAGTTTTTGTTTCAGAAAGTGGAATTAAAACTCCGGAGGATGTTGAATTGCTTGATAAAAACGACGTAAATGCCGTACTCATAGGAGAAACCCTTATGAAATCGGATAATATAACAAAAGAAATTGCGAGGCTTAAGGGCGAAAACAAGGTAAACATTTCGCTTTAATCGAGAACTAATATAAGGCAAGAAGACTAGATCTAAAAAATAATTGTAATATTTATCGGTTATGAACGAAAAATAAAGGGTAGTAAATCTGAATAAATTCAGATTATGCAAATATTACAGGTATTGAAATACCAATGTCATACCCACCGCCTGCGACGGTAACGAAATTTTTATGAAAGGATGATGATTTATCTATTGCATTTGGCGATGAATAAATCATGGAGTGAAAATGACAAAGATTAAGATTTGTGGAATAAAGAGTTTTAAGGATGTTGAATATGTGAATGCTGCTTTGCCTGATTTTGTAGGTTTTGTATTTGCCAAAAGCAAGCGTCATGTTGATTTTAATAAAGCATATCTCCTTAAATCTGAACTCGATAAAAGCATTAAAACAGTTGGCGTTTTCGTTAATGAGGACATTGATTTTGTCTCAAAATGCTGCGAAAGGGGAATCATTGATATGGTTCAACTTCACGGTGATGAAGATGAAAAATACATTAAGAAACTTAAAAAGATCGTTTACAAACCAATAATAAAGGCGATAAGAGTTGAAGCTAGCAATACCCTCGGTATTGAATTATTTGAAAAACTTCAAAAGAAGAATAGAAATGGGACTAGTAAAAAAATTTTTACTAATACTAGCAATTCAGAATTAATCCAATACCCTTTATTTGACACTTTAATTAAGGAAGCATACGGTGGAACGGGAAGGACTTTTTCTTGGGAAATCATTAAAGACTATAAAAAGCCATTTTTCCTTGCCGGAGGATTAAACTTTGATAATGTAGTCGATGCAATAAATTTGACTAACCCTTTTTGCGTTGACATAAGCAGTGGAGTTGAAACAAATGGGATTAAGGACAGACAAAAAATTATTGACATAGTTAATTTGGTGAAATCAATGAATCAATCAGAAATATGTGATAACAAAATTGAGAATGAAAGTGTAGTGATTAAAAAAGTGGAAGTGAAAGTTTAAGTAAAATAGGCAGTTTAAGTAAAGAGCAGTAAAAAGAAGAGCGAAAATTGATGTGAACAAAGTAAGAATGGTTCGGGTGCCAAAAGCATGATTTTAGTTATTGTGATTAGTCAGATTTGCTCGACGATGATTTAAGAAGATTTCAAATGCAGATTGCTTGTAATGGCCAATATTTGGCGATTTCATCAACATATATCACCTATCACTACTTTGTTGCTTTTGACACCCGAACCAAGAATAGAATATTAATCGGAATAAGGAATACCATCAACAATGCCATCAACAATGCCATCAACAATGCCATCAACAATAAAAACAACAATGCCATCAACAATGCCATCAACAATGCCATCAACAATAGAAGCATCCCAGCAAAAATAACTGAAGCAGCAACAATAACAGAAATATTAACAGCAATAGTTATAGTGAAAAAAAATCGAAAGAGAAGGGATTAGTAATGAGTAAATTTGAAAATAGTAAAGAGCATAATGATGAAAAAGTTTCTAAAGGTCGTTTTGGGATTTATGGCGGGCAGTTTATCCCTGAAACATTGATGAATGCTGTAATTGAACTTGAGAAAGCGTATGAATTTTATAAAAATGATAAGAGTTTTCAAGACGAACTCACAGAACTTTTAAATGAATATGCCGGTCGTCCTTCAAGACTTTATTTTGCGAAAAAAATGACCCATGCCCTTGGAGGCGCCAAAATTTATCTAAAACGCGAGGATTTAAATCACACCGGCTCACATAAGATAAATAATGTTCTAGGCCAAACTCTTTTAGCAAAAAGAATGGGCAAAACCCGAGTTATTGCTGAAACCGGAGCAGGACAACATGGAGTAGCTACAGCTACAGCTGCAGCCTTAATGGGTCTTGAGTGCGAAATTTTCATGGGAAAAGAAGACACTGACCGTCAGTCGCTAAATGTATATCGAATGAGGCTTTTGGGCGCAAAAGTGAACGTTGTGACAAGCGGAACAATGACTCTTAAAGATGCTGTCAACGAGACAATGAGAGAGTGGACGACAAGAGTACATGATACACACTATGTTCTAGGATCTGTTATGGGGCCGCATCCTTTTCCCGAAATGGTTCGCGATTTTCAAAGTATTATAAGCAAAGAAGCGCGAGAGCAGATTTTTGAAAAAGAAGGAAAACTTCCCAGCGCTGTTGTTGCGTGTGTTGGTGGCGGAAGTAATGCAATTGGCGCTTTTTACAATTTTATAAAGGACAAGGGCGTCAGGCTTATTGGCTGCGAAGCTGCAGGAAAAGGCGTTGACACAGCTTTTCATGCGGCCACTATTGCAAAAGGAACAACAGGAATATTTCACGGTATGAAATCCTATTTTTGTCAGGACGAATTCGGACAAATTGCTCCTGTCTATTCTATTTCGGCAGGACTTGATTATCCTGGAATCGGGCCTGAACATGCAAATCTTTTCGACACTAAAAGAGCAGAATATTATCCAGTTACCGATGATGAGGCAGTTGATGCTTTTGAATATTTATCAAAAACTGAAGGAATAATACCGGCGATTGAGTCTGCTCATGCGGTTGCTTACGCGATGAAACTTGCTAAAGAAATGACCCGTGAGCAAATTATAATTATAAATCTTTCAGGTCGTGGAGATAAAGATGTGGCTGCGATTGCAAGATATAGAGGAGAGGCGTTATATGAATAGAGATAGAGATAGAGATATAGATATAGATATAGATATAAATATAGATGATGCATTTAGTAAAGGCAAAGCACTTATTGGTTTTCTTACTGCTGGTGACCCAAACCTCGAAAAGACAAAAGAATATATTCATATTATGGAAAATGCTGGGGTTGATCTTATTGAAATTGGAATACCTTTCTCTGATCCTATTGCAGAAGGCGAAGTAATTCAAAGAGCGAATTTGCGTGCTCTTAGTGTTGGCACTACAACGGATAAAATTTTTGAAATGGTAAAGCAGGTAAGAAGTGAAATTTCCGTTCCGCTTGTTTTTCTTACATATATTAATCCTATTTTTGTTTATGGTTCTGATCGATTTTTTGAAAATTGTAAAAGCGCTGGTATTAGCGGCGTAATTATTCCTGATTTACCTTATGAAGAAAAAGGCGAAATCATTTCCTACTCAAATGCTCACGGAATTAAAATAATTACTTTGATTGCACCAACTTCAAATGACAGGATTAAAATGCTAGCTCAAAATGCGGAAGGCTTTGTTTATTTAGTCTCGTCGATGGGCGTCACAGGCGTTCGCAGTGATATCAAAACAGATATTGATGCAATCGTAAGAGAAATTAAATCTGTGACAGAAACAAAAATTGCTGTTGGTTTTGGCATTTCGACACCTGCGCAGGCTAAGAGTTTTGCTGCTATTTCGGACGGAGTAATAATAGGAAGTGCGATTGTGAGAATAATTGAAGAATACGGCGAAAATGCATCAGATAAGCTCTATGAATATTTGTCGGAGATTAAAAAAGTTTTGACGACTGTCAAATAATTAATTTTGAAATTGTTGTGATAATTCATTACAGCAACATAATTATAAATTGGCACGATAAACTTTGATGATTTAGCATGTAAAATCATCCAACTCATTAGTGGAAAAATCTAAAATGCCTAAGGGGTTATTTTAAATATTCTTGATCCTCAAATCTTATTTACTAAAATCAGAACGAAAATCTTTATAAAAAGGAACGAAATCGAAATATATAAAGAGCTAAATTTTGGTATAATTTATTCATGAAAATTTTAATTTGCAAATTAGGAAAAATTCCATACGGAGAAGCTTTAGACCTTCAGTACAGACTTGTCGATGCAAGACTTAAAGGCAAAATAAGCAATGTTCTTTTATTGCTTGAACATCCTGCCGTTTTGACTAAAGGAACCAGAACTGACTCGGCTAATATATATCTTAGCAAAGAACAATTAGCCGATATGGGGATGAGTGTTTACGAAGTTAATAGGGGAGGCGATGTAACTTACCATGGTCCTGGACAGATTGTTGGGTATCCCATCGTTCAGCTTAAAGAGTTTGATGAGGGGATACGCTGGTTTATTAGTACAATGGAGCAATCGCTGATTGATCTTCTAGATTCTGAATTTGGAATAGAGGCATATCCTCGAAAAGACAAGTATACCGGAGTTTGGGTTAATGATACCAAAATCGTCGCGTTTGGGCTTGCAGTTCAGCATGGCGTTACCATGCACGGATTTGCTTTTAACGTTAACACTAATTTAGAACATTTTAATGTCATAAACCCTTGTGGATTGTCGCTTGGAGTAACTTCCGTGGCAAATGAAACTGGGACTGTTGCGGATTTTGATAAAACAGTTGACCTCGTTGGCAAAAGTTTTGCAGAACATTTCGGTTGGGATTACGAATGGGTCAGTCTAGCGGATATCGAGAACATGATAGAGACCTAACTCATATTTACTCAAACGAATTTAAGAAGATAAATAATTATTATAGAAAAGGTAAACGAGTAATAAAGAAAAAGCAAGGGCTGGAAAGTGCAATAAAAAGCTTCGTAAAGATCTTTAAATGGAATCAAAGATTAATAAAAATTATTAGAAATTGAAAAAGTCTGACTATGAATAATAAAGATTAATAAAGTTTGGCAATTAATAATAAAGACAATGAAGACTACAAAATTTGAAAGGTGGTTAACTCATAAATTGAATCATTAGTGAGTTAATCGAAAGTATAAAAATGAACAATCCGAATTTTAAACCAAAGCCTCAATGGCTCAAAGTTCCATCTAACACCGGAGCAAACAATGAAGCAGTAATGAAAATGCTTCAAGCACTTAGCCTGCACACCGTATGTGAAGAGGCCAACTGTCCTAATTGCGGGGAATGCTTTGGACGAAAGACTGCCACTTTTATGATATTGGGAAAAGAATGTACAAGAAATTGCACGTTTTGCTGTGTGAGCAAGGGAACGCCTTCGATGCCTGATCCACTTGAGCCTTATAATATTTCAAAAGCGGTGAGAGAGCTTGGCTTGCGATATGTCGTTATAACATCGGTTACAAGAGATGACCTTGCTGATGGAGGCGCTGAACATTTTGCTAAAGTTATTTCTGCTATCAAAAAAACATCTAACCAAGCTTTTGACAATTTAGAAGCAAAAGCAGAATTGAAATCTTCAGAAAACAAATCTGAACTCGAAATTTTAGACGATGAACTTGAGCTTAAGATAAAGGGAAAGAATTCAGAAACCGAATCAGAATTGAAATTTTCTACAAAATCTGCAGAAGATGGCACAGAACTCGAATTTGCAAACAATAAATCAGAATTCAATTCAAAATTAGAATCTGAATCAAAATTAACATCAAACAAAACTAAACCAGAAACAGCAGAAGATGGTACAGAAATCGAATTTGAAGTTAATAACTCTGAGCCTAAAACAGCAACTGAATCTGAACACAAATTGGGAAATGATAAATCTGAACCTAAATTAGAAGGAAAGAACTCAGAGAATAAATTAGAAACTGCGATTGTCGAGGTTTTAATACCGGATTTTGCAGGCGATGAGAATGCATTAAAGATTGTTATTGAGGCTAAACCTGATGTTTTAAATCACAATATTGAAACTGTTGAAAGACTATACGATTCTGTAAGACCACAGGCGCAATATCAGCGATCGCTTGATTTGTTAAGAAAAGTCAAGGAATTCGATGCTTCAATGCTGACGAAATCAGGAATAATGTTAGGACTTGGCGAGACAAAGGACGAAGTTTTAAAGGTGTTTAAGGATTTGCGTAAAAATCATTGCGACTTTTTGACAATTGGCCAATATCTTGCTCCGTCGTCAAAACATCACGTGGTTGTTGAATATATTGCGCCAGAACAATTTGATTGGTATAAAGAACAAGCTCTTAAAGAAGGATTTTTATATGTAGCATCAGGTCCGCTTGTTAGGAGCTCATATATGGCCGAACAAGGTTGGAGATTTCAGATACGGTCTTCAAGTTTTAGTTCCCAGTTCCTGTAGTGACAGCAGCTGCACTGCTTGCTTTCTGGAAAGAACCTGTTAACTATTATGAGTTGATTGCCTTCCCATACAATGCATTAAAAAAACCTAAAAAAAACAATTTTATGAGTTTTTAAATTAATCCAGATTGCGGGAATGCCTTCGCATAAAGAGGGTTGGATCATTTATAACTTTTCTAATAGAAAAACGAATCGAAATTAATATTCCAATTCAATTTTATTTGATTATTGATGATTTTTGCTTGCAAATTGTAAAACTTTTATATAAATTAATGCAAATGGAAAAATAAAATGCCACTTATGAAAATACTGGGAATTTATCCATAAGCAGTAGACATTGATACTGAAATATGGTAAATTAAACAAATATTAGGGAATAAACGAAGCATTACTTGCAATTTAGAATTAGAGTATTTCTGAATAGGAAAATTTAATAATTATTGTAATCGCCGGTTTAAAGATGTGAAATTGGAGCCTAAGCGAAAATGTTGAAATTGAGAGGTGCTGTTTTTGAAAAAACCATGCTTCTGCCTGCTTGCTACATTAGTAATATCACTAGCTTTTTTCGGATGTAAATTAGAGCCGTCTTTACAAGTTCCGGACATTAAACTAGAAAACAATAAAAACATGCGCATTTCAGTTATTTATGATTCGAAAAACCCGATACTTATGCAGCCAGACCTTGAAACTATAAGAAGTATTATAAGTACGTATAGCATATCAGTTGAAATTGTTGATTTAGTGGATACTGATTATTCAAAAATCAGCGAATTGATTGACTTATCAAAAACATCAGGGATAGTTGTCTCTTTGCCCTATAATTATGAAATTGATAGTTATTTGAAAAATATCAATAATTCTGATGTGACTGTCATCGAATTTGGTGGAGATTATTACCAAAATGACATCTCGGTCTCAATTAATTACACATATGTAGGATATCTGATTGGTAAAAAAATGGGAGATATATTTATAAAAAAAGGAATTAGTTCTCCCAAAATAGGTCTATATTCTCTTGAATATGAATGGAAGATGATTGAGCAAGGACTAATCGAAGGATTAAGAGAAATCGTTCCAGAGGCTTATATAAGTGGCAGACATATTGTTTTAATGGATGGCAAAATAACACTTGTAAGCGGAGAAGATGATTTTACGAAATTTGATGGAATATGTGTTTTTTTCAGTGATACTAATTTTCAAATGCTATCATATTCTAAAAATAAAGTTTTGGCAAGATCAAGCATAAATGGAAATTATCCTAAGACTGACGATTTAATGGTTTCTCTTATTATTGAGGATGCAAAGACTAATTTGGAAGCCTTGACTCAATTTGCAGAGATGATAAATGGCAATCAAACTACAAAAAAAGATTTTCGATATAAAGAAGTTTTTGAATTTGTAGTTTCATAACCCCGATTTCTATTTAAAAAATACAAGTAGGTGGAAAACAAAGTGAAAAAATTATTCATTAAAAGAGTTTTTTTGAAAATGACAATAGGAGAGAAATTGTTAGTTTTTTTCCTGATTTTAGTTGTAGTTCCCCTGGTGTTTTTTGCACTTGTTTTTAGCCAGATGATGAGTAAAACAACAAATAAGCAATTTGAAAATTCAAGTAATCAATTTGTGATACAAGCGGTTGTTAATATTGAAAAAGAATTAGAAGAGCTAGATAATGTCATGTTAAACTTTCAATGGAATCAAGATATCCAAAAAATGTTAAGGAGGGATTATACTAATAGTACATTAAGAGATCGAAAATTAGACATGCAAAATGTAATTAATAAAATGCAGATTATGACAAATACTAGATTAGGTATAGAGTTATTTTATTTAATTAGGACTGATAGTGAGGAGTATTCAATAGCTACAAGTACCGAAGCAGAAGTGCTTGTTGACGGATTTTGGAATATGCGTGATTTAATTTCAGAATATGCTAAAAAAACTGATGGCCAGATAAAATGGGTTAAACTTATGAAAAACGATAACATTATACTCGGAATAAGAGATGTTTATGATGTAGAATATATGAATAAGATAGGATTATTGGTTATAGGTATTAGAGGGGAACAAATTGCAAAATCATATTCAAACTTAAAAACAACATCAGGAAGTTATTTTGCAATATTTGATGAAAAGGGAGATATAATATCAACAGATGCAAAAAGCGAGACTAATTTTGAAGAAATCTATAAATCCATAAAAAATGGTAATGGATTAGACACAATTGTAAATAATTATAATTACATTTCAAAAAAATCAGATTATACCAGTTGGACAATAGTTCAAGCAACACCATACAAAGAGATAATGAGTTCTGTAAATAAAACCAGATACATAATATTTGGTATTATTTTAATTGCACTAGCAATAATTTTGTTCATTGTAAGAATATACACCAATTCAATGGTAAAGCCAATAAAACAATTAATGGGTGAAATGGAAAAAGTTAAAAAAGAGGATTTTGATGTTTATGCCGATGATTGCCGAGGGGATGAATTTGGAGAGCTTGCACAAGATTTTAATTTAATGGTTAAAAAAATAAGAATATTAATTGAAGAAGATTATAAGAAGAAACTAATCCTTCAAGACGCCGAATATAAATATTTAAGAGCTCAGATAAATCCTCATTTCATATACAACACACTTGACTCTATAAACTGGTTAGCAATAAATGTAGGACAAAAAGAAATAAGTAGGATTACAATTGCACTTGGGCGGCTACTCCGAAGAAGTATATCTGGAAAGCAAAATGTAATTCGCTTGGGCGATGAACTAGAGGGCATTAATGATTATATAACAATTCAGAAACTGCGATATGGCGAGAGATTAAATTTTGAAGCAAATGTTCCAGCCGATTATATAAGTTGTGTTATTCCCAGGAGCACACTACAGCCCATAATTGAAAATGCTTTAGTGCATGGGTTGAATAACAAATCCGGATCTGGAAGAATTGAAGTTTCTGCCAGGCATGTAGAAAACACTCTGGAATTGATTATTAAAGATGATGGGATAGGAATGACTAGTGAACGCATTAATCAAGTGATGGAAGAAGATATTGAAGAAGATGTTGAAGGTCATACTGGTGTTGGTTTAAAAAACGTGCATAATAGAATCAAGCTTTTATTTGGTGAAGCTTACGGCATACAATTGGAAAGCATTATTGACAAAGGAACAATAATTACAATTAGAGTTCCTTTGAAACTAGAAACTGATTTTAATGATGGGGGTATATGATATGTTGAAAATAATGATTGTTGAAGATGAACCCATAATAAGAAATGGAATAGCAAATTCATTGGACTGGGAATCGATGGATTGTGAAGT
This sequence comes from Saccharofermentanales bacterium, assembly GCA_038326615.1. Taxonomy (GTDB): domain Bacteria; phylum Bacillota; class Clostridia; order Saccharofermentanales; family UBA5734; genus JBBQKF01. Next base: position 44,403 of record JBBQKF010000006.1, on the reverse strand, counting down.
AATAGCATTGGCTGAAAATGGTAATGATGCTATTCGGCAAATCGAAATATGTGCGCCTGATATTGTAATAAGTGATATTATGATGCCAGAAATGGATGGTTTGGAACTTTCAGACCGCATATTGAACACGTATTCTGGTGTGAAAATAATTCTATTAACAGGGTACAAGGAATTTGACTTTGTTAAGCAAGCAATAAAAATGGGTGTCTCCAACTATTTATTAAAACCAACAGATCCGGATGAATTGGAGTCTGCAGTACGAGAGTTAGCTAAAGAAATTAGAAACAAAATCCAAATTACTGACGAAACCGAAAAGTTAAGAGATATAGTCAGAAACTCAAAGGATCAATTAAAAGATAAATTTTTGTACGAATTAATGTTCAGACCTTTTATCAAAATTGCTGACGTTGAGAGTAAAGCTAAGTATTATGATATTAATACAAAATCATATCGCCTTTTAGGTATTAGTCTTGATTCTTTCAGTGAACTTGAAACATACTTTACAGAAGAGGATATAAATATTCTTATGTTTTTAACTAAGAATATATTTGATGATTTAATTGCAAAGACGCAGATTGCTGCTACTACAATTATACGTGATAGATGTATCTATGCCATTGTGGAATGCATGAATTATTCGAAAGAAGAATTAGAGGAATTCTTAAAAGAATTATGTATTCATGTTAAAACTCAAGGAAAATTTACTGTGAGTGTTGGTGTTAGTGACATATACGAAAATATTGACAAACTGAGATGGGCAAGAAAAGAGGTTGATGAATGTTTAGAGCAAAGAGTGTTTGTTGGTGACAGCAAAGTAATATTTAATAATGCCATAAACCATTGCAATTCGACTAGTGATGAGAAAATAACAATAAAAGATTTTATCAACGCTATCCAAAATGGTGAAGACATACTTAATGAGGCAAGGATAATTCAATCAAAAATAGTTGAATCCAGAGACGAAAATATGTCTAGAAATACTGCGCTTGAGGCAATAGTTCTAGGCGTAACAACTTATTGTTCTTCGTGTGGAAAAATCGAAGACTTGTTTGATTCCTTTATAATTCCTTTAGAATCAATAACTCATGCAAAAACCTTAAACGATATATCCGATAGCTTTTATGCAATTGCAGTATTGATTGATAATGTTATGACCAAAAGAATAAGCAGTAGATACTTCCAGGCCATGGAAATAGCAAAAAAAATTATTAATGATAATTACAATAAGGATATTAATTTGGATAGTATAGCGTCCCAGGTCTTTATGAGTAAATGGTATTTCAGCAAAATATTTAAGAGAATAATTGGAGAAAATTTCATTTCTTATTTGACAAATATCCGAATGAGTAAAGCAAAGGAATTGTTGACCAATAATCCTGAATTCAAAAACTATGAAGTTTCCGAAAAAGTTGGATTTATTAGTGTGAGGTATTTCAGCGAACTCTTCAAAAAGAATGTTGGAGTAACTCCTAGCGAATACAGGAGTAAAAGTAGATGAGAACAGATAGAAAATACACTTTTCTATATATTATCATGGCAGTACTACTTATTTCAGGCATTTCCCTGATTTCGATTAGTCTATTAGGAAAAGAAGAGGTTATTAAGGTTCAAGAATCAAAAAAAACGATAACATTTGCAGTATATGGAGACGCAGAACAAAGAAGAATTATTAGTGAAACTGTTAAATATTTTGAACGTGAGAATAATTGTGAAGTAGATATCTATTCTTTCTCATCATTAGAATCACTTCAAACAATTGTTGTTTCCCAATATTCTGCTGGTGAACCATTTGACATTTTTTATGCTGACCAACAAAGCCTTCAACAATTGAAAAAGAAATTGGAGCCACTAGATGACATCCTTTTAGAGATTCAGTCGGAGGGCGACACGTTTATTGAAGTTGCTTTGCAGGAAGGAAAAGTTTTTGGCGCGCAATATGCTTTACCAACAGGTGTAAGGCCATATTGTATTTATTACAATAAAGTCAAATTGAACTGGAAAGGACAACAGACTCCTCAAGAATTCATGGATAATAAGGCATGGAATTTGAGAAATTTCGATTTATATTGCAGATTTATTTATTCAAAGACGCAACAACCTGTTTTCGCAATATCACCTGAATGGCAAAGTTTTTATAGTTTTATCATTGGTAATGGCGGTAAAATAATGGGATTCAATGAAAACAACAAACTAATTCTTGATGAAAAAGGAATCGAAGCACTGTCAGTCTTGACAGCGTTGATAAAGTCAGGAGTTGTTTTGTACTCGAACGAACTTCAGTGGGGATCGGATTCATTGAGTTTGTTTCGATCTGAAGCCGTTCCTATGGTTGTAGGGCCAATTGATTATATATATGAATTATCTAAACCAATAGGATTTGAGTGGGATGTTGTACCAATGCCGATGATTGGTTCGAATTTTTCTTCAACTGTAATTGAAGTTCCTCAAATTGCAGTAGCGAAAAGCAATAATGCGGAGATTTCAAAGAAATTTGTTCGATTTTTTGTAAGTAGTTTTGGGCAAAAAATCCGACTGGAACAAGGAGAACGGTTATTTTCATCCCTAAACATGGTGTTCTATACTAGTTTTGGAGATGTGCATTTTCCAGCGCATTCAAACTATCTGTTTTTTATGTCAGAAAATGGGAAAACACAGCCTGTTTTAAATTCTTACACAAAAAACAGAAGTGTGATTTTGGATAATTATCATAAGCTGATTAGTGGCAAAATGGATTTAGAGGATTTTGCCATTATCAATAAATAATTCAAATAGAAGATGCAAATGCATTTTAAATGAGCATATATAAATTTGAGAAAGGAGGCCTGAATAATTTGTCACACAATGATAAGTTATTTAGATAAATAAATGAAAAAGAAAACATTATTGCCAACGGGTATTGCAATTATTCTCGTTTCCGCTATACTTATCAGTATTTTCATTTCGCTTAATGACCAAAAGAATAGTAAAAATGAAAAGTTCAAGATTGCCTATATATGCAAGCAACTTTCAAATTCTTGGTTTCAACAGGTTTCTAAAGGCATTGAGAACAGTTGCAAAAAATATGATATTGAGTATCTGCCTTTGGATGCCGAGTATAATGACGAAAAGTGTATTCAGTTTGTTGATGATGCAATAAATTGGGGAGCGGATGGAATATTGATCTGCACGACCAATCAGGAATTAGGACCAGTCATTGCAGAGAAATGTGTGAAGGCAAGTGTAAATCTTGTAACAATCGATGATTCGATGAAAGATAAAAACGGGATTCAACTCCCACATATAGGAATGGCGACAACGGAATTATGCATTTTGGGTGGGACAGCGCTAGCGAAACTCGCAAACGAAAAGGGGTTTTTTGATGAAGGAAACATTGTAGGTGTTATACAAATAGATGTTCCTACTCTTTCTGTCATCGGAGAACGACTGGTCGGATATAGGGAAGCTCTCAAGGCTCAAACCCCTTTAAAGGAAAAGGATTTCATTATTATCGAAAGCTCGACAGGGATGATAAAGGAAAACCTACCAAAAGTGAAAGAAGCTCTAAAGAAATATACAAAAATAACCCATTGGATTATTACAGGAGTTAATGACGAAAGTGCTATTGCACCGCTATGGATTTTAAGGGAAAACGGTGTTTTGGACAAAAATATTATTGCCTGTGGATTGGGTCTTTCCTCAAGAGACGAAGTAAAAAGCGAATTTTTGAAAGGCAATAAAAATTATATTACTATTGCAGCACAACCAGAGGTAGAAGGACAAAAAGGAGTTGATATGATATATGAAAACCTTGTTAATGGAACCAGATTTAAGACAGTGACGGTTCTAGGCGGACAAATAATTACATGTGATAATTACAAAATATTCATGGAGAATTAGAGTATTATTTATGTACTTTGAGTCTTAAAAAAATATTTATGACATAAAACACAGAACAGCACGCACTAGTGCTGTTTTTTTTATTAAAAACAACAACAAGACAATTTTACTGCATTAAATAACAAGTATACATCATTTAAATCAAAACAATGCTTTGATAAAATGTTGTTAAAGTTAGAGAATAATCTCTGACAAAAAATAAAAATGGAGGAAATAGAAATGAAAAAAGTTTTGGCAATGGTAATGACCGCATTGATGCTCCTTTCAGTAGCTTCATGTAATAATGGAGCGGGAACATCAAAAGAATCAGCTTCAACTGAATCAAATGGTGCAAAAGACAAGATAAAAATTGCATACATCAGTAAGATGCTGACGAATCCATGGTTTGTTTCTGAAGATGAAGGATTGAAAGCTAAAGCAAAGGAACTTGGAGTTGAATATTTTTCCATCGATGCTAACTTAAAAGATGAGGCTTGTGATGCTGCTATCGACAACGCTCTGGCTCAGGATATTGATGGATTAGCCATCTGCATCACTAATCAAGGAAATGGACCGGCTCTTGCAATCAAATGCAGAGAAAAGGGAGTCGAACTAATAACACTTGATGACAATATCGTAGATGAAAACAAAAAACCTGTTGCACATGTCGGAATGCCTACTAAAGATGTAGGAGTTTTGGGCGGCGAAATGCTCGCTAAATATGCAAATGAAAGAAATTTCTTTGCAGCGGGTAATGTTGTTGCTGTAATGCAAATTGATGCTCCTGATATTTCTGTTTTAAGGCCAAGGTTAGATGGTTATAAAGAAGCCTTAATGGCAAAAACTCCTTTAAAAGATAGTAATTTTATCTACGTGGAAACTTCGGAATGTATGCTGGAAGACTCATTGGCTGCTGCACAAGCAACAATACAAGCACATCCTGAGGTTACTCATTGGATATGTGGTGCAGTCAATGATGACTCAGCTGTCGCATTCCTAAAAGCGCTTGAAGAACAAGGCAAAATTCCACTTAAGAACATTTTGGCTTGTGGACTTGGTGGGTATTCGATGGCTGTTCAGGAATTCGAAAAAGGAAACGACAGCTATATGACAGTTGTTTTGAACCCATATGGCGAAGGTGAAATCGCGATGCAGACACTATACAATAAAATTAAGAACGGAACTGCAATGCCGCTAGTCACACATGTAAACGGCAAAGTTGCAACATTGGCAAACTGGGCTGAACTGATCAAAAAATAAGGAAACGAAGTGTGTGATGACCAGATTTTCTGGTTATCACACTCTGATTTTGAATTGAGGAACAAAATGAATGAGGTTATATTAAAATGTGAGAATATCAGTAAAAGTTTTCCTGGTGTCAAAGCATTAAATAATGTAAGATTTGATCTTCGTAAAGGAGAAGTGCATGCCCTATGCGGTGAAAATGGAGCAGGCAAATCAACATTGATAAAAATTGTAACTGGCTTATATGAAAAAGACGAAGGAACAATTGAATACTTAGGCGAAAAAGTCAATTATAAAAACACAATGGAGTGCAGAAAAAATGGAATCGCATTAATTCCTCAGGAATTACATTTGGCACAAACTTTGACTGTTGCAGAAAATGTTTTTATGACTAATTATCCGATGAAAAAAGGAATTGTTGACTGGAACAAGATGAATGAAGATACTACTAAACTTCAAAATAGGCTTGGATCCGCCGCCCTTTCTTTTAGACCTGAACAAATTGTATCAACATTGAGTATGGGACATCAACAATTAGTTGAAATAATGAAAGCAATCTCTATGGATGTAAATATTATTGCATTTGATGAACCCACTAGTTCATTGTCGGATGAAGAAACTGCAGAAATGTTCGCGTTAATAAAGCAATTAACAGCACAGGGGATTTCAATAATATATGTAAGTCATAGACTTGCAGAAATATTTCAGATTTGTCAAAGAGTATCAGTTTTTAAAGACGGTAATTACATAGGAACAAATGATGTTGACAAGATCACTACGCAGAACATCATTACAATGATGGTGGGAAGAGATATGAAATTATATGAAAAACACCGAGGAAATGTTATCGATGAAAATGTATTGGAAGTCTCTGACCTATCATGGGGATCCAAAGTTCAAGGTGTATCTTTCTGTCTAAAAAAAGGTGAAATTCTTGGAATGTTCGGAATTGTAGGTGCCGGTAGAACCGAGACAGCAAGACTGATATTCGGACTGCAAAAGAAAGATTCCGGAATAATAAAAGTTAACAATAAGATCGTTGAAATAAGGCATCCAGAGGATGCAGTAAATCTTAAAATCGGATTTCTTACAGAAGACAGGCGTGGTGAAGGCCTGGCAGTAGGATTAAATGTTACAGAAAATACAACAATGCCAAGTCTGAAAAATTTTATAAAAAATGGAATTATTAGAATCACTGAAGAAGAAAAATTCACAAAGCAAATGGTGAAAATGTTAAATACAAAAACACCAAGTGTAAGGACCAAAGTAGAAACTCTTTCAGGTGGGAATCAGCAAAAAATCGCAATTTCCAAATGGTTAGGAGCAAAAGCGGATATATTGATTTTTGATGAACCGACTAGAGGTATTGATGTTGGTGCAAAAGCTGAAATATACAGACTTATGGACAAACTTACAATGGAAGGAAAATCGATCATCATGATTTCATCTGAACTGCCGGAAATATTTGCAATGTCAGATCGATTATTGGTTATGCGTGATGGCAGGATAGAAGTGGAATTGGAATCAATAAGCGAGCTTAGCGAAGAAGATATATTAAGCTATGCAATTAAGACTTAATTTGGGGGATTATAAAGATAATGAATAATAAAAAAAGGATTTTTTTGAAATTAAATTATTCAATTATGAACAGGTTGTTGCTTGTCATTTTGATTGGCATTGAAATTCTGATATTTTCAAACTTGACGCCATATTTCTTAAAACTTGATAATTTTTTGCCTGTTGGCAGAGAAATAGCAACTCTTGGCATCATTGCTATAGCACAGACACTATGTATTCTTAATGGCGGATTTGATCTATCGGTTGGTGGAGTGGCAGCACTTTCTGGAGTGGTAGTGGGAGCTATATGTTCTCCTTCGATGCTGGGCCTTCCCTATTGGATAGGACTTCCAGCAGGGTTGCTTGTAGCTTTAACCATTGGGTTAACAAATGGTATTTTGATAACAAAAGCCAGAGTATCACCATTTATTGCAACAATGTCAATGAGTTTCATATTAGGTGGTGTTGTTATCCTTATAACGAAACAACCGATAACAGTCAATCTGCCGGCATTTAAATTTCTAGGTGCAACTACATTTGGAGCAATAAAGTTCCCTCTTCCAATCATTATTCTCATATTTATGTACATTTTCTTTGGGTTTATACTTAAATACTCAAAGTTCGGCCGACATCTATATTGCACAGGCGGAAATCCAAAAGCAGCTGAAATTGCAGGGATAAATATTCAAAGAGTAACCATGAAAACCTATGCATTGAGTAGCTTGTTGGCAGGTTTCGCCGGAATCATGCTGGCATCCCGTATTGCAACTGCAAATCCAAGCATTGGTAGTTCATACGCACTTGAATCAATCGCTGCAGCAGTACTGGGGGGGACGATACTTGCTGGTGGAGAAGGCAACGTTTTTGGTGCATTCTTAGGAGTTGTGGTGACAGGGATATTATCAAATGGATTGATTATGATTGGCGCTCCTCAAGCATTTCGTGATATTGCTACCGGGGTAGTTCTGGTCATTGCAGTTATTATCCAGATGGTTGCAAAAAAATCAAAAAGACTAGCTTGATCTTATTTATAGAATTAACTTGAGAAAGCATGAAGTTATGAGTGAGATTTTGAAATAGCTACTGGAGGAAATATGAATTCAAGAGAACGAGTGATCGCGGCGATAAACCATGAACAACCTGACTATACTCCCATGGATTTAGGAGGTTGTGGGCAAACTGGAATGAATGCAAGTACTGTTTTTAAATTAAGAAAAGCACTTGGTTTGAATGAACATGATATTAAAATTGTCGAGCCATATCAGATGCTTGGCGAAATCGAACCTGATTTGCTTGATATTGTTAAAGGTGATGTACTACCTCTATGGAATCCGGGGACATTAATGGGAATCAATAGTACACCGAGTAAAAAATGGACAATGAGTGACGGAACACCTGTATTAATGCCACAAAATTTCGAATATGATGTAATCGGAGATGGTGATATTTATGTTTATCCCAGTGGTGACAGGAATGCTGAGTATAGTCTACATATGCCGAAAAATGGGTTTTTCTTTGATAATATTGATAGATCCGGCCTAGTTGATGAAGAAAATCTGACCCCAGTAAAGGATTTTAAAGATTCTTATAATCTGCATTCGGAAGAGACCTGTAAGTGCTGGGAAAAAAAGTCAAAGGAGCTTTATCAATACACTGACTATGCAATAATGGGGGTACTCGGAGGAGCTGGTTTCGGTGATGTTGCAGAACTACCAGGCCCTTTTCTGACTAAACCCACGGGGATAAGAAAAATGGATGAGTGGCTGATGGCTCATTTACTCTATCCAGAATATATTGAAGCAGTTTTTGATTATCAATGCGACATTGCACTAAAGAACCTTGAACTATACAAACAATCTGTTGGCGACCGAATTCAGACAATTTGGCTTTCCGGGACGGATTTTGGAACTCAGAATGCTACATTTACATCAGCGGATGTTTTTAGAAGATTATATAAACCTTTCTACAAAAGGATTAATGACTGGATTCATAAGAATACAAGTTGGAAAACATTTTATCATACTTGTGGGGCGATTTATCCTTTGCTAAACGACTTTATTGAAATGGGGGTGGATATCGTAAACCCTGTTCAATGCAGCGCAACAGGAATGGATCCACAGCGGTTGAAAAATGAATTTGGGGACAAGCTGGTTTTTTGGGGAGGCGGTATAGATACTCAAAAAACTTTGCCTTTTGGCAGCAAAGAAGAAGTGCAAAAAGAAGTTAAGGAAAGACTCGAAATCTTTTCTCCGGACGGCGGCTTTGTCTTTGCAGCAATACATAATGTTGTCGCAAATGTTCCAGTTGAAAATCTGATCGAAATGTATAAAATATTAAATAAATTCCGTGGGATCTAGAGGAGATTGAGTATGAATTCTAAAGAAAGAGTAAAAATTGCATTAATGAGAAAAATTCCAGATCGTGTGCCGGTTTTTGCTTCATTTGTACCTGAAGTGTCAGCGGCATTGTTTGAACACTTTGGTATTTATAATGAGCATGATATGGAAGTCGCACTTGGAAACGATATGCTTATGAGTGGTGCTGGAATAGGTAATAGTTATTACGGAAAAGGCGAAGAATATATTTGTGACTGGGGCTGTAAATGGAGATACTTTGAAAATGAATCAGGAAGATATACAACAATCGTGGAACACCCTTTGGAAAATGACGAGGACGGCGAACTGCTTTTGAAATATCAAATACCGAATCCAGAGAATGATGAAATATACAAACCGATGAAAGAACTCATGCACAAATATGGAGATAGTCACTTTATTTGTGGCGCTATTACTTGTTCGATTTTCGAGGCCGCCTGGTATCTTAGAGGGATTGATAACATGCTCATGGATATGGCAGGTAATGAAGAATACGCAAATGATTTATTTGATAAAGTTATGGAATTCCCGCTAAAAGCAGGGATTAGATATATCAAAGAAGGGGTGGATATGCTTTGGCTTGGTGATGATGTAGGCATGCAGAATTCAATGCTAATGTCTCCGGAGATGTGGAGAAAATATCTTAAACCAAGAATGAAAAAACTAATTTTTGAATTCAAAAAGCAGAATCCAAACATAATTATAGCATATCATAGCTGTGGATACATTATCCCCATTATTGAAGAACTTATAGAAATCGGGTTAGACGTTCTAAATCCTATACAGCCGCTAGCAATGGATCCTGCTATGGTTAAGGATAAATTTGGCGATAGACTATCATTTTGGGGTAGCATATGTATACAAAAAACTCTTCCTAAAGGATCCAGACAAGATATTTTTGATGAAGTAAAATTAAGAATGGACACAATAGGTAAGGGCGGAGGACTATTGATTGGCCCAGCACATAACGTACAAGCTGATACTAGCATTGAAAATATTTTATCTCTTTTTGACGCAGTAAAAAAGTATGGTAACTATTAACACGAACTAGCACTTAAGAAAGGATGAAAAATATGGAATTTAGAGAAAGAGTTATATGTGCTCTGAATCATAAACAACCTGACAGAACTCCAGTAGATTTCCAAGCCGTGGGAGAAATATGGGATATTATGTTAAAACATTTCAAAACAGATAAAATGAAAGATGTACTGGATGGGCTAGAAATTGATGTAGCATGGGTTGACCCTCAAGTGAATAGAGAACCTGAAAAAAAAGATAATAATGGCCTGATTATTGGCTGGGGCGGTAGCAAACTCAAAAAAGTCTACAATAATTATGGAGCCCATGATGAGGTTGTACATTATGTTACACAAGAATGCGAAACTCCTCAAGACATTGACCGAGTTTTACAGTTACCTGATTTGGATAATTGGGATTTCAATAGTATAACGGCGAATTGTAAAACATATGAGGGTAGATTTTTGATTGGTGGATTTGCCAGTATTTTTTATTACCCGACTCTTGTTAGAAACATGGAAGATATTTTTGTTGATATGATGTTGAACCCAAAACTAATTAAACATTTACTAAAACGATGTTTTGATTGGCATATCGATTACCATGAGAGGTTATTAAAGGCTGGTAAAGGGCGATTAGATGCAATGCAGTTGGCGGATGATTATTCATCCCAGACTGACTTGTTGATTAGCAAAGATATGTTCAGAGAATTTTTCAAACCTTCAATGGTAGAATATATTTCGCTAGCCAAATCATATGGTGTGACTCCGTTTTTCCATTGCTGTGGATCTGCTTATAATCTTATGGGAGAGTTTGTTGAAATGGGTATAAAGATACTTGACCCTGTACAAACAGTTGCAAGGAACATGGAACCTAAAAAAATCAAAGCCGAATTTGGAAACAGTCTGACTTTTCATGGAGCAGGAGAAACTCAAAAAATACTACCACATGGGACAATTGAAGAGGTTAATCAGAATGCCAAATATCTTTCTTCTGTCCTAGGAGAAAATGGCGGTTATATAATGAGTTCATGTCATTTTTTGCAAGCGGATGTTCCTTTAGAAAATATCCTTGCTTTTTACAATATCGAAAACAGATAATTTTTTTATTTAACTTAATTGAAACCGGATTTCGTAGTACAATATAGGCAGGTGCGTTTGAAATCATTGAAAAGTATATGGATAATATACGTTTAGTCTAGCATTAGCGAGCAAATGGATCAATTGTTTTTTCATTACATTAAACCTGCAAAACTAGCGAACTTACCTGTGAAATGAAAAAAACTTTTGAAACACTCATTTTTCAATTAATTGCTATATGCAGTTAAATACTTACTAAAACTTCTGACCAAACTAATTTTCTATTTCAATAAATCCCAAAAAGTAGTATTCTATTGTTAGATATATGATTTTTCGATTTGCTCTAAGACAAGGAGTCTGATTATGGAAAATATTCATCTGATTATTAATCCAACAGCTGGCAATGGGGCTGCAAAAAGAATTGCTACAATAGTTTTAGAAAAGCTATCTGAAGAGAAGGTTGATTACCAAGCGTTTTATACCGAAAAAGCAGGACACGCCGAAGAGATCGCAAAGAAATCTGCAGGCGCAGGTATAAAATGTATAATAGCACTTGGTGGTGATGGGACGGTTTTTGAAGTTTCACGTGGATTGTTTAATTCAAACACATCACTTGGTATAATTCCTGCTGGGACTGGAAATGATTTTATAAAATCATTAGGTTTACCTAAATCTCCACTGGATGCTCTTGATTTTATTTTGCAGAATAAACCGAGACCGGTGGATATTGGCTTAATAAATGGCGAACTATTCATGAATGTATGTGGAATCGGTTTTGACGTTTCAGTGCTAGACTATTCAATAAAAGCGAAAAAATATTTTAAAGGTATGATTCCATATCTTTGGGGTGTAATACAAACAATAATACATTATAAAGCATCGGACATAACACTCTTTATTGATGACGCAAAAGTTCTTTCTCAAAAGGTTCTTGTTTGTTCTGTTGCAAATGGAAAATTTATCGGTGGTGGAATGCCAATTTCACCAAACTCTAAAGTGGATGATGGACTTCTTGATGTTGTTGTAATAAAGGATGTGACGCGTCCATGGATGATTAGGTATTTGCCAGGTTTATTGTCAGGCAAAATTCTGACATTTAAAGATACTGTGTCATTCAAAGCAAATACTGTTAAGATCGAATCAAATTCTAAAATGCGGGTTAATGTTGATGGTGAAATATTTGCGTTTGACAAGGCTCAGTTTGAAATTCTTCCCAAAGCTCTAATGGTTCATTGGTGAAAAATTAGAGGAAAATAGATTGTGATAGAAATTTAATAGATGTAACGATTGAAATTTGATGATTGCCTTATTATATTAAATCTAGATCTGTGGTAAAATATTATAAAATAGAAATTGAAGACAGCATCTAGCAAAAACATATTGGCTGTTATGGAGAATACAAACATGCAAGACTGGATAATCAGGATTATGGAACAATTTGGTTATTGGGGCATTATGCTTTTGATAGCAATCGAAAATATTTTCCCACCGATTCCTTCAGAAATTATCCTTACTTTTGGTGGATTCATGACAACTGACCCTAGAACTCATATGAATATTTGGATTGTATGCCTTTTTGCGACATTCGGATCTGTTGGCGGAGCAGTTATTTTGTATGGCCTTGGTAAAATATTGAGTCGTGAAAGGCTTTATTGGATTATAGACAAATGGGGCAAAATCTTAAGACTTAAAAGGAAAGATCTTGATAATGCTGAAAATTGGTTTGCCAAGAAGGGCGGCGTTACGGTTTTTTTATGCCGATTCATTCCTATTATCAGAAGTCTTATTTCAATTCCAGCAGGAATGGCAGGAATGAATATGGGAAAATTTCTTCTTTTGACAACAGTGGGAACAGCTATTTGGAATATTGTTCTAGTAAATTTAGGCGCTCTTATGGGCAATGAATGGGAAAGAATTGTTAAATTCATGGATACTTATTCGACAGTGGCAGCAATTTTACTAGCAATTATCGGAGTTGCAGCAATTACTTGGTTTATTATTAAAAGACGAAAAGCTCCCATAAAAGATTTAGCAGAGTAAAAAATAAAATGGCTATAGCGTTTACTCAGTAAAGGTTGAAAAACTCTGCAGAATCATGCTAAAAATAAACAATTACAAATTGAACTATGGATAAATTAATGGAAGCCACTTTCTTTGATAGTATTTTTAAGAGCAATTTAATCCTACTTAAGTAAACGCTATAGCCTCAAAAAATAATATTTACATTGCGTTGAACGAGAATAATCCAGCAAGTTCAGCAAGTTAAGTAAGTTTAGTCAGTTTAGTCAGTTCAGCAAGTTAAGTAAGTTTAGACAGTTCAGTAAGTTTAGACAGTTCAGCAAGTTAAGTAAGTTTAGTCAGTTCAGCAAGTTAAGTAAGTTAAGTAAGTTTAGTAAGTTCGGTAAGTTTAATAAGTTCGGCAGATTTAGTAAAATTTGATAAATGATTTATAAACAGACGATTTCATGATAATATATTCTATAGAACAAGAATTTAATTCTTATGATGAAAGAGTGTAGGAGGAAAAAATTATGTTTTGTCAAAACTGTGGAAGTCAAATGAAAGACACTGATTTATTTTGTCAGAGTTGTGGAGCCCCGTTAAAACCTTCGCAAGAAACAAATAATGCCGCACATCAAACGCCTCCCATTATAACCCCTCCCCCAATCCCTCGTCCACAAGCTACTCCGCCAAATACCATAAATCAACCTAGCATGCCAGGTGTTGCTCCTTCGCAACTAAACCAACAAGGGTTTTCGCAACAACCAACAAATCAACAAGGTTACCAGCAGCAACCAACAAATCAACAAAGTTACTCGCAACAACCAACAAATCCACAAGCTTTCTCGCAACAACCTTATAATAATGCAAATAACAACGCAGGAATGAATCAAAATTACAATTCTTTTACCGCGACTCCTGTCCCCAAGAAGAAAAACATTCTTGCGATAGGCATTGCCAGCATTCTTATTATAGGAATTGTATTAGTTGGCGCTTATATGATATTTAAGCCGTCAGGAGTTCTAAAAAGCACGAAATCGTCTCTTGTATCAAAAGGCGTTAACACGGATGATCTTGGCAATATTATGAATGGACAATACTTCTTTGATGATGGCTCCAATCAATATTACTCGAGTTTTGACTCAAATACTGCTGCACATATTTACAAAATAGCAAAAGGATCTAGCAAAGGGACATCTCTATTTGATGGATTTGGTTGGTCGTTGGTCATTAATCAGAACTGGCTATACTTTTCTGGAAACCAGGGGAAAACGATTGATGGTACATATAATCTTTTTAGAATAAGAACTGATGGAACAGGACTTGAGAAACTAAATATCGGTTATTGTTATGGGATGAGTATTTATAATAACAACCTTTACTACGTAAAAAAACCAGATGTAAAATCTGAAGAATACGATATTTATAGCAGTGGGCTTGATGGCAAAAACGAAAAGCAAATTCTCAAAGGACCGATATACTTTTTTGTAATATATGATTCTAAACTTTATTATCTTAATAGCCTAGGTGCCCTTTACACTGCAAAAGCAGATGGTACTGCAAGTGTTAAAATTTCAACTGAACCGATAACAAGGTTTATCATTGGGAATGGCAAAATTGTATACGAGGCAAAAACTGGTGATATCAAACACATGGATGTCAAGGGCAAAAACATAAAACTTGTTCGTGCTGCTGGTGCGAAGCCGATTGCAACGCTTAATTCGTACAAGGGCAATATATTCTATGCTGAATATGACAAAGATGCAGTTGCAGGGACATATGCTAATAATTATTATCTTCATAGCATAAAGTTTGATGGGACAGCTGATAAATTAATTTATACAGGTCTTTCATATGGAACTTATGTTAATCTACTAAACGATAAAACATTCGTATTGGATTATGCGCTAAATCCTTCTACAAGTAAAATGCCAGCTATTGCAAAAGACATGGATCTTGATGGCAAAAACCTGAAGGAACTTTTCCGATAAAATTAATACTATTCGTTATATATTTATAGATTATTTATGAATTTTATAATAAACATATTGAGTAACAACTAAAAACTAGAATTGTTAAAGATTTTTGGACAAGATTTCAATGCAATATTTTTGGGTAAGTTTTGAATTTTTGAATTGTAATTCTTGACAAAACTGATGTTTCTGATGTATTATTTACGTAAGTTAAGAGGGAGTAGTTTTAAATACAAAGTCAACATGCTGGTGCGATTAATCACCTGGCTTTGTAACCAATTAGTGGTAGCGAGACTTTTAGCATAACAAGAAATTTCTTGTTATGCTGAAAGTTTTTTGATTCTATAGGCTTTTAACAAATATTTTGAGGAAGGTTTTTAAACATGTACATGAACTTTATCGCATTTCTTTTTTCAGCAGGAGCGGTTGTACTCGCCGAAATGGGGGATAAAACTCAGCTACTTGCCATGGCTTTTGCTACTAAATATAAGGCATCTAAGGTAATGGCCGGAGTATTTATCGCAACTATTTTAAATCATGCACTTGCAGTTGCAGTCGGAAATTACATCACACGTTTTGACTCTGCACAGGTTTGGATTCAAGGAATTGCATCTTTGTCTTTTATATTTTTTGGGCTTTGGACAATTAGAGGTGATAAACTTGAAGGCGAAGAAAATCGTGTAAGTAAGTTTGGAGCAATTGCAACAGTTGCCATTGCGTTTTTTATAGCTGAAATGGGCGACAAGACACAATTAGCTACAATTGCACTTGCGACAAAATTTCCCTCTAATCCATTTGGAATTTTAATGGGTACAACAACGGGGATGCTTATAGCGGATGGAATAGGAATAATTATTGGGGTTGTAATGTGTAAAAGAATCCCCGAAAAGACTATCAAATTTGTATCTGCCTGTGCTTTTGTTGTGTTTGGGTTTGTTGGCTGTTTTCAGGTGGCAAAAGTTGAACTTAAACTTGGAACTGGGTTAATTATTACTGGACTTGCTCTACTGGCACTAGTCACTGTTGGAATTGCATACTTGCTTATGAAGAAAAATAATATTGAAGAAGAGAAAAATCCTCCTGTCGCTGAATACTGCGAAGTAAAAGGAAAAAAATAACGTTTATACTTTGATTACATTTTAATAAGTTCTTTCTTGTGTTCGTGATTAATGATTTGTCCCATTGCGCTGTATATTGCAAGAAAACCACAAATAATACCTTCATAACCGGCAATTATCTTTATTTCGCGAATGCCTGTAAAGTCTCCAACTGACAAAAGAAGAAATAATACTGTAAGTGAACCGAAAACAAGCCGTGTTATTTTATTGTGAGTTAAAGCTGCAACATACATGAATGCTGTAAAAATTGCCCAGAGAAGGAGATAAAATCCCATTGATTTTTCGTCTGCTTTATTGCCAGCAGGTAATATCCAGATGATCACTAATGAGATCCAAAAGAAACCGTAAGCACTAAATGCTGTTGCACCAAAAGTGTTGCCTGCTTTAAATTCCATTATTCCAGCTAATATTTGTGCAAGACCACCTAAGGTAATACCCATTGAAATTATAACGATTGATAGTGATATTATTCCTGAATTATGTAGATTAAGCAAAATTGTCGTCATTCCAAATCCAAGAAGACCTAAGGGAGCTGGGTTTGATGTAATTGACTGATTGTTCATTGATTTCTCCTTATTTTCATATAATAAATAATCCTCAGAGAGTATATCAGAGAAATAACAAAAATAGAAGGCGCAAATGCGCTGAAATATTGTAGTTTATTGTGTGATTTTAGGGTGAATTTGATTATTCTCTTTTATTTTACACATTTCAATGCTTCAAAATCGGCATATTATTCACGCCTTAGAGCGTCAATCGGGTTAAGTTTTGATGCTTTACGCGCAGGATAAATTCCGAAGAATAGACCAACTGCTGATGAAAAAGCAACTGCGATGAATATTGCCTTGAAACTTAATACAGGAGTTATATTTCCTACTCCAGAATAGGATATAAAAAACGAAATTCCATATGCTAGGCCTAGTCCAAACAGAATTCCGATTAGACCACCAAACAATGTAAGAATAATTGACTCAGTTATGAATTGCAGAAGAATATCTGAAGGGGTTCCGCCAATTGCCTTGCGAAGTCCGATTTCACGCGTTCTTTCAGTTACAGAAACTAGCATGATATTCATAACCCCAATTCCACCAACTAATAGAGATATTGCTGCAACAGCACTTATAAACATCGTAAGTATATTGATTACATTGTTTATCTGGTCAAGTATAGAAGCTAAGTTCTGACTGCGATAAACCTCTCGACCGCTGTTGCCATGTCTCATTTCTACGAGACGAATTGCCGCAGCCGCCGCTTCATCAACTCTTTCAGGAGTGACAGACATTATGTTAAGCATTGAGATTGTCTTGTCACCTGAAACAATGCGACTGCCTGACAAAAAGGGTGTATAAACAAAAGCAGGGATGTTCCTGCTATCTCCCGAATCATCTAATCCGCTAAGACCACCGATTAGACCAGCATATTGCGTTGTGACTGACTCGCAAACACCTACAACTGTTGTTCTTAAAATTTTTCCTTTGCTTTCAATATCAACTTTTTCGCCAACTGCATTTTCTCTGCCGAATAGTGCTAGGGCACCGGCACGATCAATGATTACTACTGGAAAGGCTTCCTGATATTCAATATCAGTAAATTGCCTACCGTATACAATTATTAGCGGTGAAAATTCATTGTAATCCACGTCAATAGCAGATAGAAATATCCGTTTGCGGTCAAGCTTTGTTGATGCGTATCCGGCTGTCTGGATTGGTGCGGTTACATGTTTAACAGAGTCGAGATTGTTTCTGATTGCATCAATATCACTTTGTGTAAAATAATCACCGGCTTGTGCTTTTGAAGTTTTTACCTGAATTATGACAGTCGATGCTCCAATCTGTTCAAACTGGCCAAGGATTTCTTTTTTACCCCCTTCACCAAGAGAAACAATTGCAATTACAGACGAAATTCCAACAATAATGCCAAGCATTGTAAGAAGAGCACGCATTTTGTTTTCGATTAGGCTGTGATATGCCATTTTAAGACTTTCAAGAAGCATTATTTACCTCCCTGCAAGCTGACTTTCTGACCCTCGACCATAGTGTTGGTAGGATTCGTAACAACTTTGTCAGCTGCAGTAAGTCCCGATAAAACTTCGACATACATGTCCGATTGAATTCCAGGAACAAAATTCTTTTTGACAAGACGGTTATTTTCATCAACTACAAATACATAATAACTGCTAATTTCTTTTCGCATAGCCTGCGCAGGCAACTTAATTACATTTTTTGCAGAAGCAGTGTTTATTTCGGCATCGATCAAAAACCCTAATGTTAGATCTGTAAGATTTGAGCCTAAAATATTCATTTCAACAAGCAATTGAGGTTCCTGCCCAGTAAGGCCGACGATTCCTGCTTGTTGTAAAAGGCTGCTTGCAGCGTTGCTCCCTAGACTACTGTCTGCGACAAATTTTGATTTAAATGTGACTGTTCCATTGTAAGTGTGTCCATTTTGCTGATAATCAACAGACATCCCTTTATCGATTCTTGTTGAGTCGAATTGACTTATCTGAAATACAGCTTTTGGATTTAGATTATCATAAATAGTAATAGCAGGTTTGGTTGAGGCAGAATTATTCGACAAACCGAGTTGTGAAAGATCTCCTAGTGCACCTGACAAAAGGCTGTTTACCGATGAACTGCTCTGGGTAGTATCTGTTCCAATATATGAACCAGGGGTTGCATTCACTTCAGCTACAATACCAGACATTCCTGAAATTAATTCAATAACTGAATTATCCAGTGCCTCTTTCGCTGATTTTTCTTGCTGAATTGCTGAAACAAGAGGGTCAGATACATTTAAACCAAGCATTTTTAACTGATTAATTAAATCTGGAGATACAGCAAGTCCAGAGGTCAAACCCGATGTAAGGCCAGAAGTTACACCCCCTCCAAGCCCCGTAAGAACCTTAGGTAAAGATGCATTAAGAATTGCAATATCTTTATTGAGATTTGCAAGGATGGTCTGATACTGTGGATTCTGGGAAACACTTACACTACTTGTTATTGCAGTTATCAGATCTTGTATCTGTTGTTGAGCATTAGGTGAATTAGGATTATAATTCGCAAGTTGATCTTGAATTATTTTTGCAAGATCAGATTGAAAGGTTGAATTTGTTGATGGGGTTGCCGATAAAAGGGCAATATTTGTAACAATTCGTGTTAGTGCACCGGTAAGGTTACTTACTTGCTTCGAATATTCTTTTTGCTGTGCTGCCTGTTTAATACTGTCTGCTGCAGCTGCTTTTTTCTTAGCGGCGTTTGAATTTTCTATGCTTATTCTTGATTTTTTAGCATTGTCATATTGTACCTGTACCTCCTGCCTGTCAAGAGTCATGAGAATATCACCTTTATTTACCTGATCACCAGGCTTAACATTTACTGCAAGAACTTTTTGTTTGATTTTAATAGTTTGAGAAATAGATGCTCCTGGCTTTATTTGAGCTTTAACATACATCTTGCTTGAGATGTCTCCTGCCTGTAAATCTGCTATTGTAACTTTGTAGGGAGCTGGCCCTTTAAGAAAAAAGTAATAAACCAAAAAGCTTAAAACTAATGCAACTGCTATTCCAATGAAAATTCTTCTTCTGACACGATTCTCTGTGTTTGTATTTTTAAATGACATTTTACTGCCTCCTTGTTTCCTAAGTTTTTAATTGACAAAAATTAATTCAAATTTCATGATTGATTACAATTATACACTACAAAAATACAATTAAAAAGACAAAGAAGAAGAACACACAATATATTAACCAAATGTTCGGTATTTCTTCATAAAAATAACATAAATTAATTTGTGCTATAAAATTGGTTCGGGTGTCAAAAGCATATTTTTTATTTATTGTGATTAGTCAGATTTTGCTCTACGTTGACTTTAAAAGATTTCAAATGCCAGATTGCTTGTAATTGCCAATATTTGGCGATTTCATAAACATTTATCACCTATCACTACTTTGTTGCTTTTGACACCCGAACCAAAATTGCATCTTGTGGTTAAAAAAAGTTTTTCTTTTTATGCTAAAGTTATTTGAGTAATTTTATTCCCCGGACCAAAGTTGCTTTTGATCGTTGAACGAAATTTGGACACATTTTAAAAAAAACTCACTTAAATTCAATAGTAAGTAAATCTTAATAAATCATTCTCAGCAGCTAATTAATAGCATCAGGAATTTTACTCGTCTGACGCTGTGCCATGACAAGCTTGTAATAAATTCCTTTTTGTTTTAATAGTTCGATATGTGTCCCAGATTCAGCAATCGCCCCTTTATCTAAAACAAATAGTCTGTCCGCACTGCGAAGAGTTGAAAGCCGATGAGCAATCGCAATTGTTGTCCGCCCTTTTACAATTCTTGAAAGGCTTTCCTGAATTACAGATTCGGTTTCAACATCAAGGGAACTGGTTGCTTCATCTAAAATAAGAATACCTGGATTTTTGATAATCGCTCTTGCAATAGAGATTCTTTGCCTTTCTCCTCCGGAAATCGAATAACCACTTTCTCCGATTAAAGTATTATAACCATCCGATGTTTGCATTATGAAATCGTGAGCATTTGCAACTTTAGCTGCTGCGATTACTTCGTTTGGAGTCGCTCCAGTTTTAGCATATGCGATGTTGTCATAAATCGAA
The DNA here is from genome assembly GCA_038326615.1 of Saccharofermentanales bacterium. GTDB lineage: Bacteria > Bacillota > Clostridia > Saccharofermentanales > UBA5734 > JBBQKF01. The sequence continues at coordinate 23,563 of JBBQKF010000006.1, read as the reverse complement.
CCAGCAAAAAGAAAAGTGTCCTGAAAAACAATGCCAATGTTTTCGTGCAGGTGATTCAACGACATATCTTTTATATCGGTTCCATTAATACAAATTTTCCCTTGAACTGGGTCGTAAAGTCGCATTATTAGATTGATTAAAGTTGATTTTCCAGCTCCTGAACGACCAACTATTCCTATCATTTCACCAGGTTTGATATCAATATCAATTCCCTTAAGAACAGGTTCATACGACTTATATCCAAAAGTAACCCCTTCAAATTTTAATGAGCCGGATAGTGGCACATCGTGGGGGGTTTTACTTGAAGAGATATCCGGCTCCTCGTCAATGATTTCAAATACTTTTACCATACTAGTCATTGCGTCGGCAAGCCAACGTGGGAAAGAAACAAGCCACCGCAGTGGTGCATAAACGTAAGTAATATACATTGTAAACTGAACAAAAACACCAAAGCTAAGAGTGCCATTAAGAATATCCCGACCACCGAAATATAAAACCAAAAATTCACCAATTCCTGTAATAAATGTAAGTAAAGGGAAGAGTCTTGCCCATAGTGCTTCGTTATCAGAGGATACAACAGCAAGTTCACGTGTAGCGTCAGAGAATTTCTTGATTTCTTCATCTTCTTTTCCAAACGACTTAACCGTGCGGATCCCTTTGATTATATCATGAAGAATTGACTGGCACTTTGCGTTTTTGCGCCATTGCTTTTCGTACCTTAAATTTATATGCTTCCAGAAGCGCGAAAGAGCTATCATAACTAATGGAACTGGAATAAAAACAACTAAAGTTAGTATTGGGTTAGTAAAAAGCAGAATAATTAGTACGATAACAAACATTATTATCTGATCAATAGCCCATCGCCCGCCATCTGAAATAAAATCTTTAATAGTGCTTGTATCTTCCATTACTCTTCGAATTAGGTCTCCGGGTGTTCTTTTGGACAAAGAACTAAGAGATAATTTCTGAATTTTCTCATATGCCTGATTCCTTAAATGTGTGGAGTAAAGAATACTTGCTTTATTGAAAACACGAGAACTCAATATAAAAATGATCTCACCGCATGTTCTGGCAATAAACATCGCAGCTGCAATTGACAATATCTGAAATGCAGTTCCATTCATTGGCCTTAAATAGTCATCAATCAGATACCTACTGAATAATGGTACTAATAGATAAATAATTGATGCAATGGTAAGAAAAATTTCTGCGGTTATAATTTTTTTTGCAAATGGCCGCATAAGTTCAAGTGCACGTTTCAGAACGCCAATTTTGTTATAACAAAACAAACAGATGTTCATTCCTTCAGCTAATGTTCGTCCGCATTTGTCGCAAACAGGTCTGATTTTTTCTTCAGGAATAACACAATTACCTGTAAGAATATAAAAATTGACAATTTTGCAGAATTCTCCAGCCTCTTTTATTCCAGACATTGTAAATCGACAAAGTATTAAGTCGTTTCCATCTTTCATCTTTGCAAATATTAGTCCACACCCAACTCCAGGCATAACAATAGTTTCTGTAATTTTATCAGCTGATTCATTAAAGCTTTCTGTTCCATTAATAAGTGCGACAATTCTTGTATCCTCACTAAATGTAAGCAAGCCTTTTACTGGTTGCATATCCAAATCAAGATCATATTTAAATATATGTGAATTTCCCATGTAAAACCGTATTTTCTCCAGTGATGTTAAGGTGATGCAAAAAATCCATATCTGATGTAAGGTCTAAAAATTTCAAACAACGCTATTTTCACTGGTAAACAACGTGGTTTAATAAATTTCTAATCAGTTATTGTCTAAAAAAGGAAAGGTTCAAGCCGTTTAATGCTTTTCTTGTCAAGGGCTTCGAGAGATTTTACAGCATAGCGATTGCCATCAACATCAAAGATTAATAGCTCCTTATCGCCAAGCATCCTAATGTTTCGGCTTACATCTTTGACTGCACAGTTTTTAACATATCTTACGTTATCGTGACCGATAAGAAATTCAAAATAGACATAGCCCAATTTCTCCTTAACTGATTTAATCTCATAAACCTGAGGGCAATAATACCTTTTATTCAGTTCGTTAATGATAATTTTCTGTTGTTCCGGATTCAAATCGAAAACAGACTTTAATATGCCGATTTCCTTATTCTCTTTATTTGCAACTGAAATATAACTCATGGGATTAGAAGAAGGCAGAGCACGTCTCAATGTGACCCGACCATAATCAGTATCTTCATATTTAAGAGCTGTGAATCCACCTTTAGTGGTGTAGAAATTTGTCTTTCCCACATCTAATAGACCAATATCGATTGAATCAGAAAGATTTAATGCTTGAGTTTCGTTTGAATTTTCCATTTTTGCCTCCAGTTTATGCGTTTTAGGACTCCATGTTAATTGTTTTAAGGCCTTCTTGTTGTATGTTATAAAGCTTGTGATATTCACCCTTTATGAGTAATAACTCGGGGTGTGTCCCACTCTCACTTATTTTCCCATCATTGATTACTGCAAGCATGTCTGCATCGCGTAAAGTTGAAAGTCTATGAGCAATAGCAATCGTTGTTCTACCTTTTTGAAGCGCGGACAATGCTTTCTGAATGCTAGCTTCTGTTTCTGTGTCCATAGCAGCAGTTGCTTCATCTAGTATTAGAATTTTTGGGTTTTGCAGAATTGTTCTTGCTATAGAAAGGCGTTGTTTTTCACCTCCGGATAAATCCTGTCCGCCAGCACCAACTTTTGTTTCGTATGCATCAGGTAAAAGCATTATAAAATCATGCGCCGAGGCTGCCTTTGCTGCTAGAATTACTTCCTCAATTCCTGCTTGTGGAATTGCATACCTTATGTTATCTGCAATTGTACCAATAAAAAGGTAGATATCCTGTGATACAATTCCAACACTTTGCCGTAATTGCTTTAGTGGTAAATCTTTAACATTAATGCCATCAATATGAATTGATCCTTCAGTAACATCATAGAGTCTTGCAATAAGGTTCGCCAAAGTTGATTTACCGGCACCTGTTTTACCTACAATTCCTAGCATTTGACCTGCTTTGACACTAAGATCCAATCCTTTAAGAACAGGTGTTGCAGGATCATACTCGAATTTAACACCAAAAATTTCTATATCACCCTTAATCGAATCAATTACAGAAGGGGATATAGGGTCAGCAATGTCAGGAATTGCATCTATAATTTCAAAAACACGTTGTGCAGAGTCGACACACCTTGCCCACCAGTTTGAAACCCATGACATGAATTCAAGTGGTCCGTATAACATTGAAAGATATGCAATGAATGTAAGGAGCGTACCTAAGGTGATTTCCTTATTCAAAACCATAATTCCACCAAAACCTGTAATGACTACCTGCCCTAAAAACATAAAAAGGTATATAAGAGGGAAAGCAGTAAAACCAGTGTTTAGAGAGTTTATTTCAACTCCAGCTTGTTTGCCCGACATGTCAGAAAATCTTTCTGATTCTTCATTTTCTCTAGCAAAGGCTTTAATAACTCGTTGACCATTGACTGAATCTCCTACCATAGAGTTAAGGTTAGAGCTGTAAACCCAATTCTTGTGATGGTAACGCCTGAAAACACCCCAAAGAAGACGAAACATGAGAATTGAAACAGGCAGAATTACTATACAGACAGCAGCAAGCTTAATATTCAAAACACACATCAAGGCAATTACGCCAGCAAGAGTAAGTAAATTTACGATAACAAAGGGAACTCCATCAATGAAGAACCAATAAATATTGTTGGCATCTCGATTAACGCGGTTCATCAAAGAGCCAGTTCTTTTTGATGTATAAAAACCTACGGACAGGCGCTGCATCGCTTCAAAGATTCTCAGTTTCAGATCAAATACAATCCATGGTACAACCTTAGCAAGCACATACGAGTAAAGAATGTTAAGAGCTACAGTTATTAATCTAACAAGAAAAATCAGTAAAACGCAAAAGAGTATAGCTCCATAATAACTTCCATTCTTAGTTAAAACTTCGTCAAAAAGAAACTTCGTGCCAAGGAGAGGTGAAAATATTGAGAAAACTGAGCCTGCTAACATTATTATGAAAACCAAGAGAACTTTCTTCCAATAACTTTTAAAAAACCCCATCAGGCGCAGCGTTATAGAACTTTTATCAATGCACTTCGGACATATTTTGCGTTCGGGCTCAGGATAACGAGTGCCGCATTTTGCGCAAAACAGGTCTTCATCAATATTTACATCTTGAAGTGCAAGCTTTCCATCTTTCAAATTTTGAATAACTTTAATAAGTTTTTGAACAACAGATAAGTACCCAAGTGAAAATAAAAGAAGAACTTTTGACTCGCCTTCTTTTTCTACACAAAGCCTGCCTGTGGATAACAACTTTTCGACAGTCAAAACGTCATTGTTATCTAGCACAATAACCACAAATTCACGAGATTCAAAAGTTGTTGCCAACTTTCTTGCACCTTTAGTTCTTGTTATTTTCTCATCGCCATATAAAATATAAAGCTTCTCGCCATCAAATGCTGTATAGACATCGCAATCATCAGCATCTAAAGCAAGATCAGTATGAATTGCATAAATAAGAGAACTTGTCAAAACACCTTGTTTTTCAAAAGGGGATATCATATATTCGGGCACATAAGTTTTCACGTAAGGGTCCTCCTGTATAAAAAATGAAGACATCCTTATTATTATAACATGATAATTCGAAATAATTTCTTTATTATATTACTGAAAATTCACCATGGCTCCTGTCCCTGAGATAAAATTAACATTAAGTGAGGCGTTTTTATGCAAAAAAGCCCTATGAAGTCTGCGAATGCAATCCCCATAAGGCTTATACGTCTGGTGAAAACAGCAGGACTTGAACCTGCGACCTCTTGCGTGTGAGGCAAGCGCTCTAACCAGCTGAGCTATGCTTCCATTTTTACAATTCTAGCACAAATAAACATCAAATGCAAAATTTTTGAGTTGATTTTTCTGATTGAAACACTACCTGTAAAATGTTACAATGAATTTCGGGCAAACGACACAATCGAAAGGACATATTCATGAATAAAATTCAAAACCCTGTGAAAATAGTTAAGAATGAGTTTTTAAGGATAAAAGAATATGCATTTTTGGTTATCGGATGTTTAATTGCAGCTTGTGCCATTGATATTTTCTTGTTTCCATATAAAATCGCACCCGGTGGTATAACGGGAATCGCAACTGTTATATTTTATCTGACCAATTCAAAAATACCAGTTGGTACATTAATACTTATTATTAACATTCCGCTTTTTATAGGTGGAATGAAAATCGTTGGCAGAAGATTTTTAATCAAAACACTTTTTAGTACCGTTTTGCTATCAGTTTTTATTGATGTGTTAGAGCCTTTTACAAGCAAATTTGTTGGGAGTTTCCTAGGCGGGATTTCTGATACAGGCGTTAATTCAAACTTGATGCTGTACTGTGTATTTGGTGGCGTTTTAATGGGAATTGGGCTTGGAATAGTTTTCCGGGCAGGGGCTACAACCGGAGGCACAGACCTTGCAGCACAGATGGTTCACCACTTTGTACCACATTTTACAGTCGGCAAGATACTACTCGTTATAGATGGAATGGTTGTTGTTATGGCAGCAATAGCTTTTAGAAGTTTCCTTATAGGGCTTTATGCAATAATTACAATTTATATTTGTTCAAAAGTAATCGATACAATCCTAGAAGGCGTCGATTATGCCAAAGCGGTTTTTGTTATTTCGAACGAATCGCAGATTATTTCAACGAAAATAATGTCTGAGATTGACCGCGGTGTGACTGGGCTTAACGGCACAGGAATGTTTACTGGAACTGACAAAAAAGTCTTGCTTTGTGTGCTTGACCGTAAGCAGATTCCAAAATTAAAGTCTTTAGTCAAAAGTGTGGATCCACATGCTTTCGTTATTATGACTGATGTCCGTGAAGTGCTAGGTGAAGGGTTTCGAAGTCATTGATTTTAGTGGCCGCCAATTTTCAATTTAAATTGGATGGTTTTCAGAACATTGCATAATTAGGAATAATTTCTGAAATTAGCAGTTATTTTTGAATTTACTAAATTCATTTTGAATTATTATAGGGTTGATATCGAAAGTAAATAAACAAAACTCCCAAATAAGTTCTGCAAAATTTTCGATAATTTAAACGAGTTTTTCAGATTCCTTCATCAAGGTTTAAATGAGCTAAAAAATTATGAATATTAAAAAAGCTTTCTTCATTTGTATAAGAAGAAAGCTTTTCCATTTAAAGTTGTAATTATAATAATCAAATGACAAACAATTAATCAACAACCAGCAGTTATAATTTACTAAAATCACCAGTCATAATCCTTTGTAACATCTAAAATTATAAATAGGATTTAGGTGTTACTTATCACTAGGTGACTTTTTAGGCTTTTTAATAATTTCCGGTTGAGTTACAATCGACATAAGCGATGGTGCTGCAGCTGTTGTTTTAGACGTAGACTTCTTCTTTTTTACTTCTTTTTTAATGTTTTTGTTTCCCATAAATTTATCACTCCTTTGTTTTGTGTGCTTGGTGTAGTTAATGATTTTGATAAATTCATCTTTTTTCCAAATAAATTTATACTTTTATTATAGCAACTGTTAAGAGAAACCGCAATAAGAATTCACTCTCACTTTATTGTATCCATTAATCAGTCGTGAGAAATTCCTCATTGTCCATCCTATTTCGTCACCTTAATAATCGCGAGGTTCAATTATATCCTTATTTTCAAACTTTAGGACATAATCACTTGTGTTACAATAAGACATTATCACTTGTTACTCATAAATAAGATTAGTAAATAAAAAAAATGTTTGACAAAACGACTTTTACATGGTAGAATTCTGTTGCTTATCGACGTGTAGGTTCTTTTTTTTATGGCACGAAAGTATATTAATACGCAAAATGCGGGGGGAAATAGAATATGGCAAAAGCTGGGGCTCGTGAGAAAATCACATTAGCATGCGAAGTATGCAAACAAAGAAATTATAACTCAATGAAAAACAAGAAAAATGATCCAGACAGACTCGAAATGAAGAAATATTGCAGGTTCTGCCGCAAACACACAAATCACAAGGAAACAAAGTGATTATTATTTTCGTAGCTTAACCTAGAATGAGTGAGGAGCGCAAAATGGCAGATAAAGAGAAAGCCGGTAAAGAAAAAAAAGTAAATTTATTTGAAAAAGCTGGCAAGAGAGTTGTTAAATTCTTTTCAGAGCTTAGAGCCGAATTAAAAAAAGTCGTATGGCCTGACAGAAAAAAACTGACACAGAGCACCATTGCGGTGGTTGCAATATGTATTTTTGCAGCAGTTCTTATCTTTTCTGTTGACAAAATATTGTCAGGATTTTTAGGCGCAGTCAAGTTTTTTCCTGAAACAGAAAGTAGTATAGTGGCTACAAGTAACCTTATTCCAACTATGGCAAATCCAACAGTTGCAACAAGTACGGTGACCTCTACACAAGCTTCAGTTGACGCATCGTCAACTGCAGTATCTTCTGTACCAACAGCAGCATCATCAGCATCTTCTGCGTCATCATCAAATTAAGGAGACCAATAATGTCTGAGGAAACAAACAATGAAGCTCTATGGTATGTAATTCATACATACTCTGGCTATGAGAATAAGGTTAAAGCGACTCTAGAAAGAATCGTGGAGAACCGTGGAATACAAGATTTCATTCAGGAAATCGAAGTGCCGATGGAAGATTATACCGAAATCAAAGACGGTAAAACTAAAATGTTGCAGCGCAAGATTTATCCAGGATATGTTCTTGTAAAGATGGTACTTACCGACGAAATATGGTACATAGTTCGAAATACAAGAGGAGTTACAGGCTTTGTTGGCCCAAATTCCAAACCCGTATCATTGTCCGAAGAAGAGCTTGCACTTATGGGACTTGACTCTACGTGGGAACCTGAAGTTGATTATGGTGTCGGCGATTCTGTTAAAGTCATTAACGGACCATTGGAGAGTTTTATCGGTACAGTTGAAGATATCAACTTTGACAAGAAGAAGGTAAAAGTTCTTGTTTCAATGTTTGGAAGAGAAACACCAGTTGAACTTGAGCTTACTCAGATTATGAGAATCTGATAATATTTTTTTGAAAAGTTGAAAAAACTCAAATTTTCAAAATTTATGAATTAATTATTTAACTAATGAGCTATTAAACTGCAAATGCAGATTAAATAGAAAACGTATGAAAGTGCGTAAATTATTTGGGAGGTGGAACGAAATGGCAAAGAAAATTACAGCGTACGTAAAATTACAGATACCAGCAGGAAAAGCCACACCGGCACCACCGGTAGGACCAGCCCTTGGACAACACGGCGTAAACATTGCGCAGTTTGTTAAGGAATTTAATGAAAGAACTTCTAAGGACGTAGGATTAATCATCCCAGTCGTAATCACCATTTTTGGTGATAGATCATACTCTTTCATAACAAAAACTCCTCCGGTTCCGGTATTGCTCAAGAAAGCATGCAAAATTGAAAGTGGTTCAAGTAAACCTAATTCAACAAAGGTTGCAAAAATCACAAAATCTGAGTGCATGAAAATTGCAGAGCTAAAAATGGTAGATACCAACGCAGCAAGTGTAGAAGCTTGTGCAAGAATGGTAGCAGGAACAGCGCGTAGCATGGGAATCGTCGTAATTGACGGTTAATCCAAAGGAGAGGTGAAAAGAAAATGAAAAGAGGCAAAAGATTTAAAGAGCTTTCAAAGCTCGTAGATAGAAACCTGACTTATGATCCTTCAGAGGCAATCGCACTCGTCCAAAAAACTGCTACCGCTAAATTCGATGAATCAGTGGAATTGCATGTAAGACTTGGTGTTGACTCAAGACATGCCGATCAGCAGGTTCGTGGAGCAGTAGTTCTGCCACATGGAACAGGCCGTAAAGTACGTGTTCTTGTTTTTGCTAAAGGACCAAAAGCTGATGAAGCAACAGCCGCAGGCGCTGAATTTGTTGGCGCTGAAGACCTTGTTGCAAAGATTACAAGCGAAAACTGGTTTGAGTTTGACGTTGTTGTTGCAACACCAGACATGATGGGTGTTGTTGGTCGTTTAGGTAAAGTTTTAGGCCCTAAAGGCCTTATGCCTAACCCTAAGGCCGGAACTGTTACTATGGATGTAACAAAGGCAATTAATGACATCAAAGCAGGTAAAATTGAATATCGTCTTGATAAAACAAACATTATTCACTGCCCAATCGGAAAAGTTTCCTTTGGCCAGGAGAAAATTGCAGAAAACTTTAAGACAATAATGGATGCAATTATTAAAGCGAAACCGTCAGCAGCAAAAGGCCAATACCTTAAGAGTGTATCAATTTCTGCGACAATGGGAACAGGAATTAAGATTAACTCTGCACGTTTAGTATAATTCTAAGAAAAAACGTGTCTAAGAAATAAATGTTGACAAATTAGTTATTCTCTAATAGAATGGTCAAGTGTCCCAAAGACAGTAGGAATCCGAAAATCGGATATAAACGCATTAGACGTCCTGCCGAGGTGATTAAACAATTTAAAATTATTTTAATTTGATTTAATGATATCCCTCATGTCTTTTGGCACGAGGGATTTTTAATTTTTAAAAAAGGAGGAATCGAAATTATGCCAAGCAATAAAATATTAGATGTAAAAAAAGATGTAGTTAATGAACTTATTGAAGAGTTCAAGAGCGCTCAATCTATTTTAGTTGCAGATTATCGTGGATTAACAGTTTCACAGGACACTGATATGAGAAATGCTCTTCGTAAAGAAGGCGTTATATACAAGGTTGTCAAGAATACATTAGCAACAATTGCAGCTAAAGAAGCTGGAATTGAAGGTATGGAAACATTATTCGTAGGACCTACTGCAATCGCTTATAGCAAGACTGATGTTGTTGCACCTGCTAAAGTATTGCAACCATTCGCTGACAAGATTGAAGCATTTTCAATCAAAGGCGGAACAATTGACAACAAGACGTTGACTGTTGCCGATGTTAAAGCACTTGCATCAATCCCACCAAGAGAAGTCCTTTATGCTCAGATTGTATGCGCAATCGCATCACCAATCTCTGGCCTTGCAATGATCCTTAACGCAATACGCGAAAAAGGTGAAGAAACAGGAGTTGAAACAATTGCAGCTGTTGCTGTTTAATAATCTTTAGTGTTTTGAGAAACATAATAAGTGTTATTCAAAGAAGAAAGATTAGAAACCAGACTTTATAGTTTGGAACAACGAAAAAAGAACACGAAGAAAAAATTAAATTAAAAATGTGGAGGTATATTATCATGGCTAATGAAAAAACTGCAAAGTTTATTGAAGAAATCAAAGCTCTTACCGTTATGGAACTTTCCGAACTCGTAAAAGCACTCGAAACAGAATTTGGTGTATCTGCATCTGCAATGGCAGTTGCTGCTCCTGCAGCTGGAGCTGCTGTAGCAGAAGTCGAAGAACAAACAGAATTCACAGTAATGCTTATGGAAGCTGGCGCAACTAAAATAAACGTCATCAAAGCTGTTCGTGAAATTACAGGATTAGGACTTAAAGAAGCAAAAGATCTAGTTGATACAGCTCCAAAAGCTGTCAAAGAGAATGTGAGCAAAGAAGATGCAGCAACTGTTGCAACAAAACTTAAGGAAGCTGGAGCTGTTGTAGAAGTTAAGTAATTAATTTCTTAAACTGCAAAGTCTTATTTAAAAAAATTGGCCCTCAGAATTATGGATTAATCCTTAATTTTGAGGGCTTTTTATATAATATTCATCTTCACATTTTGAGTGATAACTCCTTTGCTCGATTTACGAAAGTTATATTGAGTGATAACTCCTTTGCTAAATTTATAAAAATTATATAAATGGTTCGAGTGTCAAAAGTCAACCGGCTAGATGTATGTTAAAAAAGTTTTTGAAATCATCAGAAATTGTCCATTACCAGCAATCTACAGCTTGAAATCTTCTGAAGGCATCTTTAAACAACATCTAGTTAATTGAAAAAAAAAAAGTCATGCTTTTGACGCTCGAACCATAAATGAAATTATAAAATTGTAAAAACTGGAGTTGTAATAAGTTGAACATGCAAAAATTGAACATGCAAAAGTTTATTATATAAAAGTTTAGGCATGTAAAAGACAAGAGCTAAAAAAGGTAGGAATAGGTCTCTAATATTCGTCAGAAAGTAGCATGGTACAATGTGTATCATCGTCAATTACAAAAATATTTAAGGACAACTTATCGAAATTACCTTTAATCATAAATTCTTTCTTATATGGCGGCTGCTCCTGTGAGTGTATAATCTTTTGGATCTGATTTCCTCCTTCATTGATTTTAATAAATTTGAAAACCTGAAGATAGTCTTTAGTCGAGATATCCATTTGATCAATAGATTTCCACATGAATTCTTGTAAACAATTAGGAATTAGCGATTCGACACCATTTGTGATATATTTTTGATTATCAAACATATTAAATCTCCTTGTACTACGTGATTAGTAAATTCTTAAATTATAAATTTATGTGTAAGTTTCCTAATAGTTAGTAGTGTTAGTGAATTTTAATCAAAGGATAATCAGAAACGATACGGGGGTGGTATAATTACTAATTACAAGGAATAAAATATTATAAGACTATAGTGTTTACTCAGTATAACCAGACATTCTTGATTATATAAAGCAAGAATGCACTGCAACTCCCTAAATTGATATTGTAGAAATAGTGATTTCTCAATTATTTCAATATGATAACATTTTTATAATACTTACTGAGTAAACGCGATAACCATTAAATATTATATTAAGTCTAAGATTTTTATTACTAAAAAGCCATAGTGTATATCATAAAAATTCCACTTTTAAAATAATATTTCACTTTTGTGATTTTAGTGATAATATTGAAATGCATGAAAGGTGGGATTATATGAAAAGAATTTTATCAGGGAAGCTAATTATTACATATACTGCAATTATAATTTCTATAATTATATTGTCCGCTTTAGCATTCTACCGATACAATTTATATATCCTATTAACAAGTGGAAAGAGTAATGTAGAACAATTTGGTACAGCCACAATGGCGCAGGTTGATATGCAAATGAAAAGTATGGATGTTAATTCAATTGAACTTGCATCGAATTTTGAACTTATCAACGCTTTAAACACAATTGTTGATGTTAAAAGCAAAGACACCGAAAAGGCAGCAAATGAATCAATTATAAAAGCTATTCTAGTAAAAAGTTATATTAATAAAATAAACATACACAGAATTTCTATTTTTACCGTATATGGAGATTTATTTACTACTGGGAATACTGATGTTACAAAAGGACAAGTTAAAAAGGAAATATTCAAATCAAGCTGGTATACTGATATTGTCGTTCAAAGCGGACGAAGAATATATTTGCCACCAACAATAGATCCATGGGATAAGAAAAGCGAAGCGAAAGTTATTTCACTTATTCGAGCAATAAAAAACGGAGATAAGGTTATCGGGTATATTGAAGTTCAACAAAAAATCGAGGTAATTGAAAAAATCTGTGTTAACGAGTGGAATAAGGTCAATTTAAGCCTTGCTATAGTTGGACGAGATGGCTCCGTTTTTTATACTAATATAAACCGTAATAGTGAAGACAGTTATATAAAATCAATAGTTGATAAAACCAAAAATGAAAGTGCTAAGGTGGTTGAGACATCAAACGAACTGATTAGTGTAACAGATTCAAATTATACAGAATATAAATCTTACCTTATACTCGACAAGTCAGTTTTATTTTCTTCAATGAAAATTATACTCTTATATCTTATCGTAATTGTTTTAATTCTTTTTATTCTGTCAGGAATGTTTGTAACAATAGTAACACGAAAAATGACTAAACCAATTCGGACTTTTGTAAAAAAGATGGAAAAGGTTGATTTGAACAATCTTAAAGAGCCATTTGATTATATAAGCAAAGATTATGAAACTGAGGTTCTTAATCGTTCATTCAAGGAAATGAAAACTCGTCTCACGGAGTCACTCACAAAGCAGACAGTTCTTGAATCAATTCAAACTAAAACACTTTTTAATATTCTGCAATCTGAAATCGGACCGCATTTTTTGTATAATTCTTTGGGGAGTATCGCAAGTATGTGTGAAAGTGGTGACAATCAGGAGGCGGCCGAGGCATGTTATAATTTATCTGAAATTCTTCGATATGCATCCGACTATGAGTCGACGATTATGTCAATTGAAGAGGAGTCAGAAAATCTTAAAGCATATATGCAATTAATGAAAAGCAGATACAGACAAAGGCTCGATTATTCAATCGAAATTGATGAAAATACTTATTCCGTTTTAATTCCCAAATTGACATTTCAACCTTTAGCAGAAAATGCAATTAAATATAGTCTTATAGAGAATGAGACAGTATTTATTAGTATTAAAACTTACAGAATTAATAGTGTTGTTTTTATTGAAGTTTCTGACAATGGCTGTGGTATAAGCCAAGATAAACTCGAGGAAATAGATAGTATTCTTTCGGAATCACAGACAAATCTGGAAAACTCACAAATTAAAAGTAAAATTAAATTCGGTGGAATGGGATTAATCGGCACACTGCTTCGTCTAAAGCTTTATCTTGGCGATTCTTTCAATTACAATATTGAAAATAATCTTGTCTCTGGTATGACAATTACAGTACAAATAGAGACAAGTAAGGAAGAAACAAAAAATTCAGATGAAGAAATAATAATTTAGTGATAGAAATATAAAATTCATATAAAGAGCTAAGTCGTATCCCAAAAGTTAGAATCAAGAGAAGACTAAGACTAAGACTAAGACTAAGACTAAGACTAAGACTAAGACTAAGACTAAGACTAAGACTAAGACTAAGACTAAGACTAAGACTAAGACTAAGACTAAGACCATGACTAAGAATAGGGCCATGACTATCTCAATGCAAAAATTAACTAAATTAAGACTAATACAAAAATTAACTAAATTAAGACTAATGCAAAAATTAACTAAATTAAGACTAATACAAAAATTAAAGAATAAACAAATACTAATTTGTGATTAGGGACAGAAACGAATACTAATACTATAATAGTAAAAAAATACTAGAATTGAAACTAAAAATGATGCGAAAACTTAAATTGGTGTTCAAATAAATTTCGAAGTTGTAATGAGTGTTTCATAATTTTTAGAAGGGATGTATTATTATAGAAATTATTAAGGAAAGGACGTCAAAAATGTCTGAATATAGAATACTATTAGTTGATGATGAACCGGCCATTTTGGATACGCTAGAGAAAGTTATAAAAAAGGATTCTCGATTTGAAATTGTGGGGGAAGCGTTTTCGGCAAAACAAGCAAGAATTAAAATAGAGAATCTTAAGCTAGATGTTATTTTTACAGATATTAAGATGCCCGGAGAAACTGGGATTGATCTTTTGAAAACAATTGCAGATAGCAGTATTGAAGTTTTATCGGTTGTATTAAGTGGATATGACAATTTTGATTATGTTCACGATGCATTTATTTATGGCGCAGAAGAATATTTACTTAAGCCAGTTGAACCAGCGAAAGTTTTAAAACTATTAGACAAGATCGCATTGAAGCTTGATAATCGAAAACAAATAGAACTTTTGAAACTTGACGATTCATTAATCAGAGACATTAACGATATGAATGATATGGACATTTTTAAAGGTGTTAATGTCAAAGACATTGCTATCGGCTCTAAAGGTGTTAACGATACGGAAATTATTAATGGAATTAACCATAACAACGAAAATCATAAAAACGGTAATTATTCGGAGAATTATTTGACTAACGCCGAAAAAATTATCAATGAAATAGACAAGTATCTAAAAATTAATCTGGATTGTGACAATGGTATTGTAGTTATCTGCAAAAAATTTGCGATTAGTCAGCCCTATTTAAGCAAAATATTTAAAAAAACAAAAAATATGACTTACAACGAATATTTGATTTCACTTAAGGTTTCAAGCGCAAAAGCATTGCTAAGAGAACGTAAAGACCTTTTAATAGCTGATATTGCTGAACAAACAGGCTTTGCCGATCAGTTCTATTTTAGTCGGGTTTTTAAAAACATAACAGGGAAGACCCCCTCAGAGTTTAGAAATTTGTAAATGTATTAGATTTTGCATAATTCAAATTAGATAATATATACCCTCCAAGAAACAGTCGTGTTAAAATTATGCCATAGAAAAGACAAGACAAGTGGTGTGAAATTTAATTTGATTAAGGTTTTATGGGGGTCATATGAACAGTAAAGAAAGATTTATAGCTACAATAAATGGTCTTAGTCCTGATCGGGTTCCGATTGTAGCAAACCTGACTGAACAATTAGCACAGCTTCTTGCAGTCGAGTTGCACTGTGATGTTCAAATGGAAGATTCATTTCTTGCAACAAGGATTTCTCATCGTGATATATTATTGAAACTAGGGAATGATGCAGTACTCGTAGCTGCAACTCGAGGGAGCCCAACAATCAAATTGCAAAATGGCAATGTGAGGGACGAATGGGGTCTTGAGTATAAAACAGTTGGCCTTTATTCGGAAGCAGTTGTTCGCCCATTATCTATTTGTGAATCAATTGAAGATTTAAATAAATATACATTTCCGAATCCACTTGATATTGGCCGCTGGGAATTTGCCGTCAGAAACATTTCAGAATACAAAAATCAATATGGAATCATCGGAGATTTGGAAGCCAGCATATTTGAGCTTGCATGGAATCTTGTTGGGATGGAAAAATTCATTATGGATTTAGCAACTGAAGAAGATTATATCTTTGTATTGCTTGACCGAATCGCTGAGTATAGCACACTTTGTGGATTAAAAATGATTGAACTTGGTGTGGATATGATTTGGACCGGCGATGATGTAGGAACGCAAAAGGGAATGATGATATCTCCTGATATGTGGCGGGAACATTTTATGCCCAGAATGAAAAAAATGTTTGATGTATTTAAAGCAAAAAACCCCGAAATCAAAATTGCTTATCATTCGTGTGGATCGATTAATCCAATAATACCAGATCTTATTGAGATAGGATTAGATGTTTTAAATCCGCTGCAGCCAATGGCGGAAGGCATGGAACTGTCTCTCCTCTACAACCAATATGCAGATAAGCTTATTTTCTTTGGGGCAATCGATGTACAGGATGTTCTACCACATGGCACTACTGCCGATGTTGAAGAAGAAGTAAAAAGATGTATTGCAGCAACTAATGGTGGAAAAGGATATATAATCGCACCAGCTCATAATATGCAGCCAGACACACCAGTCGAAAATGTTTATGCATTTTTTGATGCAGCAAAAAAGTACGGCAAAATCAGGAGGCAACCATGAACCAACCAGTCCTAGAGCTAAAAAATATAGTAAAAACATTTCCTGGTGTACTTGCACTTAGTGGAATTAATTTTGATTTAATGCCCGGTGAAATTCATGCAATTTGTGGAGAAAACGGTGCAGGGAAATCCACTTTGATGAAAGTTGTTTCTGGTGTGTATAAGCAAAATGAAGGTGAAATATTTCTGAATGGCGAGAAGCAGGACTTTAATAGTCCACTTGAATCGTATCGGAAAGGTGTATCTATAATTTATCAGGAAACAAGTCTTTTTGAAGAGATGACAGTTCTCGAGAACATATTTCTTGGACATGAAGAACAAAAAAAAACATTTGGTATCATTCCAGTAATTGACTATAAAAAAATGGCAGAAGATGCCAAGAAAATATTTGAGAGATTAAATTCATCAATCGATGTTAATGTTAAAATCAAAACCCTTGGAATGGCGCAAAAACAAATGATTGAAATAGCTAAAGCTCTCACATTTGATGCAAAAATTCTAATTCTTGATGAACCAACAGCGTCCCTTACTCAACGTGAAGTTGATGCATTATTCACAATAATACGAAAACTGAAAGAAGAGGGAGTTGGAATCGTATATATCAGTCATCGGCTTGAGGAAATATTTCAGGTTTGTGACCGAGTTACAGTAATACGCGACGGGAATTATATTTCAACAAAAATTGTTAGCGAAACGAATAAAGATTCATTAGTTAAAGATATGGTTGGAAGAAGCATGGAGAGTTATTATCCAAAAACTAAAACCGAAATCGGTGGAGAGCTTTTGAAAACCGAAAACTTATATGTATCAGGATTACTAAACAACGTTGAGTTCAATGTCAAACATGGTGAAATACTTGGATTTGCTGGGCTTGCAGGATCTGGCAGAACAGAACTTGCACAGACTTTATGTGGACTAATTAAGAAAACAAGTGGTGATTTGATTTTTGAAGGCAAGAAAATTAACATTAAGCATTACAATGACGCGATGGAAAACGGGATTGTTTATGTCTCTGAAGATCGCGGTAAATATGGACTTGTAATTGATATGAGTGTTAAAAACAATATAACCATGCCACAGCTTTCACGATTTGCAAAATTTGGAATGTTAGACGAATCTAAAGAAAACGTTGTAGCCCAAAAGTATATTGAGGAGATAGGCATTAAGGCACCTGATACAGGATTCCTTGTGACAAACCTTTCAGGAGGAAATCAACAAAAAGTATCGGTTGCAAAAGCCTTGGCGCTTAATCCAAAGCTATTGATCCTTGATGAACCGACTCGTGGTGTTGACGTTAATGCTAAAGCTGAAATTCATAAAATGATTAGTGAACTCACCCAAAAAGGGCTGACAATCATAATGATTTCAAGTGAACTCCCAGAACTTCTCGGAATGTGTGACAGGATTTATGTTATGCAAGAAGGCCATATTGCAGGGTGTTTTGACAGAAGTGAAGCAACGCAGGAAAAAATTCTAAAACTTGCCTTGGAAATACAATAGGAAGGATGATTGATTTAAAAGATTTTATCTTGAGTCAATCATGGTTACTAATATGTTAAAAAACAATAAATCAAAACTTAAAATTTCAAAGTTTTTCACAACGGAATTATTTCTAGCAATATTCTTGCTGGCTATTATAGTTTTTCTTCAATTTTTTACTAAAGGATTTTTCGAATTGAACAATGTCATGAGTATCCTCAATCGCTTTAGTTATGTACTTGTTGCGGCCATCGGAATGAATTTGATAATTATAACTTCAAACATTGATGTTTCTTCAGGCGCATTAATATCAGTTGTATGTATAACAATTGCAGGTGTAGGAAAGACAGGCGCAAGCCTCCTTGTTTTACTCCCCGTAGCAATGATAACTGGCGCTTTGTTAAGCAGTGTAAATGGATTGTTTATAACTAAACTTAGAATCCCTGCTATTGTTGCAACCCTTGCCACCACACAGCTCTTTACTGGAATTTTGCCAATTGTTGTAGAAGGTTCGATTTATGACTTGCCACGAAGCTTCACCTGGCTCTCATTTGATGCAAAATTATTTGGCATAATACCAGCTAGTATAGTAATTGTTTTAGTGATAACAATCATATCAATCCTTTTTATGAAATATTCAAAATTTTCAAAAAAACTTTATGCAATTGGGAATAATAAAAATGGTGCAAGACTTGCAGGAATTAATGTTGATCGGACAATCGTAATTGCATACGCAATAGCAGGAGCACTATTTGGGGTTTCGGGTACAATTATCGCAACAGCAAGTCAACGTGTAACAACAACAATGGGCAGTGGACTTGAAATGACTTTCATCGCAGCGGTTGTGCTTGGTGGAACTAGTATTTCAGGAGGGAGTGGTAAAGTGATAGGAACAGTTTTTGGTGCGCTTATACTTTCTATAATATCCCCTGCTATAAACTATATGGGAATAAGTCCTGACTGGTCTGATGCAATACAAGGAGTAATAATTATTGTATCTGTTGTAATTGCAGCATCGAGATTTGTTATGAAAAAGAAACAGTCAAAGGTTATTAAAGAAGTTAAAATGGCTAATCTTGCGGCATAGATTTTGAAACAGACTAATCTTGCGGAATGAATTATTAGACAGATTAAACTCATGGAAGAAATATTTAAAATAAACTAAAAACTGAGCAAAGATATATTTTATTTACAATCTAGAAAGGGCATAAAAATGAAAATTCCAAAAATTAAATTTAACTTCAATATGGCATTGCTTTTCCTTTTTATAATTCTATTTATAGTGATTGCCAGTCTTAATTCGGCTTTCCTTTCTCCGGATTATCTTATAGGAGTAATGTTAAAAAATATTGTAGAAATAGGTCTCATGGCTTTACCTGTCACCCTTATAATCATTACAGGAGGGATTGATTTATCTGTAGGATCAAACCTTGTTTTATCTGCTATGGTTGGTGGAATTGTTGCAAAACAGACATCTAGCGGGATTGCAGGTCTTGTAATTACACTGACCACTGGAGTGTTGTGTGGACTTCTAAATGGGATTATTATTTCTAAACTAAAAATTTCTCCACTTGTTACTACGCTGGCAACGATGTTTCTATATCTTGGAATCGCTCGTGGAATCTCAACAGGTGATAGTGTCTACTC
Organism: Saccharofermentanales bacterium; assembly: GCA_038326615.1. Lineage (GTDB taxonomy): Bacteria > Bacillota > Clostridia > Saccharofermentanales > UBA5734 > JBBQKF01. The sequence continues at coordinate 4,104 of JBBQKF010000006.1, read as the reverse complement.
GTACAAAATATCAGAATTATTAGGCACAACAAACTTTCTTGGAATACCAATTCAGATATATATTTATATTGTTTTTGCAATAATTTTTACACTTATTTTATCTAAAGGAATTCTAGGAAGAGAACTCAAAGGAATTGGACTTAATGAAGGTGCAACTAAATATTCAGGAATTGACACCGATAAGGTTAAAATAATAATTTATGTTATGAGCGGACTAATATGTGGAATAGCAGCGCTTATATGGCTTGGACGGTTTACAAGTATAAAGTATGACGCAGGCATGAGTCTTGCATTAAAAGTTGTAACAGTAATTGTTCTAGGCGGCACAAGCATTTTGGGAGGATATGGAGACATGAAAGGAACAATTCTTGCAACATTAATCATTGCGTTATTAAATAGCGGACTTACTGTTCTTAACATTCCAATTGATATGCAGACTATTGTTAATGGATTGGTTCTCGTTACAAGCCTTGTTGTTTACAGTGTACTTAATGAAAGAGCAAAAATGAAACGAATAATAGCAGTTAAGACTAGTGAAATAACAGAAGTTGCATCAGCATTAAAAACATAAACTGCTAACTTTTCAATTGATGATATTTTTTCAATTATTGATAATATTGATGTGATAAATAATATTGGTTTTAAATTATTTATATAGGTTGTTTAACAGAGGGAGTTAGAGCACTTTTTCTGTCAGCATAAAGTCATAGGAACATGCCATAAAGGCAAATAAAATTTTGGAGGTAAGGTATGAAAAAAGGGAAAATGGTCTCACGAATTTTGGCTTTTACATTGGTTGTACTAATGTTAGTGCCATCCGCTCTCATGATCAGCTGTAGCAAAACTAGCAGCGGTGCTATCAAAATCGCGATGCTTCCTAAATTCAAGGGGGAAAACTACTTTGATGCAGTTAAAACAGGAGCACAAGAAGCTGTCGACGAAATGAACAAAGATGGAGTTAAAATCGAATTTATTTATGATGGGCCACCACAGGATCAAGCTACAAACCAAAAACAAGTTGATATTCTCGAAGGCTGGATAGCACAGAAAGTTAATGTTATTCTTGTTTCGCCAAATGATCCTACTGCTATTGCAACAACACTCAAAAAAGCTCAATCCAAGGGAATTAAAGTTTTGACATTTGATGCAGATGCACAAACAGATGCAAGAGACTTGTTTATTAATCAGGTTGTAGCTGAAGGCGTTGCATTTGGACTAGTTGATGGCGCAGCTAAAAAATTAATTGCAAAAGGCTATGGCCCAAGTAAATCAGTTAATTTAGGTGTTGTTTCTTCCGCTAAAACAGATGCAAACCAACAAGCATGGCTTGCAGAAATTAAAAAATTACTTGCAACATCAGATTACAGCTGGATGAAAATTGCAAACGAAGCAACTGACGTTTATTATCCAGGTGCTGATGAAACAGCAACACAGACACAATGCGGAACACTAATCGGAAGAATGGGCCCTGGAGCAACACAAATTCAAGCTGCAATCGCATTAACTTCAATGGCAGCACCTGCTCTCGGTTCACAATATGAGGCAGCAGCAACTAAACCAGATCCTACTAAAATAACAATGACTGGTTTAGGGACACCGAATGGACTTAAAGCGTATATCAAAAATGATAACAATCCATTCGATGCAGGCGTTTTGTGGAATTGTATGGACCTCGGATATCTTTCAATCCAGGCTGCTTATCAAATGTCAAAAGGAACAATTACAGCTTCCTCAACAACATTTACAGCCGGCAGACTTGGCGCAAGAGACATAAAAGACAAAATGGTAGTACTTGGACCAGCACTCATATTTGATAAAACGAATGTTGATCAGTTTAACTATTAATTCTCCTCCTCAAAAGCACCGGCATTCTAAAATTTTAGAATGCCGGTGCTTTTTGCGACCGAATATTGTTGTAATAATGAGTAAAAACAGCAATTATATTACGTATTTTTACTGTTTATTGCCTATTTGTTTAAAAGCGTTGACATGAAAAGAATAAAATCGTACTATAACATTATCAAATTAGCATTGTATCCGAATCTCGACATGTTTGAGAAGGAACAGTAGCAGGAGGAAAATTTATGGAAAACACCAATTTTAGTCAGGAGTCTTTTGACTCAAAAGTTCAGTTGTCAAATCTCAATGATTCAGTTACCAAATCCCGTATCAAAGTAAGAGACCTAGTATCAGCAGCATTTCTAATGGCTGTCATTATTCTTTTTGCCTTCACTCCGCTTGGGTTCATAAGAATCGGGTTAACGGCATTAACAATTATTCATATACCTGTAATTGTAGGCAGTATTTTATTAGGCCCGCGTTATGGAGCATTCCTTGGGTTTGTCTTTGGAATGACAAGCCTTCTAAATGCAACATTTTTGCCAGATGCATCATCATTTGCGTTCTCTCCATTTTATTCTGTTGGTGCTTTTCAAGGTAATGCATGGAGCCTTGTTGTCTGTTTTGTGCCAAGAATTCTTGTTGGGATTGTGCCTTTTCTGGTTTTCAAAGGACTTAGCAAATTATTACGTTTCAAAGGAAATGAGGTTGTTAGCCTTGCTGTATCTGGCGTTGCAGGCGCATTAACAAATACAATATTCGTTCTTGGGTTTATTTATCTTTTCTTTGCAGGTGATTTTTCAAAATTAGTAGGAACGACAGTTGACTTGTTTTACAAATTTCTATTTGCATTAATTGCTACAAATGGCATACCTGAAGCGATTCTTGCCGGAATAATTGTCACAGCGGTTTGTAAAGCTGTTCTTGTATCACAGAAACGAATACAGATTTCAAAAATACAAACTAAGAAATAGAAATCATATCGGCATTGAGAAATAGTTTTACCAATATAAATTCTGTCTTAATAAATTTAGGGGGACCATATGATACTTGCAATAGATGTTGGAAATACTAATATAGTACTTGGGTGTATTGATGAAGATAAGATTTATTTTATTGCAAGACTTGCAACTAATCATCTTAAGACTGAAGAGCAGTATGCAATAGAACTCAAAAGTATACTTGAACTGTATGATTTTGATCCATCGAGAATAGATGGTTCAATAATTTCGTCTGTTGTTCCACCACTTACTAATTCTATAAGGAAAGCTACTAGCATAGTTACAAAGAAGGAGCCAATGGTTGTTGGACCTGGCCTTAAAACTGGTTTGAATATAATGACTGATAACCCGGCGCAGCTTGGAAGTGACCTTGTTGTTGCTGCTGTTGCAGCGATAGCTCAGTATGCAAAACCAATTGTTATATTTGATTTAGGAACTGCTACAACAGTTTCCGTAATTGATGACAAAGGAACTTTCCTTGGCGGAATTATTATGCCAGGTATCAATATTTCCCTCGAAGCTCTTTCCAGCAAAACATCCCAGCTTCCTAGAATAAGCCTCGAAGCACCCAAAAAGGTGATTGGAAGAAATACTATTGACAGCATGAACAGTGGAATAACTTACGGAAATGCTTCAATGATTGATGGTTTAATAGAAAGAATAGAAAATGAGATTGGAATGAAGGCGACAGCAATTGTAACGGGCGGGCTAGCAAAGTATATTGCGCCGTATTGTAAAATAGAGGTTATTTATGATGCGGATCTCATGCTAAACGGTCTATTTTTAATTTATAAGAAAAACGAGAAAACTTTTAAGCCGTAAGAGCTTATTTAAAATTATAAATAAGCCCTAAGAGAATTCTTGGGATTGTTAACTCTGTTTTTTTCTTGTTATGAAATATGACAATGACATTATTCTGACAAAAGCAATTAATGAAATTACAATAATTAGAATCAAAGTTCCAAAAGATAACCCAGATGGTCTACCATTAGAGTTCTTGCCGTTGTTTTGCGATTCGATTGGAGCAACAGGCTTTTGGTAAACCAAATGGTGTTTTGATGCAGCATCCATAGTTACATTAGGCCCATCAGTAAAAGCATCAAAGTCACAATTTCTTATAGATATGCTATCATGCTTGCTCTCTGAAAAACGAAAATAAATTTCAATTTTTGCCTTTTCAAATTTAATTCCCTCGATACTCCAGAAGGAAGGATTTTCACCCTTTCCGTATGATTAAATTCTAGCAAAGGATTCTTTCGAACAG
>JBBQKF010000005.1:0-68144 GCA_038326615.1 Saccharofermentanales bacterium | reverse complement strand
CAAACCCTAAAAAACTTCAAATTACACAGTCTTGACGGAGAAATCGGGAAGGTGAAAGAATTCTATTTCGATGACCACTACTGGACAATTCGCTATCTGGTCGCAGAAACAGGCAATTGGCTTATTGACAGACAAGTATTGATTCCCCCCAATGCTTTGGGTGCTGTGAATAAAAAGGAGCGATACATCAACGTCAAACTAACAAGAAAACAAATCGAGGATAGTCCAGCCTTGGAAAATGACAAGCCCATATCGCGCCAATATGAGAGCACATACAACGGATATTATGGATTGCCGTCGTATTGGACAGACTCCCATATTAGAGAAGGCTTTCCCAATATCAGATATCCCCAAATAATGTTGAGAGAACCTTTTAATGAGGAATTGCTTGAAGCTAAACACAGGGAAAAAGAATGGGATTCGCATTTATGTAGCACACATGACATAAGCAGGCATAACCAACAAACAAAAGACTGCGAGGTTGGTCAGGTTGATGATTTTTTAATTGATAAAACGACGTGGACAATCCGTTATCTCGTCATCCATCCATATTTCTTTAAAGTAACCTTGAATAAAAGACCTTTTATAAGAGATAAATCTTCCTCGTTTCAACATTGGTATGATGATTCTCTTGATTAACCCGATATAGTAGCGAATTGATAGGTTGTATTGCAGTATCCGTGGACTGTGGAAAGATAAAATCAATTATTATTAGCAGGAAAATGTTGTTTAAAGTGAGGAGAAGAATACAAATGGACAATTTAAAAAAGAAAGATGGAATAAAGGAACTTGCGGATAAACTTCTTGTTGCAAATAAGGAATTGGTTTTTCAAAACGAGGAGAATGAGAAGCAGGCGACAGAATTACTGGTGGCTAAAAATGAAATAACCATTCAAGAAGAACTTATTGAAATGCAGAATGCTTTTTTCATTGAAAAACAACTTTTTGAACAAACGTTGTTATCGATAGGTGATGCAGTAATATCGACTGATAAAAATAAAAATATACTTTTTCTAAACAAAGTATTATGGGATCTTTAAAAATATTTTGACTTCACACATTAAACAATGAACCATGGATTATGAGTTGCCAAAAGTAACGAAATTTTTATGAAAGGATGATGATTTATCCATTGCATTTTGTGATGAATAAATCATGGATATAAATATGAATAATAACCATGATAATGAAAATAAATTGGATAAAAAACAAGAACAGCTTGAAAATTTTAAAGTTTACGACGAAGGTGAGACCTTAACTACAAATACCGGGATGAAAGTAACACAAGATGAAAAATCTCTAACTGCTGGACAAAGAGGGCCAACATTACTAGAAGATTTTCATTTTAGAGAAAAAATGATGCATTTTGATCATGAGAGGATTCCTGAAAGAATTGTGCATGCGAGAGGTCATGGTGCTCATGGAACATTCACTGCAACTAAAGATATGAGTGAGTTCACAAAAGCCATATTATTTTCCAAGGAAGGGAAAGAGACGCCATTTTTTATGAGGTTTTCTCAAGTGGCAGGAAACAAAGGGTCATCTGATACAGTTAGAGATGTTAGAGGCTTTGCTATGAAGTTTTATACAGAAGATGGAAACTATGATATAGCGGGAAATAATATGCCAGTATTTTTCATCCAAGATGGTATGAAGTTCCCTGATTTCATTCATGCAGTTAAGATGGAACCACACCATGATATGCCTCAAGCTTCTTCTGCACATGACACATTTTGGGACTTTATCTCTCAAAATCATGAAACCGCACATATGCTTATGTGGGTTATGTCAGACAGAGGTATACCAAGATCTCTTAGCATGATGGAAGGATTTGGAGTTCATACATTTAGATGGATTAATGAAGAAGGAAAATCACATTTTGTTAAATATCATTTTAAACCTCTTCTTGGTGTGCATTCTTTAGTATGGGATGAAGCACAAAAGATTTCTGGGAAAGACCCGGATTTTCATAGAAGAGATCTGTGGGATGCGATAGACAAGGGACAATTTCCTGAGTGGGAGGTAGGCGTTCAGATTATTCCTGAAGAAGACGAATTTAAATATGGAATTGATATTCTCGATGCTACAAAACTGATACCTGAAGAAATTGTTCCAGTTACCATTATAGGAAAGATACAACTGAATAAAAATCCTGATAATTTCTTTACAGAAACTGAACAGGTAGCGTTTCATCCTGGACATATCATTCCGGGAATTGACTTTACAAATGATCCTCTCCTTCAAACTAGATTGTTTTCTTATCTTGATACACAGATATCAAGGCTTGGAGGACCAAATTTTAATGAAATACCAATAAATAGACCAATAGCTCCTGTTCATAATAATCAAAGAGAAGGAATGCACAGGATGACCATTAATCCTGGACAAGTAAGTTATCATAAAAACTTTTTAAAAAATAACGATCCGCATGAATCAACCAACGAACATGACTACAGTAATTATGCTGAAAAGGTAGAAGGATATAAAATAAGACAAAGAAGCAAAAGCTTTGACGATCATTTTTCACAAGCTGTATTGTTCTATAATTCTATGAGTAAAGTTGAAAAACAGCATATTAAAGATGCTATTTCCTTTGAGTTAAATAAATGTGAGACCGAACAGGTCAGACAAAACACTGTTGAAATGATAGCTAATATAGATACGGGATTAGCTCAATATGTGGCTGCAAAAATAAACTGTACAGTACCAGATGTATATGTTAACAAACCTGAATATATTTCAGAAGCTTTAAGCCAAATGAATACTAGATTTACAGCGAAAGGAAGAAAGGTTCTTATACTTCTTTCTGATGATACTTTTGAAGATGAAGCAAGGAATATCATGGATATATTAAAAAAAGAGGGATGCGCCTGCGAAACAGCTATGCCAAAAATCTCAGATAGCAAAAAACTTAAAATAGATTATCAGGTAGAAACTCCTGACTCTGTACTTTATGACGGAATTGTTGTGCTGTCAGGAAAAGATCCAGATCCTATGTTTAAGAAAAAGGGTACTGACTTTTTAAATGACGCTTTTAGCCATTTTAAAACAATTGCTCCACTCGGAGATTCTGTGAACTGGTTAGACGCTTGGAAAGTAAAAGAACCAGGAATTTTAGATGAAAAAAGCGTAGAAAATATTGCAAAACAGATATCAAAGCATAGACATTGGGATAGAAAAATTACTAAATAATTTTGATAATAGAAAGACCGAGTCTCACATTAATGTTAATCTTTAGTGTTTGTGACCGGTCTTTTTAGTTGGGTATATAGTTGTGACCAGGAAATAATTTGGAGGTATAAAGTATGATAGCCCAAAAATTAGTAATCAGTTTTGGAATGGTAGCTATTCCAATCAATATGTTTGCAGCTACACAAGACAATGATATTCATTTTAATCAGTTGCATAAGGGTGATCACAGCCGTATTCGATATATGAAAACTTGTGCTCATTGTGGAGGGGAAGTTAATGCAGTCGATATTGTAAAAGGATATGAATACGATAAGGACAAGTATGTTGTTGGGCTGTACCAAAAGGCCCACCGTTAGATACCGTTGATAAGAGATTAGCCGTTAAAGTAGAGGACCACCCATTGGAATATAGTGATTTTGAAGGCGCAATTCCTGAAGGCGAATACGGTGGTGGTACAGTTATGCTTTGGGATGAAGGATTCTGGCAATCTTTATTCGATGTCGAAGAAGGATTAAAAAAAGGGGAATTAAAGTTTATCCTCAGCGGAAAAAGACTTAAAGGTAAGTTTGCATTGATTAAGTGGAAATCTCAATATCATAAAGAAAAAAATCATTGGCTCTTAATAAAAGAAAAAGATGATTATGTAAAAGATACTGACGACTTATCTGAATTTACAACCAGTATAAGGACGGGTCGTAATATGTCAGAGATTGAAAAAGGAATAGAAAAAAGTCTTTCAGAAAATCCTTTTAAGAAAGCAAATGCACAACTTGCAAAGTTAGTGGATAAAATTCCTGAAGAAAATGATTGGGTTTACGAAGTTAAATACGACGGTTATAGAATATTAGCATTTATTGAAAACAATTCAATTCGTCTTTTGACTAGAAATAACATTGATTATCTTCATAAGTTTTCTTCCATTGGGCTAGTTCTTTCTGATTTTGCAAAAGGGAGATCAATGGTGCTTGATGGTGAAGTTGTGGTTCTGGACAAATTTGGCAAAACTAATTTCCAAGCTTTACAAAGTTATTTAAATGATTTCAAAAATTTAAAACTTACTTATATTGTCTTTGATATTCTCAGCTTAGATGGTAAAGATCTTAGATTGCAACCTCTATTTGAAAGAAAGGATATGCTTAAAGCTTTAATGAAGAATGCTCCCGATGATATTAAATATAGCAGTTATATAAAAAGCGAAGAAGGAGATATTTTTAATGCAGCATGTGAAGCTGGTTTAGAAGGAATTATAGGAAAGAAAATCAATTCTCCTTACAATGGAAATAGAGATGGTAGTTGGATAAAAATAAAATGTGTGAAAAGACAAGAATTTGTCATTGGTGGATATACACTTACAAATAAAAAAATGGATGGAATCAGTGCTCTTCTTCTGGGTGAATACGAAGATAACGATTTAGTATATGTTGGTCGAGCAGGAACAGGTATAAGTAAAAAAGATATGTACATAATAGATAAAAAATTAGAAAGTTTAAGAACAGCAATGCCATATTTTAAAGAAGCTCCAAAGAAAAGAACCAACGAAGAAATTACTTGGGTTAGACCAGAATTAGTAGCAGAAATTCAATTTGCCCAGTGGACTGAGAATAAATTACTTAGACATCCAAGTTTTAAAGGACTTAGAATAGACAAGAATCCTGAAGAGGTCAAGAGAGAAACAGTGGAGAAGCAATTACAGTCAGTTTCGGAAAATATTCAATCAGAGGAATTACAAATCACTCATCCAAATAAAATATTATATGAATCGCCTATAATAACAAAACTAGATGTAATAAAATACTACCAAATGGTTTCAAAACGGATGTTTCCATACATTGTAAATAGAATTTTAAGTGTAGTTAGATGCCCGAAGGGTATATCTGAATCTTGTTTTTTTATGAAACATCCAAGTAGCGAAAGTAAACAAATTATCACCATTTCAATTGATGGAAGCAGCGGTGAAAAAGACGAATATTTTTATATTAATAATGAATCAGGGATTATATACAAAGTGCAAATGGGCACTTTAGAGTTTCACACTTGGGGAAGTAATGTGAAGGATCTTGAAAGACCGGATATTATGGTGTTTGATTTAGATCCTGATGTAGACATGGGTTTAAGTAGTGTCCGCCAAGGAGTAAGGGATATTAAAAGTATACTAGATGAACTTTTTTTAACTTCTTATCTTAAAACAAGCGGAGGAAAGGGTTACCATGTAGTAGTTCCATTAAAACCTAATGTGACATGGTATACATTTCACAATTTTGCAAAAAATATTGCAGATGTTATGGAAAAGAAGTGGCCTGATCGTTATACAAGTAATGCTAGAAAAGAAAAACGTAAAAACAAGATATTTATTGACTGGTTAAGAAATAGCAGAGGCGCTACAAGTATTGCACCATATTCTATAAGAGCACGAAAAGGGGCGAAAGTATCAATGCCTATAAAATGGGATGAACTTGATTCAATAGCTCCCGATGGAATAGATATGGATGAGGCGATTTTAAGAGTTAAAGGTGAAGACCCATGGAAAGATTTTTTCGGGAACGACCAAACACTGACTTAACATCCGTTTTAAGAACTCATCTGATATGAAAGTAAAAGAAAGTCAAGAAAGGAGTGTATTCCAAATATTTTCTATGATTATGCAAAATATATCAAGGTATTTAGTCATTAAGTACTATAATATTAAAATAAAGAATTAAGATTGGGATAAATTAATTAAAGAAGAGAGAAAATTTATTTAAGTGAAAGGAGCTATTCAAATGAAAGGAAATAAAGAATTGATTAATACCCTCAACGCATTACTGGCGGATGAATTGACCGCGACCAACCAATATATTGTTCACTCGGAGATGAGCAAAAACTGGGGTTATGAAAAACTTCATAATTACTTTGAAAAACGAGCTATAGACGAAATGAAGCATGCGGAAAAACTCATTGGGAGAATACTTTTTTTGGAAGGAATTCCAATCGTCACTAATTTGACGGAATTGAAAATTGGTAGCGATATATCAAAACAACTAGAGAGTGATCATCATTTAGAAGAAGGCACAATTAAAGATTACAATTCAGCAATCGTAAAAGCGGGAGAAGTCAAGGATTTTGCCACTCGAGATATCCTCGAAGGAATTTTGAATGACGAAGACCGCCATATTGATGAAATTGAAGAATTACAGGATCAGATTACCCATATGACCCAACCGCTATTCTTAACAACACAGGTCTGATTAAATCGATAAAGACCACTTAGTAAAAATATAATGGAAACATCGCAACATATGAATGCAGGAGGTTAGTTATGCCTAGTTTAAAAAACAATGTGCAAAAAATCAAAGAAAAAAGTAATGTTGTTGCTCACAGCTCAACTTCCAATTCGGTCATTGAAACCCTGGCCCGCATAGGTTATGTGGCGCGCGGAGCAATTTATTTTGTGATTGGGTTGACAGCACTACTGTTTGCATCCGGAAACGGAGGCAAGACGACGGATCCGCAAGGCGCGATTGCTACGATTGGAAATCAGCCGGCAGGTCGGATATTTTTATGGATTGTTCTGTTTGGAGTAATCTGCTATTCATTGTGGGGATTTATTCGTGCAATATTTAATCCTTTGCATGCGGAACACAATACGAAAGGCATCGCTGAGAGGATTGGTTATTTTTTCAGTGCAATAGCCTATGCTTTGTTGGTTCTGCCAACATATGCCCTTATCACTGGTGGCGCAAAACCTGCTTCTGGTGGTGTTCAAGACACTCAAATCCAGCATTTTGTTGCGTTGGTTCTGGATTGGTCTTTTGGACAATTGCTTGTGGGGTTTGTTGGAATAATCGTAGTCATTATCGGAATCTACCAGTTATATCAAGGAATCAAACCAGGTTTTGACAAGAACCTTATTTTGGCTAAACTAAATCCATCGCAAGTGATATGGATCAAGCGTTTAGGTAGATTTGGTGTCATGTCGAGAGGGCTTGTTGTGGCTATAATTGGAATCTTCCTGATTATCTCGGCTTATACATCTAATTCAAGCCAGACAAAGGGTTTTGACAGCGCTCTTATATCCATATTGAAGCAACCATATGGTCCTTGGCTTTTGGGAATTATCGCAATTGGGCTCATCGCTCTAGGAATATACTCTTTATGTGTCTCCATGTTTTATCGATTAAGAAAATAGAAATTGGTTAAGAAAATTGAAAATAAGAGCTGAATCGCAGGAAGGTAGTATTGTATGATTTTAAAGAATGAACAAGAAGCAAAATCAATTGATAAATATTCAAAAGGACTTAAAAGTCCCAACCTTCTTGGTAACCATCCTCTTGTTGGTGTAGTAATATTATTTCTTAGCTGTCTGACTTTTGGCATACTTGCTTATTTCGTAGAGCAGAAGGGCGCTTTGGTTCAGTGGGATACAGCCATCGAAAGCAAAATGCATGATATAGCTCTTGGTAGTCCCGTATGGATTAAAAATGTCATGCATGTGGGTACATATCTCGGTCAGCAAGTATCTATTGCCGTTGGGATTATTCTTGGCGTCTATTTCCTTTTTAAAAAGTTTTGGAAAGAACTTGTCATAGTATTGGTTCTCTATGCAGGGCACCCTATTATTTTTTATTTCCTAACTAAAGTTTTTGCAAGACCACGGCCTGTATTTGATCAACCTATTTCAATACTCATCAAATATCCAAGTTTCCCAAGCGGTCATATGATTAGTGGTGTGATATGCTTTGGTTTGCTGGCTTATTTTTTTGTTCCAAAGATAGAATCACGATTATGGAAAATAGCAGTGATTGGCTTTGCAATTCTTATGGAGAGTTTTATCGGCTTCAGCCGATTCTTTCTCGGAGCTCACTATATAACAGATATTCTCGCTGGTATAGCAGTGGGTATCATATGGACCGTTTTGGGTATCATGATAATCGAATTATTCTTTAATAAGGGGGATTTAAGGCATGTCAAAGAAAAAGAAAATCAGACGCGTTAAATTGATTGCCAATCCGGAATCAGGGGATGCATCGGGAAACCCGGAACGTCTGGCTCAAGCGGTTCGTCGTCTGACAAGTAACGGGCTGGTTGTTGATGTAGCCTTTGCTGCTCCAAAGGAGGAAGGTCTTCTAATAGCTAGAAATGCTGTTAAAGATGATTACGATATTGTTATTGCAATGGGTGGTGATGGAACAATAGGGGAAATCATTCGGGGATTAGTAGGTTCCAAGGTAAGTCTGGGGATTATTGTAGGTGGAACGATGAATGATATAGCTGCCAGTTTAGGTATTCCTGAAGAGATTAATGCAGCATGTGATTTAATTGCTACGGCTCGCCCCCGAAAACTTGATTTAGGAGTGATCAAAACCGGAGAACACAAGAAATTTTATTTCTTTATGGTTACAGTGATCGGGCTAACCGCGACATTGTATCCATTAGTAAAAAAAATACCGAAAGGTAACTTATCAATGCTCAAGGAAGCTGTGACATCTTTCTTGAATTTTAAATCCAAACCAGAAGTTTTACTCACTTTGGACGATGAAAGCAAGATTAAAATCAATTCGATGATGGTAACTGTGGCCAACACTCCCCTCATGGGGTCAAAGAATCTAGTAGCCCCGGACGCATCCATGGATGATGGTCTTTTCGATATTTCGGTATTTCCGGATTTCAGTAAGGCTGAAGTAATTAAGTATTTTGCCTCAACTTCCAAAGAAGGATTAGTACCTGATGGGAAACTCCAACGCTTCCGCGCGCATAAAGTCGTAGTAAAAACCTCTCCTAAGCTTGATATCGCAGCCGACGGGATTTTGTTGGGTTCAGGTAAGGCAGTCATCAAAATATGTCCTGGCGCGCTTCGGGTTCTTGCTCCGATGATTGGTTCAGGCGCTGAAAAACCGCATGAAGAGAAGGAAGATGTTTTATCTGCACCCTTATCACCTATTACTGGGACAAATAATTAGTCTGAAGTATGGTAAAATGGATTTAAGATAGTAACAAGTGAAAGAATATATTATGAAAAAGAATATTCCTCAACCATTAATCAAAGGTCAAAAAGCAGCCATCGAAGTTGTAAAAGACAAGACCTCGACACCGCAGGCACAGCGAAGAAAAGTGCTTCGATTCAACCTGGGTGTTGGAATATTGATTTTAGCTTTTGCTATATTGGCATTTCTTGTTTTCACTATTCCTTCATTTACTTTCGACTTGAGTATCAGCCAAGGGTTGCAATCCCTTGCAAATCCCTTTTTTGGGGGATTGATGACTTTTATTAGCTGGGTCGGCTTTTCACCCCAAGCATTTATTGTTACATTGATTATAATTGTGATTATTTTCCTTTTTGGATATCACTGGGAAGCGACTGCTTCTCTTTTTACCGCGTCTATCGTTTCGTTACTGAATTTTCTGATTAAAATACTTATTCACCGTCCAAGACCTGCTGTTGGCGTGCTTAGTATAGATAAAATATTAAATAGCTATAGCTTCCCAAGTGGACATGTCATGTATTATACAGCTTTTTTTGGGTTTATCTGTTTCTTGATTTTTTCACTACTGAAACCGTCATGGATTCGAACTGTTCTGCTTATTGTATTTGGGATACACGTCGTCCTAGTCGGGTTTTCGCGGATTTATAGCGGCGAGCATTGGGCAAGTGATGTTCTCGGAGGATACTTATTAGGAACAGTCTGTTTATTGGGATTTATTCGTTTTTATCGATGGGGAAAATTACACTTTTTCGTAAAACAAACAGAAGCCATGAATAAAAAAACGTGATTGCATTAGACACCATTGATATAATTACAATTATTACAATAATTACAATAAGGAGGAGCGCCATGAATATTTCGGATTATGCAATACAAATGGAATCGGACGGCGAGATGTTTTATAGAGAACAAGCATTGGAGAACAAGGATAATACTCTCCACGTAGTGTTTATTTCACTTGCAAAAGACGAAGAAAGACATGCAAAAATAATCAAAGATAAAGAAGTAAACATTGATTTTCCACTGCAGGAAAATATTGCCAGCATAAAAAATGTCTTCAATAACACCACTGAATTCGATTTTGAAAAAAGCAGTCCTAAGCAAATTGATGTATATAGAAAAGCGTTGATAATGGAACAAGCTAGCATAGACCTTTATAAAAAACTTTTATCTGAATCAAAAGGAGACGAAGAGTTTTTCAAATTTCTTATTAAACAAGAAGAAGAGCATTACAAATTACTTAAAGAAATTATTAAAATGGTTAACCGTCCAAGCATATGGGTCGAGGATGCGGAATTCGGTATACGTGAAGAATATTGAATTTGAAAATGAATTTAGTAAGTAGGAGGATTGATTATGTTAGAAAGAAACATTACAAATAATTCAGGAAAAGCCAAAACAGAAAAACTGGATCCCTTGCGCTAGTCAAAATCCCTGATGCACCGAGACTTGAATTTCTCCTGTAATTTCAAATATTCTACTTGGATATCTTCCTTTGACAATCCGTCCGTGTCTTCCGGATCAAAATTTTTGAGATTAATTTTCTCAGCATTACTAATCGTGTATTTCTTCATCTTCTCCTTGATTTATTCATCACAAATGCAATGGATAAATCATCCTCCTTCTATAAAAATTTCGTTACCTCCGCAGGTGGTAGGTATAATAGGATCACATTAACCTTACAACTATCAAAAGGATTGTCAAGCTAATGTATATCATGGCACAGCACCTGTTTTCACTCGCTAAATTTACTATTCTATCCAACTTTCATTTTAATCTTCGATAGTTAATTGTAAAGAACAGAAATCGATTTAGCAATAAAGCTATAGATACAAACAGGATTTAATAGATACGAACCCAAACAATTTTACAGTCAATTTATGCTGAAGTATAATCTAATGTATGATTACTATATTGATATTATAAATAAACGAGGGGGAATGTGGATGCTGATTGTTTTAGTTAGACATGGGATTGCACAGGAACTAACGCAAAATATCGTTGATGAAGAGCGCAACCTAACTACTAAGGGCGTTAAAAAATTCAAGAAAGCCGCAAAAGGGATTGGAAAACTTCTCGAAGAATACGATAAGAAGCATTTGTGGACAAGCCCGTTTGTTCGTGCACATCAGACAGCAAAGATAATTGCTGAAACCCTGAATATTTCGGAAATTACGACCTATCCGTTTATACTGGATGGAAATTTCAGCAAATTGTCAACTCAAATCAAAAGTGGAACAAAATTCGAATGTCTTATAATTGTTGGGCATGAGCCCACTATGAGTGAATGGAGCAAGCAATTGTGCGGGATTGCGTTGCCATTCAAAAAAGGTGCTGCAGCCGCTTTTTCAACTAAGGAGGAGCAATTTTCTGAAGGTCGGTTACTCTGGTTTCACCAACCCAAACAGCTCATCGCATTGGCTTCGGTAGTTAAAATAGGATTCGCACCTGACGCGCATTCCAAAAAAGAAGAGTACGTAATACCGGATCCAGAAAAAAACTGTCTTGACACCATCCAGTATGCAATTGGATTCTGCCTCCGAAAAATCGAAAAATCGATTGAAAAATACGAATCCAATCCGGAAGACATAGAAAATCTGCATGATTTACGGGTCTGGACTAGACATATCCGGTCGGTTTTTAGCTTTGCAAAACCGATTGTTAAATCAAAAAAATACAAAACTCTTCAGACGATTTTTCGAAAATTTATTCAAAAAACCGAAGGACTGCGAAATCTCGATGTTTTTATCGAATCATGGATCGAATTTGCAACAGAGAAACATGCATTAGAGTACCATGGACAAGAGTCCCAAGAGGACCCTAAACGAAATCCACTAGTAGACCCTAAACAGAAGCCACTAGTAGACCCTAAACAGAAACCTCTAGAAGACCCTAAACAGAAACCTCTAGTAGACCCTAAACCGAAACCTCTAGAAGACCCTAAGCAGAAACCCCTAGAAGACCCTAAACAGCAGATCCTAGAGGATCTAGGACACGCGACTCAACTTGATACCGAATATGAAGAAATGCTCCGAGCACTAAAAGAGGTCAGAAAAAAAAGGGAATCAAATTTGCAGGGATTTCTTGCTACCGGGGGAGTAACTCCGATGGTTCTTACTTTGAATGAATGGCTGTACAAGGAAAAACATCCGAAAAAATCCTCAATCGGACAGTATTCGGAAGAGCGGTTCTCTAAGTGGATCGAAAAAATTCTAATGGGAATTCCAAAACATGACAAAAACAGGATCGAAACTATTCATCCGACAAGGATTAGAATCAAGAAGCTTCGATATGCCAGTGAATATTTCTCCAACGCCATTCTGAATGATAAAGCGCGGCAGACTGCGATTTTCAAAGAGATTCAAGATTATTTAGGAAAAATTAACGACATCGCTGTTTTTAGACAACTTTCCGAAAAATGGCCGGGACCGCCGGAAATATCAATCCGGTATTGCGAATGGCTGGATTTAAAACAGGAGGGTCTTATGAGGGAGTTCGGAGGGATCGAGAAGAAGGTTTCCGCACTCAAATTGATGAAAGACCTAGTACCTTTAACCTCATGTAGCAAGAAATCTCCCTCCTCTATTCAACCTTACTCGCGAATGCGAGAAGAATAGGTGGGAGTAGCTGCTGTCACTACAGGAACAGGGAACTAACCCTTGCAGATCGCATCTGGGAATGTTCCATCTGCGGCGAAGTGCTCGACAGGGATATAAATGCTGCAATGAATCTAAGATATGAGGGCTTGAGAATTTTAGGGATAGCCTGATACTCAATCTTGTTGTATACTATGAAAATATAAAGGACCGTCGGGCTGACGGGGAATCGCTTGGTAATAATGCGAACATTAGTTTGTACTTCCCAAGAAGCTCCCACCTCTACAGGTGGTGAGAGTAGGTCACAAGGGCTGGGAGTTTATGCTTTCTTAAAAAAGATCCGGAGGAATTTTTTGAATCTATCTGTTTTAATAGGGATAGTATGTGTGGAGAATTTCGCTTGGGCATCTTTTTGCGCCTGTTTCATGAAAAATTCCTGCGAATTAACTGCAGTAGCATCCTCGGAAGGAACATATGAATAGGTGCCGTCCGCATTCTGCTGTCTTGCTTTAACATTGTCCTTGAGCATGACCGTCAGTAACCCGTATACTTTTGTTTTAAGCGAGGAATCCATTAGTGGACATGCAATCTCCACCCTTCTTTTCATATTACGGGTCATCAGATCGGCCGAGGCAATATAAATCCTTTGGTCCACATCGTTTCCAAAACAATAAATTCTCGAATGTTCAAGAAATCTCCCCACGATGCTTATTACTTCTATATTCTCAGTTTGACCAGCAATACCTGGGATGATACAACATATTCCGCGAACAATCAGTTTGATTTTCACTCCACTGCAAGAGGCCTCCATCAACTTCTCTACAATGACTTTTTCTGTTAGAGAGTTGATTTTGAAAATAATCTCCCCTGAACCGCCATTCTTGGCTTTGGCAATTTCTCCATCTATTCCTGCGAGAATATTGCATTCGAAAAAATTGGGAGCCACCCACAAACAAACGTATTCACCGTTTAAATTCCCCACAGACATATGCCTAAAAAAATTCATAGCATCCCTGCCGATTTCCTGGTTCGCTGTAATGAGAGATAAATCCGTATAGATTTTCGAGGTTTTTTCGTTGTAATTTCCGGTGCCAATCTGCGTGATGTATTGGATATTATTCTTTGTATGTCTTGTTATCAGGCATATTTTCGAATGGACTTTGTATCCACCGGTTCCGTAAATGACTCGGCATCCGGCTTCCTCCAACCGCTGGGACCATTCTATGTTGTTCTGCTCGTCAAATCGTGCACGAAGCTCTATAATAACTGTGATGTCTTTTCCGTTTTCCGCAGCATAAATGAGACTTTCCGCAAGTTTTGACTGCTTGTCTATGCGGTAAAGGGTTATTTTTATCGAAACTGTATGAACATCATGCGCCGCCTCATTTATCAATTTCAAGAAAGGTTGCATACTTTCGTATGGATAAGAAAGTAGGAAATCCTTTTTTTCCACTTCCTGCATCATATTCGATGATTCGGACACATTATAAAGCAGAGCGGGTGTGAATGCTGGAAAACAAAGTTCCCGTTTGACAACTGAAG
Organism: Saccharofermentanales bacterium; assembly: GCA_038326615.1. Classification (GTDB taxonomy): domain Bacteria; phylum Bacillota; class Clostridia; order Saccharofermentanales; family UBA5734; genus JBBQKF01. The sequence goes on along the minus strand of JBBQKF010000005.1, from coordinate 53,854 downwards.
GAATCCTGTCTTCAAGGGCGAAAACATAAGAAAGATCAAGGGGGCTTTCTGAGATAAAAATTTGTTCTTGATTCAATTTAAATTTTTTGCAGAAATATTTCAAGAATTTCGCACTGACATCGTTTTGCAACTCAAGTCTTACTGGAGATAGCCGTTTGCGCTTTTGTATAAGATTTTTCATATGAGTCATGTAATCAATTTCCTCATCGTAAAATCCCGCGTCTGCATCGATGTCTGCATTCCGTGTAACAGCAATAACCGTTTTTTCTCGGACTGTATAGGTCTCGAAGACATGGTGTGCAAAATACAGAATGATGTCCTCTATTAGGAGGAATATTAAGGAATGATCTTTTAGGAAAAACAGACGTTCCATCGATTTAGGAATCGGAATCAAGCCGAATAACTCATGGTCCTTTGATTCTAGTGTGGTAGCAACATGAAGATGTTTGTTATCAAGGTGCGGGAATGGATGCCTGGAATCGATAATCTGAGGAGAAAGAAAAGGAAGAATCTGTGAAAGAAAAATAACTTCTAATTCTTTCCTTTCTGATTTTCGTAAATCCTCTATCCTTTTTTGCTGGATGCCAAAGTCGGAAAGATTTCGATTTATGAGATGGAGAGCATGATTTCTCATTTTATAAAGATGGATGCAGTCTTTGTAAATCAAGTCTAGTTGCCTTTGGGGGAGCATACCTGTTTTATTGTCCTGATAGGTGGGGTTAAAATGGGCGATGTCGGTAAGGCTACCTACTCTAATCATAAAAAATTCATCTAGATTGCTTGTGAAAATGGAGGCGAATTTCAGCCTTTCCAGCAGAGGATTTGCCTCGCTGATCGCTTCTTCCAAGACCCTGGTATTGAATTTCAGCCATGATAGCTCGCGGTTTTGCATGTACAAAAGGTCATCATCCATATTCCTATATCCCAACTTTCAATATCTGGTCAATCAGATACCCCTCACGTAAACCAGTCTTACTTAATGTGATGGTCTCAGGCTTGAACCGTTTGATTGTTTCATTTAAAATCATGATTCCCGGAGTGATTGTAAAAATTCTCTCCGGTACAATCCGGTAGATATCCTTGAAACTCGTCAGGTCTTTCTGTTCTAGGAGGTTTACAACTTTTTTGATGTCTGAGGGAGTAATAAACTTCATATCCTTATTTTCATAAAACAATTCCTGACATATTCTGAAACATCCACGTACTGTTCCGCCGATTCCGCACAATTCATATGAAGAGCCCAATTTTTTCCAGTTTAAGGAATCAAGCTGCTCATCAATTCTCTTTTTGATTTTTTTGCGTTCGCTCGTATCCGGCAGAATTTTCTTTACATTATTCACATATAAATTCAGAGAGCCAATCGGAATACTCGTCAATTTCTGAATCGTATTTCCTTCAAACACAACTAGTTCCGTACTACCGCCGCCGATATCAACCAGAATTCCACGGTTCTTTTTTAAGAAATAAGTCGCTCCAACAAAATCTAGACGCGCTTCCTCAACCCCAGATAGAACATCAACATTAATGGTGGTCGCCTGACGGATTCGTTCCAGGACATCTTGTGTGTTGTTTATATTCCTTAGAGAAGCAGTGGCGAAAACATGCATATGGGGGATTCCAAAATTCTTGATGATCTCCTTATAACCAGCTAAAACAGTAATTGCATTTCTAATCCCAGCTTCGGTCAGACTGCCATTGATAACATATCCAGCCAATCCGACCATTTCTTTCTTATTAATCAGAGGAATGATTTTATTGTCTCTATATTTATATACTGATAGGCGAATCGAGTTAGATCCTAGGTCGACCAGTGCGTGGAGCATATCTCATCCTTTCAACATTCATTTTAATTGTGAACCATTTTACTGTAGCATTTCCACCATTATATCACATTTCTAATTTGTCAATTGTAAAAAATAGATTAAATAATGATAAAAGAAAATACAATAAACGAGAAAATGTGTTAAAATAAATAAACAGGAAAGCAAATTGCTTTTCAGAAATGAAATATGCAAAAATTTTGTATAACAATTTATTATTGAGAAGGAGGCTATCCAATGGAACAGAAAGAAATCCAGGAGAAAAAAGTGACCGAATCGGATTCAATAATCAAGCCAAAAGAAGAAAAGATTATTAGCAGGCCCCCACGGAGAAGAGCGGTAGTAAAAAAGGTAACGAAAACAATAGAAAAAAAGGGAACAGAAGGAACAAAGTCTTTAGAAACAGCTAAAAAAGAACCAGTAATCACACAAGTTCCAGTTGAAGAACTACTTAAGCAACCTATTGTAGATGAAATGGGGGAAGAAATTGCAAAAAAAACTCCAGAGAAGAAATTGACGCAAAAAGATATGGAATTGATATTTGCAGCTCCCATAGAAGAAATGAAAAATGTTAAAACGGAAAAAAGTAAGAAAAAAAACAAAATGCTGGAAAATAATGAAAAAGATAAAAAGGACAAAAAAGATAAAAAGGATAAAAAGGATAACAAAAATTCTAAAATCGCAAAATACACACTTTGCAAATTGGTAAAAAAGGGATATCTGCTTGATGATTTCAATGAATACAAACTTCTGGTTATCAATCCGGTATGGATCTGCAGAAAATGCGGCAGAATTTCAAACAATAAGAGAAAGCTCTGTGAACCGAAATTATTGGAAATCAAAGAATGAGAATGGTTTAAAGCAACCAGCAATTCGTCGATATCTGAACTTGGAGTCAGAGTAATATCTCACATATCTAGTAATAAAAATAAAAGAAACTTTAATGCCACTCTCAAATTGAGGGTGGTTTTTTATACACTGATTAAAACAGAAAAATTTTTGCTGACCCCCTATTTTTGAATTGAAAAAAATCTAACCAAAAATATAACTGTTAACAATTACGCCAAGCAATCCCCATGTCACGCCGATAATAGCACCTCCGATAACATCTCTTGGATAGTGCATCCCAACATAAATCCGCGTGATTCCAACAACCAAAGCCAAAAGATATAAGGACACCCATCCAAATAATGGAATTTGGAAATATTGAAGAATCAACGTCACCATCAAAAAAGCCTGAGCAGTATGCCCACTTGGGAATGATTGCCCACTTGCGCGCGAGCCGATAATCCTTATGTTCTCTAATTTGATGTAGGGCCTTGTGCGATGTATTAAAATTTTCATAATCTGCACAACCAAACCCAACGTCAATAAACCTATTAAAAGCTCATATGCCAGCAGATTATATCCTCTATAGAACAAGCCTAAAGCAACTATCAATGCAAAAACAAAATTACCAAGCTGTGTAATTCCAAGCATTATCCGGTCAAACCATATCGATCGTTTCCCATGCATGTTAAAAAACATGAAAACCCAGACGTCGATTCGCTGACCGATTGACCATACAAGAGAAACCGCCACCATTGAAAAAACAAGTACCAAGCAAACAATAACATACTGGCTTTTTAGTACCGCCCAAAGGGCTGTCCATATAGAAAGCGGCATGATTATCGATAAAAGCACCAAAAAAATTGCTATTCCGATAATCCAGAAAACGTGTGGAATATTTTTAATAAAATTGGCAACTTTACCAGGGGGTCCTGGAATTTCGATTTCAGGTAATTTGATTTCCTGAGAAGGTTTTATTTCAGATAGATTATCGGTTTTTAATGAGTCATTCTCTTCGGATTTGTCTGTTTTTGTAGGATCACTTTCTATATTTTTCAAAGCAATCCCTCCAAATTTGTATCTGCATTAGCAGCAGTTTCATCCACCTTGGCTATCCCAGCCATGACAGACATTCCATGAGGCTTTACTTCGATGCGCAGCGACCCTTCACCAAGAGTTATTCCATCAACCATTATAGGCATTGTAGGGTTAGTGCCGATTGTGATACTGCGCACACTATAATGCTGAATGCGGGAATCCTCGTTTTTGTCAGTTCCTGGACCTTTGATAAAATAGTTCACCAAATCAAGTTTTGATAAATCTGCAAAAAACAGAACATCGAGCAGTCCGTTGGTAAAGCAATCCACCTCGCCAACTTTATAATGACGAACTATATAAGGCATATTAGAAACCAATACCAGATGTCCCTGCATATTGATTTCTGGATTATCATCAAGTGAGATATGGATGTCTGAGGAAGGAGTTGATGTGAGTTTTGTCAGGAAATCTCCGATGCGCGTCAAATGCCCGTGTTGAATGTCATCAGCAGAAGAAAATAGGGTGGAAAATAAACCAACCGAACAAACCTCAATAAATGGTGTACAGACTTTATTAAATGTACATAAGCCAATATCGATTTTCAAAAGTTTGCCTGTCCGTAAAATAGCAATTGCAGACGGGATGTCGTTTGGGATACCCAGGCTAAAGGCTACATTATTTTGCGTCCCCGTTGGTATAATTCCAAGTGTTGCGGTTGTTCCGATAATTGCTCTAGCAACTGAAGAGACTGTACCATCTCCACCGCAGACCACAATCATCTTGATTCCTTGACCTATTGCATCAAGAACGACTTTTTTTAAATCGCTTTCGGGCTCTATCAAATAGGGTTCTGCATTAATCCTCCATGCCTGCAATTCCTGGATTACGTCCATTAGTTGGAGAGGTGATTCAGAATTTGCCCCTGCAATTGGATTGAAGATCAACTTAACTCTCATTGTGTGTTTCTTTGTTTTGTAAATTACCATATTTATTTCCCTCTCTATTTTAATTATAGTGTTAACTATTATTGATATAATTGAGTTGTAAAACATCCTAATGTGAATAGTATAAAGAGTATTTTGTGAGTTGGGTGCATTTTATTGAGAACTAATTGAAAATCCATATATTGACAAAATCATTTTATGCGCTCATTTTTTATTATACTCCTTATTAGAATGAATTTCTATTTAGAATTCCTATAAATATCTTTGTATTCCGTCGGAGTAAATCCGGTATGTCGCTTAAAAACCTTATAAAAGTATTTTTCGTCATTGAATCCTACTATTTTCGAAACTTCAGTTGCCTTATAAATTCCTGCTTTCAAAAATTCTTTTGCGTTGTTAATTCTATAATTGATAATATAGTCACTAAAATTTTCTCCGAAATAAAGCTTAAATTGCTTACTGAAATATGCTGTGCTTAAATGAACATTGCCGGAAATAGTTTTAAGGGTTATATCCTTATTGTAATTTTTAGCAATAAACTCTTTTGTAATCTCCATAATTTTCATATTGCCTTTTTCGTTCAATAGAATAATGCTCGCCAAGCAAATCTCTAGCAATTCGTCGAAATATTTAATAATTGCCTTAAAACTATATTGTGCATTTAAAGAATTATATAGCACAAACTCATCACCTAATAGTTCCTCGGAGTTTAATCCTAATGCGTTAACTATCTTATAAATAAGCAATATCAACTGAAAATTCAATTTATGCAAATTACCAATATCAATAATTTCAACACTTTCAAAAGGCTCATATAAATTCTTAATAATATTTATCGCACCGAGCTTGTCACATTTCTCGAAACATGCCTTAAAACTTTCTTCGGTTTTAAATCCTATTTTGATTGTGGTATCTTTTGATACAGTTGCTTTATCATGAAAAAACACTTGGTTTCCACCTCTTGCTAATCTTTGCAGAACAGATTCCTGAGCATGGATATAAGAGTTGGATAAATCAAAAATACTGCTAACAATCATCCCTACGCCTATTGTTACAGAAAAATCCAGAAAAAGATTAACGTTTTCCAAAATCTCACCCAATAATGGCAACAAAATCATTTTGTCATTGAAAACGCTGTCCGACGAAATGTTCAATAGAAAACCCATGCCGGTTTCATAGTCAAAAGGATACATCGAGATATTATTGTTAGCTAATATCTCTGATGTGATGTTATTAATACTGAATTTTGATAATTCGTATTCTTTCGAAGAAACTCCTTCTAATGTTTTGAAATAATCAATACTTACCAAAAATATTTGGAAGAACTCCTTGTCAAAGTTTATATGTAGTTCCTTGAGTTTTGTTTCGCTATATTCCGTATTAACAAAATCGCCTTTAACTAATTCAGAAATTAGGCGAGTTTTTAAAAAATCAGCACCTTGGGTGCCACCAATACGCATAAGTGAATTGAATTCACGCTGTTTGTTTTTGCGGGAAATTGTCTCAATAGCATTTTCAATTACTGATTTCAATTCTTCGTCACTCACTGGTTTTAAAAGATATGAAAAAGCACCATATTGTATCGCTTTATGTGCGTACTCAAACAATTCATATCCGCTTAGCAAAATAAATATTAGATCAGGATGAATCTCCCTGGATTTTGACAGAAATTCAATTCCATCCATCTCCGGCATTCTGATATCGGTAATGACAATATCTGGCTTGGATACATTTAGCAATTTTAACGCATCAAAACCATCCTGTGCAACTAAAATATCATCAATTCCAAAGCTCTTTAGACTATTAACAACACTTTCCCTAACAAGTGCCTCGTCATCAACAACTAAAATCTGCATCTGATGTCAACTCCTTAGTTTTTTTACTAATTGGTAAGGTTATTTTTACTGTCGTATTTATATTTTGACTACTAACAATTTTTATACCGTAAGTGTTCCCGAAATAAAATTTTATCCGTGCATTAACGTTAAAGATGCCTTGTTTTTCGATGTTATTCTTTAATTGTACTTCTGGATTAGCTTCAAGTTCCTGATTTATCTGTATAAGTTCAGCTTCAGATATGCCAAGTCCATTATCAGAAATATAGATATAGTAATCATTGTCAAAGACTTTTGCAGCAATTCTAATTTCTCCTTTGCCTCTTTTGGCCTCAATCCCATGGTATAATGCGTTTTCTACAATAGGCTGAAGAGTTAGTCGGATAATATCCAAATTTAATACCTCATCGTCAATATCATATATCACTTCATATTTTCCTAAAAACCTACATTCCTGGATTGATAAATATTTCTTCATATGATCTAGCTCTTCCGAAAATTTAACGATATATTTACCTCGGTTTAGGTTATACCTAAAAATATCCGACAAATTTTGAACAATAGTCAAAGCTTTGTCAAAATCCCGTCGGCTAATAACAGCTTTTATAGATGAAAGTGTATTATAAAGGAAATGCGGATTGATTTGACTTTGAAGTGACTCAAGCTCTGCTTGTTTGCGAAGAAGTCCGATCTCATATTTTTGTTCTATCAACCCATGCATATTGACTACCATTGTATTAAATGTGTTTCCTATCTGTGCTAGTTCGTCCTCTCCTTTTATTGATACTGCGGTATTAAAATCGCCTTGTTGTAATTTTTTAAATGAAAGCATTAACTTTTTAAGAGGAATTGTTATAAAATTTGAAATTATTATAGAAATCAAAAGAGAAAATATTATCATAATAATTAGTAGTGAAAAGTTAATGTTTCTTAAAAACAGTCCCTTCTGATTAATTACAGATACCGGTAACATCGAGATTACTTTCCATCCAAATTCTTTTGACTCCCCATAATTTATAAGCACGTTTTCATTGTCGATTTTTGTACTGCTAAAACCTGGCGCATTCGATGAAGTTATAGAAAGAAGTGTTTTCAATACACTTTCTTTTAAAACTTTGTTTGAAGTAATAACGGTAGATGAATTATCAATGATAACAATTGTTTCTTGGGGATCAATTTCCACATTTGTTGCAATTCCCGAAAATTGAGTGACGTCCTGATCCAGGATTAATATGCCTGAAGCCTTATCCTTTTCGAGGTCAATTAATGTTCTTGTAATAGATATGACTTTATTTCTATTGTAGCCATCAGGCGCCAAAAAATTATTTAAATGAGGTTCAAGTAATAGTGGAGCGCCATTCAAAGATAAAGTTTTTTCGAACCAGAGATCATTTTTAACATTATATAGATTTAAGTTTCCGACATACCGGTCTAGATAAAATTTTATCTCACCATCCAAAGAGACTAGAGTGAAACCGAAAATTCTATCATTGCTCTGAATAACACTTCGGAAAAAGTTTGCGACACGGTCGTATGCTTGCAAGTAGAGTGTATCGAACTTATTTGCGGGGGTGTTTATAACAATAAACATATCGTTTATGTTTGTATAAACTGACATGGATTGCCTTTCAAGACTTTTCAAATTTTCATCAATGTTTCTCACAACTTGCTCGTTTATTTGTTGCTTGTATTTAATAAAATCATTTTGAAGGACAGATGAGGACATTTGGTATGATAAAACGCCAAAAAACAGAATAGGCAGTGTAATAATCACAACATAAATGACAAACAATTTATACTTGATATTTCTTCTGAAAATTCCAATTATTTTCTTTAGAAATGAAATTGGAGTTGCCATTTTTACCATAGTAACCTCCTTCAAATTGATTGCCACTTTTATCAACTTTATATTACATAAACATAAAATAAATTATTTGTCAAGATAATACTTAGCTCAGCCAATGGACATCTGCTAACCACTAACTAGCCATCAATTAGTCACTAACTAGCTACCCATTGAGTAGCTCCATTGGTCATATACCGATTGAAATAGGGGTCACTATAACTAATGGCTTTTTTAAAAAGAAGCAAATTTCGACAAAAAAGCAAAATTTGACAAAACAGGACAAAATTGTACACCTTTTCTCAAAATATTAATACTAATGTATTTGGAATAATCGTGATATCATAATGGCGTAAAGACTTTACAAATTACCAAGGGAAAGAAAATCGGCAAATATTGATATTATGAGGAGGAACTTAAATGTTAAAAAGAATTATCACTGTCCTTACATCGTTGGTAATAATAGCAGCTTTGTTTCCAGGATGCGGTACAAACCCCACAACTCCAGCCAAATCTGATACCGTGACTCCAACACAAGCAGTACAAGAAAAGGTCACTTTGAAATATGTTTCATGGATGACAAAAGGCGAGGATAAGCCAGTACTAAAATCATTTATGGATGCAAACCCAAATATTATAATCCAAGATGAAGCTCTTGATGGAGTAAACTACGATAAACTGCTAAAAACAAGAATTTTGTCAGGTGATGCACCCGATGTTATGCTTCTTCAATGGGCACAATATCCAAAATTTGTTAAAGAGGGACATCTTGCTGATGTCACTGACCAATCAAGCATGGCTTTACTGGCGACTTCACCTGGATTAGATAAAGTTTTTACTGTCAGTAGCAAAAAATATGGTTTCCCAATCAATACTAATGGTGGACCATTACCAATATATTATAATAAAATCTATTTTGACAAGCTTAAATTGACAATACCTACTACTATTACTGAATTTTATGCTCTTTGTGAGAAAATAAAAGCTGACGGAGTTGAACCAATTGTATTTGGTGGAAAAGACAAGTGGCCAACAGAATTCTTCTTTAGGTACAGACAATACAGCGGAATGCTTGAAAAGACGCCTGAATGGGCATTGGCTCTTGCCAATGGTGAAATCAAGCCATCTGCGATGTTTAAAAATGAATTTGATATGGCTTCAGTAATGGCTACGAAAAAATACATAGGCAAAGCAAGTCTTACTCTGACATGGCCTCAGTCAGTACCATATTTCATCGACGGAAAAGCAGCAATGCTACCACAAGGTCCTTGGGTTGTCGGTCTACCAGAAATTGCAGCAGCGGATCCTGCAAAGTTTAAATTGGCGGCTTTTACAGCCCCTGTAGATCCTATAAATGGCAAAAAATATGCTATGGGTGAAGTTGATAGATTGATAGCAATATCAGCAAAATCGAAGCATCTGGACGAAGCGAAAAAAGTGTTTAATTTCTTCATTGATAAACCGAATTTGAAAAATTATCTAGAAACTCAGTCACTAACAACATTTTTGAAATTTGATTATGCTATTGCTCCGGTTATTGCAGATCACATCAAAAATCTTAGTACTGATGAGTATTCAATTATAATTGGTCAAAAAGCACAACTTCCTTCAGGTTTCATTGGTGATGCATTTAACGATGGATTCCAAAATATTCTTGCTGGGTCATCAGCAGCAACAGAATTAACAAAACTTGATGCAGCATTTGAAAAGACTAAATCTTCTATAGTAATCGCAGAGTAACATACAATAAATAACAAACAGGCAGGGGTTAATTCACCTGCCTGTAATATTAAAAATCGAGCTACTAATTTTATGAAAATAAAGAAAAACATTAAATGAGAAAAACATTAGGTGACTAATTTTATGAAAATAAGAAAAAACATTAATAGAGAAATAATATATTCATTGCTGGGCGTGATTCCTGCGCTTTTAATTTTTTTCACATTCACTTATATCCCATTGCTCATGACTCTACAATACTCTTTTACAGACTGGGACGGGTTTGGTAAAAATTATAATTTCATCGGGATGCAAAATTTTGTAACGATGTTTAAAGAAGCGGATATAATGCAATCATTTCTTAACACAATTTATCTTGCAGTATTTTCAATTATAATCGGCACGATTCTGCAACTGGGATTGGCACTGATTTTATATGATAAATTTAAAGGAAAAAGTTTTATCAGAGCAATATTCTATATGACATGCATTATAAGTCCGGTTATTGTATCACTTACTTGGGTGGGCTTTTTTCAATACACTGGAGTTATCAATGAATTTTTAAAATCCTTACATATGAATTTTTTAGTCTTTGACTGGCTTGGAGATATAAGGTCAGTTAAACCAGTTTTGATATTTATCAATGCATGGCAATGGGTTGGATATGGAATGGTGATTTATCTTACAGGATTAAACAGTATTCCGATTGATGTATATGAATCCGGCATGCTTGACGGAGCGACAGGTTTTAAAAAATTCAAGTTTATAACATTGCCGTTACTAATGCCCGCCGTAACTATAAATGCATTTGTCTCCATAACAGGCGCGCTGAGAATGTTTGATTTGCCATTTGTTTTGACATCCGGTGGTCCAATGAATGCATCTAAAACCATCAGTATGTCAATATATGAAAATGCATTTTCCTATGAACGGTTTGGTTATGCCAGCAGCATAGGACTTGTATTCTTTATTTTCATAGCTATTGTTACAATATCACAACTTAGAATAACACGAAAATTGGAGGTGGAATATTAGCATGACAAATAAACGTTCTGATTTTCACCTTTCTTCCATTTTGAAATATGCAATTGTTTATTTAGGAGTATTAATAATACTTATACCGCTAATAAATATTTTCATGGCGGGATTTAAGACAACGGGGGAAATAAACAGAGTTTTGTCTTTTCCGTCAAGCTTTTATTTAGAAAATTATAAAAAAGTTTTTACAAGTTCCTATGTGATGGGGAGTTTTTTGAATTCAACTATTATTACAACAGCAACAATTTTATTGAATGTAATCTTATGTTCACTTGCAGCGTATTCACTTGCCAGGAGACGAGAAAAGATATTCAATCTCCTGTACTATTTCTTTTTGAGTGCTATGATGATTCCAGCTGTTGCCAATCTTTCGACTCTTTATAGCATTGTTATTACATTAGGACTGAAAGACACCAGAACTGCTTTGATATTAATATATTCGGCGCTTCAGATTCCTATGGGAATTTTGCTTTACACCGGATTTATTAAAACATTACCAAGACAACTAGACGAAGCCGCAAAAATTGACGGGTGTAACTATTTGCAAACATTTTTCAAGGTTATAACGCCGCTTCTAAAGCCTGTTACCGCGTCCTATGCAGTAATAACGGTAATATATGTATGGAATGATTTTCTGATGCCGTTAATGATTATTAGTTCGCAGGAAAAGAAACCTCTTACTTTAGCAGTATATTCCTTTGTCAGTGAACATGCTGCGGATTACGGAGCCATTTATGCAATGCTCATCATTGCAATGATTCCCCCTATTGCATTGTTTTTAGCATCACAAAAGTATTTTTACAAAGGCATAACAATGGGCGCCGTAAAAGGGTAGTTTTACCTTTGGGACAGGAACCATGGTTAAATAACTATTTTATAGCGATAGGAATAACAATCGGTGCCGCAAAAGGTTAAAGATGTGCGAAAGTATTTCTACAGAGGAATAACAATGGGTGCCGTAACAGGGTAAACATAATAAGATTTAGGGGGGACATGATTATGGATAACAGTTATGAAATTGCTGTGTACTATTTCCCGAATTACCACATAGATGCAAGGAATGAAGGCTGGCACGGAAAAGGATGGACTGAATGGGAGATTGTCAAAAATGCAAAACCCAGATTTGCAAAACACGAACAACCAAAGATTCCGCTTTGGGGATACGAGGATGAGTCTGAACCAATTGTAATGCAAAAGAAAATAGATGCTGCCGCTGATAACCGGATTAATACATTCATTTTTGATTGGTATTGGTACGAAGACGGCCCATTTCTTAATAAATGCCTTGATGAGGGGTTTTTAGGAGCGAAAAATAACGAACGTCTCAAATTTGCCTTAATGTGGGCAAATCACGATTGGATGGAAATTCACCCGGCAACTAGAACAGCCACATATCCGCTCCGTGTTTCCGGAAAATTAACAGAAATAGCTTTTATCAAAGCTACAAATCACATGATAAAAAATTATTTTGGTCATCCATCCTATTGGAAGGTGAATGACGGACTGTATTTTTCAATCTATGAATTAATGAATCTGGTAGAAAGTTTTAACGGAATTGAAAATACCAGCAGAATCCTGAATGATTTCCGAGATAGAGTACGAACCGCAGGACTTGGGGAATTACATTTGAATGCTGTTATATGGGGTGTGCAAATCCTGCCAGGTGAAACAAAAATCAGTAATCCAAACGAATTGATCGAGGCTCTTGGATTCAATAGCGTCACTTCATATGTATGGATACACCATGTCGAAATGAAGGATTTTCCTCAAACCAGCTATTCATGGTGTAAGGAAGAAGCTTTCAAGGAATTTGAGAAAATCAAGCGGGATTTTGATGTCCCATATTTTCCAAATGTTACAATGGGCTGGGACTCAAGTCCTAGAACAATCCAGTCCGATGTCTTTGACAACTTGGGGTATCCTTTTATCTCCACGCTTGAGGGCAACACACCGGAAGAATTCGGGAAAGCACTGGAACAGGCAAAGGAATTTATAGATAACAATAACATCACTCCAAAAATATTCACAATAAATGCTTGGAATGAATGGACAGAGGGCAGTTATCTCGAACCGGATATTAAAAATGGCATGGAATATCTGGAAGTCATTAAAAAAGTGTTTAATTGAACATAAAACTAATAAATATAAATAAAATGTCATCATAAAAGGATTCAACCAATTATAGTAGCGCGTCGAAAGTTAAAATTCGACGCGTTATTTTACTGCACATTTTGTAAACAAAATTGGAGAAATATGGTAAAATAAGAAAATTAGAAGTGCTTTTGTTTATTGGATGTATAAAAATAGAAATATGAAAGTGGGGAATTTAAAATGGCGATTACAAGTGATGGGAAATGTGTATTTTGTGGTGAAATATTTAATAAAACTATGATGTCTAAGCATTTAAAAAAGTGCAGTGTTAAAACTGAAAAGTATTTAATTAAAGATGAAAATTCTATTGAAAAGTATTATTGTATAAGCGTTTGTGGAGCACATAATCCTGAATATTGGCTTTATATTGATGTTCAGGCTAATTCGACGCTCAAAGCATTAGATGCATTTTTGCGTAAGATATGGCTTGAATGCTGTGGGCATTTTAGTTCATTTGAAATTGACAAACAGACATTTTCTATAAGTCCTGACAAGGAATTTGGAGATAGGAGTATGAATATTAAATTAATTAACATACTCGATGTAGGCACTTTGTTTCGTCATGAATATGATTTTGGATCAACAACGGTTTTAAAATTAAAAGTTGTTTCAGAGTTTTATGCAAATAAAAGAAAAAAGAATGTTGAGCTACTTGCGCGGAATGTTGCGCCATTTATTAAATGCACACACTGTGAGAAGCCTGCAACTGTCGTATGCTGCGAATGCATTTATGATGACGCTGGTTGGCTTTGTGATGATTGTAGTGAAAAACACGAGTGTGACGAAGACATGTTTCTGCCAGTGGTCAACTCGCCAAGAGTCGGGGTATGTGCATACGAAGGCGGATTTGAATAAGATAAATTAGCTGATTGTAAGTAAAATGGAGTATGAATAATTATGATTTGAGTTTTAATGCATGGGCTTTCTTGTCACCACAAAACCAATTTGTTAATTCAAAAAACATTCAGGTAGGTTAGTATCTATAAATACCATGAGAAATGGACATATTAGGAGAAAAATATAAATTATGAAAATTTTTGCTTTATGATCAAAATTAAATATAATGAAACGACAATCAAAGAAAAGAGAGCAGCCGTAGCAGAGCGCCTTTTAAAGGAATCACCAAATATAAACTCAGGAGTAATTAGCTGCATCAGTTTTCTTGATCTACAAATTCTTTACCTTAGTTATGATGAAATATTCTTTGACAATTGGTTTAAAAAGAATTTTGAAGGATATATGCTTTATGAATTATCAAGGAGAATGACGGTAAGCGCTGGTATAACAAAATGTCCCAAAAATATTTCTCAACTAAATCCAGAGCGAGTCAAAATAAGAATATGCATTGGGATTGACTTTTTCTTCCGATATAATCAATTAGCCGCTATTAATGATGTTTGTGGAATTAGAACAAGTAGTGCTCTTGAGGCGTTGCAAATAGTTTTTGAGCACGAACTAATCCATGCATTGGAGTTTCTTTTGTATTATAAGTCCAATTGCAGTCAAGAACGCTTTAGAGTGGCTGCGGGAAATTTATTTGGGCATACACATAGTCATCACTTACTACCTACAAACCATAAAATTGCAAGTGAAATTCATGGAATTAGACTTGGTGATATGGTGCAATTTGAATTTGATGGTAAGCCATTGATCGGAGTAGTAAACAAAATTGGCAAAAGAGCAACGGTGATGGTTAAAAATCCTAACGGCAATTATACCAATAATAATGACGAAAAACATTTGAAATATTATGTTCCGCTGAGCTTGCTGATAAAAACATAAAAAAGATATAAAAAATAGTGTTAGTATAAAAAAATTCAACCAATTAACATAACGTGTCGAAATATGACGATAAAATCGACACGTTGTTTGTTGTATATTCATTTACCGAGTGGTAGAATAGAAGTACCGACAACACGACGGACATAAATCTTTAATTAAACGCTATTTTGAGGTGACAAAATGTTTGACAAAATAAAACCATTCAATGAACTTCCCTATATCTCATCTTTAAACATAGATGAGACTAAAGAACTTGCGAAACTTGCCGAAGAGACACGAGTAGCGATAGAATTGCTCAATTATGCAGTAAACACATTGCCATCTCCGAATATTTTAATTGACACGTTATCTATGCAGGAAGCAAAGGCAAGCAGCAATATTGAGAACATCGTTACAACAAACGATGATTTATATAGAGGGGTTGTATTCGATAATTATACAGCCGAAGCTAAGGAAGTAGCAAATTACAAAGAAGCTTTATTCATAGGGTTTGACGAAATTAAAAGAAAGGGTTTAATTTCTTTAAGTGATATTGAAGCAATAAACGAGCCTGTAAATAAGAAGCAGCGGCAAATAAGAACCAATCTGCCAAATTTCGACAGTGACCTTACAAGAATTGCAAACCAAATGTCGAACGGGAAAACTCAGATACTTTATACACCGCCGCATGGTAAGGATTTATTGCAGAAATTACTGATTGACATGCTTGATTACGTCTATGGTGACGATGAATACACCATTCACCCGCTTATAAAGATTGCTCTTGCACACTATCAATTTGAAAGCATCCATCCATTCAGGGACGGAAATGGAAGAACAGGAAGAATCTTGAATGTTTTGTTTCTTTGCCAAAAGGGCTATTTATCATATCCGGTTTTATATGCAAGTTCATATATTATAAATAGCAAAAATCAATATTACGACCTTCTGCAGGAATGCAAAGAAACTGAGAATTACTCGCCATTTATTCAATATATGCTAATTTCGTTTAAGGAAACGGCAAAGCGAACCCTTAAAATAGTCGAAGAGATTAAACGGATGATTTTTGAATATACCCGTAATGACTACCTTGAAGGCCTTAAGGGTCAAAGGGAAGTGCTTGCGAAAATGATAGAGTTGATTTTTAAGAAAGTTTATGTCCGTATAAGCGATTTGACAGAAATGGGAATACACCGGCAGACTGCTTCGGTTTATTTAAAACGGCTCGTAGATAAAGGGCTTTTATATGAAGAGAAAATCGGCAGAGACAACCTCTACAAGAATGTAAAGATATTAGAATTATTTGAAGGAGATCAAAATTATGAACAATAATACACTTGCAACAGACATCAGCTCAAAGGTCAATTTAGTTAAGAACATAGCCAATAAAACAAGGGGTCCTTACACCCCGGAGAATTATGGAAATGTAATTATTCCAATGGCAATAATACGCAGATTTGATTGTATTTTAGACGACAAAAATAAAGAAATATTCGTTCTTGTTAACAAGTTTCTGGCGATGAAAGTTGATGAGCGCGAGATTGAGAAAGCTATTAACAAGCAATTCGGCGTGCCGTTCTATAATAAGAAAGGAGTGACACTCGAACAGCTTGTCGGCGACAGTGATAATATAAACGGTAATTTTCTTGAATTTATCGGAGCGTATTCGCCAAGCGTACAGGATATATTAAAAGATTTGAAATTCCGTGAAGAAGTTGAATTTATGATCAAGAAAGGAATACTGTTTGAAGTTGTAAAGGCTTTTTCGGAAGTTGATTTTCATCCGGCAACAACAAGTCCTATGTCAATGGGGTATATTTTTGAAGAAATTATCAGAACATATAAAGCCAATGCAGAGGCAGGTGATCACTATACTCCACGCGAAGTAATAGATCTTTGTGTTGAGCTTATGATGAGCGAAAATATCGACGATTTTAAGAAAGAAGGCAAAATACTTCGTATTTACGATGGCTGCTGTGGAACCGGTGGTATGCTTACAACATTAAAGCGAAACCTGAAGGAACTGTTTGGTGATAAATACGGAGACGAAAAGGTAAAACTATACGGGCAGGATGTCAATCCGGAAGCCTATGCCATTTGTTGTGCAGAGATGTTGATGCTAGGTGATGACTCCAAAAATATTCGGGAGGGCAATACATTAACCGATGACAAATTTTCTGGTGACAAATTTGACTTATTAATAACAAATCCTCCGTTTGGTGTTGAATGGAAAACAGAGAAATCCAAGGTCGAAATGGAGCTCAAGAGACCCAACAATCGCTTTGTAGCAGGGGTTCCAAGAATCAGTGACGGGCAGCTTCTATTTTTGCAAAATTTGCTTTCTAAAGCAGAAGACGATGCAAGAATTGCAATCATTCTAAACGGATCACCGCTATTTTCAGGAGATGCAGGGAGCGGTGAAAGTGAAACGCGGCGGTATGTACTCGAAAATCATCTTTTAGAAGCTATAATAGCTCTACCTGATCAAATGTTCTATAACACAGGAATATACACCTATATTTGGATTATTTCCAAGAAACCCAATCCTCGTCGTAACAATAAAATTCATCTTATTAATGCAACTGAGTTTTTTGTTCCTCAAAAGCCCAAATCGCTTGGTAACAAACGCAAATTTATTGACGATGACAGTCGAAGAAAAATCGTGGATTTATACAAAAACTTCGAAGAAAACGAATTCAGTAAAATTTTTGACTCCGAGGATTTCGGATATATGAAAGTAACGATTGACCGACCTTTATATGACTCGAAAGGTGAGAAAGTTATAAAGAAAGGTGTTATACAGATTGACCCATCTAAAAGGGATACCGAGAATATTCCGCTTAAGCAAGATGCCAATGACTATATCAAACGCGAAGTTTTACCATATGTCCCCAATGCTGTTGCGGACCAAAGCAAGGACAAGATAGGATACGAAATTCCGTTCACCCGCTATTTTTATAAATATGTTCCTCCGAGAAGCAGCAAAGAGATTATGGAAGAAATAATCTCAAATGAAGAAAGCGTAGAAGGCGTTTTGAAGGAACTTATGAAATAATTTGAAGAAAGTTTTGCACATCAGATCAATTTCGTGAGCTCACGAAATTGATGTATATAACGAAAAGAAAAGCAGGTGATAAAATTGAGACAAATGAAAGACAGCGGCATAGAATGGATTGGAGAGATACCACAGGGGTGGGAAGTAAGGAAGTTAAAAAATCTAACCTCATTACGCATTGAAAAGCTGATAGGGCAAAACGAATTTATGTATGTTGGACTCGAACATATTGAACCCCAAACGGGTAAAACAATAAGTGGTTATGAGCCTATTTATAATTTTCCGGGTGATACTTTAAAATTCTTCGAAAAGGATGTGTTATTTGGGAAGCTTCGACCATATTTATCAAAAGTTATGGCTTGTAGCACCAGTGGCAAATGTTCTTCAGAGTTTTTTGTTATTAATCCTAAAGATATTTATTTCAAATATTTATTTTATATTGCGATTTCAAAAGGATTTATTGATACAGTAAATGGCTCAACATTCGGAGTAAAAATGCCTAGAGCAGAATGGGAATTTGTAAGTAAAATTTCATTGCCAGTACCAAAAACAATCGAACAACAGCAAATCGCTGAACACCTCGACAAAAAATGTGCAGAGATTGACAGCGTTATCAAATCAAAAGAAAAGACAAATGAGCTTCTAAAAGAAGAGCGTCAAAGCATAATCTACGAAGCAGTAACCAAGGGGCTTAACCCAAACGTACCAATGAAGGACAGCGGCATAGAATGGATTGGCGAGATACCACAGGGGTGGGAGGTTAAGAAGCTGAAGTTTCTTGCTGAAATTTGCAATGGACAAGATTATAAAAAGGTACAAATTGAAGAAGGTGGATTTCCAGTAATGGGAAGTGGGGGCGAATTTGCCCGTGCTACAGAAAATATGTATGACAAACCATCTGTTTTATTATGGAGAAAGGGAACAATTGATAAGCCACTCTATGTTGACTTCCCATTTTGGACAGTTGACACAATGTACTATACAAAAATAAATGATTTGGTTAACCCGAAATTTTTCTATTTTTTGTGCACAAATATTGAATTTAAAATGTATCAATATGGATCGGCTTTGCCATCTATGACCCAAAGAGATTTAAATGAAATCTATTTTTCAATCCCTGAATTTGAGGAACAGCTCCATATAGTAAACTATATTGAACAAAAGTGTTCTGAAATTGATAAGGTTATCACTGCGAACAATTCAATAATTGAGAGATTAAAGGAATACAGGCAAAGTACCATTTATGAGGCGGTTACCGGAAAAACAGAGTTGAAGTGATGGAGGTGCAGTTCACCAAATTCAAGTCAAGTCTAAAGTTATATTACATAACGCTGTTACAACTTTATATGTAGTGCATTTTCAAAATAAAAGTGGTAAAATGTATTTGAAATTATTCCAACAGAACCGATGATCTGATATACCAAAAATTACATCGATAAGGTTATCAAATTCCGAGACCCAAGATGAGGCCCAAGATGAGGTCCAAGATGAGGTCCAAGATGAGGTCCAAAACAACTTCATAATATATCTGAGGGAGAAACAAATGGCAGAAAAGGATTTAATAGAAAATCATTTCCGAGATGAGATATTCGAGTATCTTTTAAGTCATGGGTATGTGGAGAGCAAAAAAGCAGATTATGACTATAAAAATGCTATTGATGTTGCAAAGTTGTTTGATTTTTTGGAAGCATCGCAGACTGAAGAGCTTCAGAAATTTAAAAATCACTATAAATCTTTATACAAAGAAATATATATAGATTTGCTGTGCAAGAAAATTGATAGCCGCGGCCTTTTAACCGCTATGAATGAGTGGGTAGAAGATTATGCAAGCAATACAAAATTCAGCATCATATACTTTAAGTCAGGTCTTAGCACTATGTCAGATAATCTTACTTTGTACGAGGAAAACATTTTTTCGGTTCGCCGTGAATTAACCTATGAGGATAAGGCTGTTAGCTTCCGGGTTGATCTTGCATTATTTATTAATGGTATTCCAATAGTCATGATAGAACTCAAAAAACAGACGGCCGGGCAAAAAGCAGGTTTTGAAGGAACAAAACAGTTTAAACACACACGTAGCCCTGATGAATTAATTTTTTCCTTTAATAAAAGGACACTTGTGTACTTTGCACTTGATGAATTGGTTGCATTTGTGACAACGCGTCTTGATAGGAAAGAAACCAAATTTCTGCCTTTTAACATCGGTGACGACGAAGGTGCCGGGAATCCTGTTGCGGATGGAAATCACTCCACAAATTACCTTTGGGAGAAGATACTTCAAAAAGATATGTTGCTGCGCATTATTCGTGAATTTATGTTTATTGATGACGAAAAAATGATGATATTTCCACGATATCATCAATTGAACGCTGTTCTTAGGGCGGAAAGGGACGTTAAAGATAAAGGAATAGGCGGGCGTTATTTAATATGGCATAGTGCAGGAAGCGGTAAGACGAAAACAATCTCCTGGCTTGCACGGCGATTAATCAATAATTCTGATATAAATACAGTTATTATTATCAGTGACAGAACTGTAATTGACGGGCAACTTGGGAGCGAAGTAAAAACACTTGATGGACAAAGCGGCGTAGCTCAACATATAGACACAACTTCTAATGATTTAATGAAAAGAATTAACGATGGCGGATATATAATTGTTACTACATTACAAAAATTCCGCCCTATATTAAATGAAATCAAGCAATACAAAAATAGAAAATACGCTATTATAATTGACGAAGCGCATTCTTCCGCAGCAGGAAAGTCTATGTCTAAAGCATCTGAGACACTTACCGGTAAATCCTTGAAGGATGCTGTGGAAATCGAAGATATATATGACGAGTTAGAAGATGATCAAAATCAACTTCTAAAAAATAAAAGCCTTATAGAATCAACGAAAAATGTTAGCTATTTTGTTTTCACCGCTACTCCAAAAAGTGAGACAATGGAGCTTTTCGGCACCAGGAATGAAATAGGAAAAACATATTTCGATAAATATTCAATGAAGCAGGCAATAGACGAAAAATTCATACTAAACCCCTTACTCTGCTATACCAATTATACCGACGAATACGAGATAAAGAAAAAGAAAGAAGATTACGCGGAATATGATAGCGCAAGAGCGCAAGCAGCTATATTAAATTATGTCACCACTTCCAAGGAAGTAATTGATAAAAAAGTGCAAATAATAATGGATGATTTTACTGAATACCGGATTAATTGGTTAGGCGGCAAAGCAAAAGCCATGGTTATTACACCCTCAAGAAAACATGCGGTTTGCTACAAACAGGCAATTGATGAATATCTAAAAAAACATGAATGTAATTTTAAATCTTGTGTCGCCTTTACAGGCGCCATTGATATCGACGGAGTTAAATTTACCGAAGAAATTATGAATAAAGAATTTACGACGAACACTGCTTCATATGATATCAAGAAAATTATTGCAAACAACGATGACCTTAGAATAATAGTAGTGGCAGACAAGCTTCAAACCGGATTTGATGAAAACAAATTAAGTATAATGTATGTCGACAAAAAGTTAGGAAGTGCTGTTAAGGCAGTTCAGACGCTATCGCGAATCAATCGTTTTGCGGAGAACAAAAAAACTTTCGTGTTAGATTTTGTTAATAAAGCAGATGATATCAAAAGCTACTTTAATCAATATTACGGTGGAGAATTGTATTTGCCTTCAGAAAATGAAACCAACCCAAATATTCTGTACACCAAAAGAGACAAAATTTTTGCATACAATATTTTTACTTTGCAGGAAGTTGAGAATATATATAATTTAATCACTTCCGGAGATTCTGTCTCACCGGATTTAACTTCGTGCATTGCAAAGGTAAGTAAGTCGTATTCTAAATTGAATTCAGATGATGCCAAAATGTTTATTGCAGAAATTAATAAATTTAGTAAGCTTTTCTACTACATTTCGACATTGTATGACTTGTGGAACAAAGACATGAATAAACTAGCAAAAGTTTTTGAAACATTATATAAAGTACTTTATCTTAAAGAAGACATACAGATGATTAAACCCGAGGATTTAGTAGAATTAATTAAATATTCCACTAATCCAGATAGTTCAAATCAAAATTTGATGTTAGTTGCTGAAGATACACCGCTGTATAAATTGTCTACTGATACTAGTTTGCCATTTAAAACATTCTCACCAATTGATGATATTATAGAGAAATTTAATATCCGATATTCCAGTGCCAAAGGAGAATTAACAAATATAATTGACACTTTAAGTGCTGATGAGTCGCTTCTAATGAATGTTCGTGACAGTTCTCAAAGTGCCTATGAATCGGTTGTTTCTGACAAAGTTGCATCAAAAATAACTGATGGGCTTCTTGACGGAACACAATCCGGCGATGACGAAAAAGCTTCCTTTTATGCTGAATTAAGCAGCAACAAAACTGCCGTATTACAAATTGCCAATGCAGTTGTAAGAAAAATCAAGGATCTTTTGCTTGCAGGATAAAGAAATTTATTAGTAAAAATAAAACTAATTCAGTTAAAGTAAAATATCATAAACAAATGATTCACGAAGTTGTAATAGCGCGTCGAAATTTAAAATTCGACGCGCTATTTTCTTTCGGCGCCAGTTCTTTCGGGGACTTTCTTTCATTTCTTTCGGGGACTTAGAACCATGGTTAAAACAAAAATTTAACCGTGGTTCCTGTCCCTGTGGTAAATAACCATGGTTCTAAGTCCCCGTGGTAAAAACAAATTAGTGACTATTTTATAATGCAAATAAGTCTGTTATAATAATCAAGGTTTTCCTTTGCATATTTAGCAATTAAGAAAACTTCTATTTAAAGGATGTTTGTATACCTAACAAACGGGAAGAAGGAAAAATGAGATTTACCACAAAACAAATGACACAAGCAGCACTTATTGCTGCTGCATACGCGGTTTTAACAATTGCGTTTGCTCCTATCAGTTTCGGACTTGTACAATTTCGTATATCCGAAAGTTTCATGCTTATCAGCGCCCTTACACCTGCTGGCATTCCGGGATTATTCATCGGGTGCATTATTGCAAATTTATATGGAGGACTTGGAATTGTTGATATTGCGTTTGGTAGTATTGCAACACTTCTTGCGGCAATTCTAACATATTGGATGAGTCAGAAATTGTCAGAAAAATTCAAGAAAATTAAAATATTTCTTCTACCACTTCCGTCGGTTATATTTAATGGTATAATTGTTGGTGGATATTTACCTTTAGTTGTTCCTGAGATAAGAAATATGGCAACAAGTCTGCCACTGGTTCTTGCAATAACAATTGGTTCGGTAATGTTAGGCGAATTTGTTGTAATTTACGCACTGGGAATTCCTTTATATCTTGCCATGAAAAAGACCCGTATTTTCAGAAGTGACGAGGGTTTGTAATTCTTAAATTAGTAAAATTTTTTAAAAAAACAAAAATAAAAAAATAACAAAAATAATTTCAACAATAAATGAAATTAGCAAATGGCAAAATGAATCAATAGAAAGTTAAATACTATAAATGAATAGGGTATGAGCAACTAATAAAAATATAGTGTTGTGCAATAAAGTATGTATTAAAGTCTAGAAATTTGGTTCGTTAGCTAATATAATAATAATAATAAGAAGAATAATAATTTTAAGAAAAAGTTAAATATTAAATTTGTAAAGTGAGAAGAACAATGTCACATTATTATGATGCAAAACCTGAAACTGAAAGCAAACCAAAAGAAATCTCATTCAGAATGAAAGGGATTGATTTTATATTTACAACAGATAGTGGGGTATTTTCTAAATCCCAACTTGATTTTGGTACAAAATTGTTGCTTGATACTTCTATTAGCGACCTTACTTTAAGAGGACTTAAGGAATATTCGATTCTTGATTTGGGATGTGGGTATGGGCCTGTCGGCATTGTGTTGAAACGTGCTTTCCCTCCGGTATCAATTACTATGGCGGACATTAATGAGAGAGCTACAAATCTTGCGGGTAGTAATGCAAAAGCAAATCTTGTCAATTATGCAAATATAATCATTTCTGATGGGTTTGCTAATATTAAAGAGGATTTTGATGTTATTCTTACCAACCCGCCAATTCGCGCAGGGAAGAAAGTTGTTTTTGAATTTTATGAGGGTTCGTACAATCATCTTAATACTTGTGGTGTTCTATATGTTGTTATTCAAAAAAAGCAGGGTGCTCCCTCAAGTGTTGATAAATTGAATGTGATTTTTGGTAATTGCGAAGTTATTGCGCGTGAGGGCGGGTATTGGATTTTAAAATGTATTAAAAATAAATAAATTAATAGTTGTGTTAAATGCAATTGGATATTTATTAAAGCTTTTGGAATTCTATTCGATAGAATATGACGGAAGATAAAAAATATTTGATAGAGTAAATAATACATTAGGATAAATGAAATAAAAAAATAAGGAAATTACTAATAGAATCGAATAGAATCGAATAGAATCGAATAGAATAGAACAGAATCGAATAGAATCGAATAGAATAGAATAAAACATTAAATTCTTGGAGGATAATATGATAGAGATTTTAAATGTATCAAAAAGTTACAATGGGAAAACAAAAGCTGTTGACAATATTTCGATGCAGATCAATAATGGCGAAATATTTGGGTTTTTAGGACCAAATGGAGCGGGGAAGACAACAACGATTAAGATGATTACCGGAATTCTTTCACAAGATGAAGGGTCAATTCTTGTTAGTGGGCATGATATTTTGAAAAATCCTATTTTGGCTAAGAAAAGTTTTGGATTTGTTCCTGACGATCCAAATATTTTCCCGAGACTTAAAGGGATAGAGTATCTGAAATTCATGGGAGATCTTTATGATGTACCTTCGGATATCCGAAAAGAAAGGATAACATCACTAGCCGCAAGATTTGGACTTGAAGCGTCACTTGGCGACAGAATTCAAAGTTTTTCTCATGGTATGAGGCAAAAATTGCTGATTATGGGTGCGTTGATTCATAATCCTGATGTTTGGATACTTGATGAACCGATGACAGGGCTTGATCCGAAATCTTCTTTCGAGCTTAAGGAAATGATGCGTAACCATGCAGATAGTGGTAAAACCGTTTTTTTCTCGACACATGTTTTAGATGTTGCTGAGAAAGTTTGCGACAGAATTGCAATTGTTGACAAGGGGCAGATACTCTTTATCGGTACGATTGCCCAGATGCGCGAACAATTCCATTCAAAGGAGTCACTAGAAGCAATGTTCCTTGATATGACTAGCGATCAAGAGTAATTACAAATGACCGGAGGTTTTCGTGAAAAATATAATTTTATTAGTTAAAGCAATGCTAAAAGGAAACGGACTTGCATCACTTGCAGGCGATCGTGCTAAGAAAAAAAAGAAGAGGCGAATTAGTGGCGCCGGCACTATGGTCATACTTGTTTTTGCAGCACTTTATATGGGTGGACTTGCAGTTCTATATGTATCTAGCAGTTTTGATTTTTTAAAACCCTTAGGCTTACAGTCGCTTGTTCTTGGAATTGCGATTAGTGTGATTGCATTTTTGAGTTTCTTCTTTGGCCTTTTATATGTAATGAGCGTATTTTATTTTTCTAGTGACATAGAAAAACTTCTTCCGCTACCTTTGACACCCGGACAGTTATTGGTTTCTAAGTTTATTGTTACTCTCATTTATGAATATCTGGTGGTATTCGCCTTGTTAACCCCTGCTATGATAACATATGGTGTTTTAAACAAAGAAGGAATTCTTTTTTACATTTATATGATAATAACAATATCACTTTTGCCGATCATACCGTTGATAATGGCTTCTTTGATAATAATGCTTATAATGCGATTTTCTCCTGCTGCAAGGAACAAAGACAGATTCACACTTATAGCAAGTGTCTTCGCAGTTTTTGTTGGATTTGGGTTCAGCTTTGGAATCCAAGCTATTCTCGCGAAATCAGCATCGAGTGACTTTTCAAAAATACTGACAGATGGTGTAGATAAACTTACAAGAATATCCTCAAGCATTTTCCCTGGAACTTATTTTGCAAATTATGCATTAACAAAACCAGAAGGTCTGGATTCATTTTTTATGATGATAGTATTTCTGGTTACAACAGCAGTTTCGGTAATTGTTTTGTATGTTGCAGGTAACCTCATATACCTTAAAGGGGTTATTGGAATAGCGGCTTCTGCCTCAAAAGGCAAAATACTTACAAAAGCTGAATTCGAGGAGTCGACAGCAAGCGGTAATGCTTTTTTGACTTATGCTAAAAAAGATCTTAAAGTGCTGTTTAGAACTCCTATTTTCTTTGTTAATAATGTACTAATGAATTTTTTGATGCCGATTATTCTTCTATTTCCGCTATTCATAAATCAATCTGCTGGGGATTTTAACATTTCCAAGATAAAGGATTTGGTTGTGCCAACGCTTTTTACCGGCAATATGAAAATTGCAGTTTACGTGCTTCTAGGGCTTTTTGGTTACACAGTATTTGTATGCGGTACGAACGGTATTTCTGAGAGCGCGATTTCCAGAGAAGGAAACTGCGCTTACCTTATGAAAATTATTCCAATGACATATAAGGATCAGATTTGGGCGAAAATTTCAGTTGGCGTTTTTATTAGTTCAATAGGTGCCATCCTTGCCCTTATATTACTTGTTGTTTTCCTTATGCCCCCATGGTGGTTTGTTTTACTGTGTGTTTTAGTGCTTCCTGGAGCTATATTATTTCCTAACATTTCAGGAATTATCTTCGATTTATATATGCCCAAAATCAAATGGGACAATGAGCAAAAGGCTGTCAAACAAAATATGAATATTCTTTATGGGATTTTAACAGCAACGATAATGATTGGACTTATGGTAGCTTTGATTCTCCTAGTTCCTATGAATTTTGTGATATCTGCAATACTTATTATAATTATCCCCTTGCTCCTTTCACTCATTTGTGCAATAATAATTAACAAAATTGTTAATAAGACAATGTTACAGCTAGCTGCCTAGAGAGAGGTTGTTTAAAGCAACACCAAGGAAGGATTTGGACGGATGACAGATTATTTTAAAATAATTGAAGACTCAGAGCTAAGTGCTGATGAAATTATTAAGCAAGCACAAGCTACCCAGAAAGAACGAATTGAATCTGCAAAGTCAAGTGCAAAGAAAGATATAGAAAATTACAAACTTGAAATAATCATTGAGAACAAGAGAATAATAGATCAAAAAAGTTCTGAATCCGAAATATTCCTAAAGTCTGCAGAAGTTGATGCATTGAATGCAGCCGATGATATTTATAACAACTGTGACCAAAGAAAAGATGAAGCAATACTTAAAGTTGCCGAAGGGATTGTGATGTTTAGTGCCCATCGTTAAAATGGATAAAATCACTGTTATTGGAATGAATTCTGAGAAGGAACAGGTTGTCCAATCTCTTATGAATTTAGGCGTTGTTGAACTTCATAAAACGGATGAAATCTTAATCAGTGAAAGTTTCGATACAGATAAAAGTGATACAGAGTACAGTAATGCGCAGAAACTTCAGGTTGAAATGAAATCAGCAATTGAGATTTCATCTGGATTTTACAAAGAGAAAAAGGCGATGTTTGTAACAAAACGCAGTGTTAATGAGCAGAAATTCATTGATGCAATTGCAAACAAAGAGGAAATATTTGAGCTTGGTAAAAGACTCGAAAATTTGGTTTTGGAAATTTCAAATCACAAATCATCGATTGTCAGGTTACAGCTATTAATAAATCAGCTGACTCCATGGCAAAATTTACATCTTCAATTTGACAAACTAGAAACAAAAAATACAATTACATTGCTAGGATCTTTTCTCGAAAATGATGAATTTGAATCGATGAAAATTGAACTTCAAGATTCCATGCAAGAAGTTGTAATTGATTCGTTTACAGAGTCAGAAAATAATATTTGTACTGTAATAATTGTTCATAAAGAAAAGGAACAAAAAGCAAAGAAAATCGTTAAATCTTTTAACTTTTATCCACTTACAATAAGTGAAACTAAAGGTACTCCAAAGGAGCTAGTTGACAGATACAAAAACGAATTATCACATGCTGTCGAAAATATAGATTCTCTTACAAAATCATGCATTGATATTTCGAAAAATATTGAATTATTTGAAATTCTGTTTGATTATGCACATTATGTCATGCAAAAGACTGACGCATCTAATCTCACAAGAGATACAAAATCTACGTTTATAATGAAAGGCTATGCTCCATCATCACTTTCAAGTTTTATTGACAAGGAGCTAAAGAGAAAATTCTGTGTTGCATTTTTGCACGAAAAGGCAACAAACGAAGATGATTACCCTATTTTATTAAAGAATAACTTTCTTGTAAAACCCTATGAAGTAATTACAGAAATGTTTTCAACGCCATCCACCCATGATATCGATCCGAATCCACTGATGGCACCGTTTTTTGTTTTCTTTTTTAGCCTTATGCTAAGTGATGCCGGATATGGTTTGCTGCTTGCGGCCGGTTGCGCTCTTTTAATCTGGAAATTTAATGTAAAAGGGAGTTTGCGTAAAATGTGTTTGTTTCTTTTTCAGGGAGGACTACTAGCAATACCCTGGGGGATTTTATTTGGAGGGTTTTTTGGAGATATTATAACAGTAATATCTTCTGGCAAATTTTCTTTTCCAGCATTATGGTTTAACCCCATAGATGACCCAATAAAGCTAATGGCATTATCAATGGCTTTTGGTGGAGTGCATATTATTGCTGGAATGGGAGCAAAGGCATACATTCTTATAGCAACAGGCAAGATAAAAGACGCAGTGTTTGATGTTTTTTCATGGTATTTCATTTTACTAGGCGCAGTCGCATTTATGGCAGGAATTTTTCTTAAGAATAATGTTTTAGAAACTATAGGTAAAGTTGCAGTTTTGGCAGGCGTGGGTACAGTTGTTTTGTTTGGGGCACGTGATACCAAAAACCCAATAATGAGAATACTTCAAGGCATTATTAAATTGTATGATATAACAGGCTATTTCAGTGATATTCTTTCATATACTCGTATACTTGCACTTTCTTTAGCAACTGGGGTTATAGCAATGGTTGTTAACCTATTGGGTAGCATAATGGGATTTAATTTTTTCGGGATATTGCTTTTTATCGTTGCAGGGCTAGCAGGACATACACTAAATCTTGCTCTTGGTACATTAGGTTGTTATGTTCATACTAGTCGTTTGCAGTACGTAGAATTTTTCGGGAAATTCTACGAAGGAGGTGGAAGAGTGTGGAATCCACTTTTATTTAGAACTAAATTTATTGAAATTGAAAATGGAGAGAGGATTTCTAATGAAAAGGCGTTAACAAGCAAAATCCAATAGCTCATCTTCGAATGGTATTACGCATTTATTGATATAAAATAAATTCGATTATCACATAGGCAAATGGTAAATTAGAAAAAACATAAAATTTATATAAGAATGTTAAATTTTTAAAACATTCTATAATACAGAAATTAATAACAAGGAGGAGAGAACAATGGAATTTGTAAAGGCAATGGAATCAATATTCACAGGACCAGTTATCGCATTTTTGGGGGCAGCACTTGCTGCAGCAATTGCAGGGATTGGATCTGCAAGAGGAGTAGGGCTTGTTGGAGAAGCGGCAGCAGGGGTTGTATCAGAAGATCCGTCAAAATTCGGCAAACTTCTTATTTTGCAGGCGTTGCCTGGAACACAAGGGATTTATGGAATTCTCACATGGTTTCTAGTTATGGTACAGGGCGGATTTATTAGTGGCAGCATAAAAGCGATAACGACAGCACAGGGCTGGCAGTATTTTGCGGCATGTATCCCTATTATGGTAGTAGGATATTTTTCCGCTATTTATCAAGGAAAAGTTGCAGCTTCAGGAGTCGCACTAGTTGCAAAAAGACCTGATGAGCTAGGAAAAGCAATTGTAATGGCCGCAATGGTTGAAACATATGCGATTTTTGCACTTCTTGCATCAGTACTCGCAATTTTTTCTATTAAATAATTTCATGTATTTCAAAAAGAAAGGATTACGATTTGTTTGTTTGATTTTAAAATGAATAAATCATGGCAATAAAAATGGATGGACTTGAAGCAATTACTGGCAAGATTTTAGAAGAAGCAATAGCCAAGGCTCTTGAATATCAGGATTTAGCGGATGCAAAAATTATTGATATTAATCAAGCCGCTAAAGATGAAATCCAAAAATTGAGCGAAATTGCACAAATAAAATTAGCCGAAGAAACACAAAATATAAATCTTAGAACACAATCGTTTACCCTTGCAAAAAAAAGTAAAATAATACTCTCAATGAAACAAAAGTTAATTGAAGAAGTTATTGAACAGGCCGTAATTTCACTAGGCAAGTTGAGCAAAACCCAAAAAATGGAAATTTATCTTTCAATACTAGAATCTTATGCAAAAGAAAACGATATAATAATTTTTAATGTAGAGGATTTGGCATTAGGCAGTGAACTTATAAAGCTTCTTTCAGTTCATGTTTCAATTAATCCTGTACCAGGAGAATTTATTGGTGGTCTTATTATTAGTCAAAAATCGATCGAGGTAAATATGACATTTGAAATGATTGCAAAACAATATTCAACTAGGTTAAACGAAATTGCCTCTGATGTTTTGTTCAGTTAGCAATTCATAGAAATTCGTCTATTATAAGAATTCATAAGTTAGTAATTCATAAAAAGCTAGGCAATTATTGGAATTAGTCAGTAATAAAAAAAGACATAATAAATTACTATAAAATATGCAGGAAGGCGGATTTATGGCTGATAATATTAAAAAAATAAATCCTTATGATTATGCATATACCTCAGGGCGAGTAAGAGCACTTGAAACAAAATTGCTTAACTCTCAAAAAACACAGAGATTGTTTGAACTAACAACCATAGATGATGTTTCAAGGTTTCTAGTTGAATGTGGATACTCTGCGTCTAATAATCCCGAAGATAGCATACAAAGAAGCTTATCAGATAGTTACGATATCATAAATTCTTTTCTTCCTGATAAAGAATTTATATACGCACTTCTTTTGATCCATGAATTTCACAATGCAAAAGTCATAATCAAATCATTGCTACAAACAAATATTACAAAAACAGAGAATCAAACTAGGGATAAAGAAATATTTAAAATTCTGATACACCCATCAATAACCGAACCACAAAAGCTAATTGAAATTATAAGAGAACAAAGATATGGGGAACTCGCAAATTACTTTGTAAATGCAATAAAAGATTCTCTAAGCGAATATCAAACGACATCTGACGCAAGTTCAATAGATAGAATAATGGATAATGCATATTTCGAGAAATTGCAAGAAATTGCAACATATTTGGGAAATGATTTTTTTAAAAAATATTGTTCATTCAGGTCAGATAGCACTAACTTAGGAATTCTATTGCGCATGCGGGGATTAAAAGCGACTCCTTCTCTATATCAGAAGTCATTAGTGCCAGGTGGTGAAGTGAATATAAATAAACTTGTAAGTCTTTATAATGCTGATAATGATGAAATTCGAAGTGCATTTAACGGGACTTTATGTGAAAAAATTGCTATATCTGTGACGGACTCGGCAAATAGCATTTCAATCTCAGAATATGGCAGAATTTGCGATAATAATCTTATGAGCTTAATGCGTGAAGCTAATAAAGTTCTTTTTGGTCCAGAAATCGCCATTGCATATCTTGTTGTTAAAGAGATGCAGACAAAAAATATCAATATTGTTCTTACATGCATAAGAAATAAAATACCAGCAGAAATAGCAAAACAATATATGCGCGAAGCATTCTAATTATATAGGAAGGAATGGAGTCAATGTTAAATAAAATAGCTGTAATTGGAGATTACGACAGTGTTTTGGGATTTAAAACTCTCGGCATGGACATTTATCCTATAACTAACGAATCACAGGCAAGAGATGAATTAAAGGCAGCAGTAGAGAGCGAATATGTAATTATATATATTACTGAGCAGTTTGCAGCAATGATAGTTGATGCGATTGATGAATATAAAGAAAGAAAATTACCATCAATTGTACCTGTTCCAACAATTATGAGTAAAAATAATTATGGAATGAACCAATTACGTGATGCAGTCAAAAAGGCTGTAGGTGCTGACATTTTAAATATTTATACAGAAGAGAGGTAGAATTAAACATGAAAATACCAAGTGAAGGACGAATTGTTAAAATAGCTGGTCCTCTCGTTGTTGCCGAAGGCATGAGAAATTCCGAGATGTTTGATGTTGTGAGGGTATCCGCCTTGAATCTTATTGGCGAAATTATCGAAATGCGTGGGGACCGGGCGTCCATTCAAGTATATGAAGAAACATCGGGACTTGGGCCTGGCGAAAAAGTAGTATCAACACAAAGCCCTTTGTGCGTTGAACTCGCACCTGGAATTATGGGGCAAATATTTGACGGAATACAAAGACCTCTCGTGAAAATGATTGAACTTGTAGGAAATAATATAACGAGAGGAATTAAAGTTGATAGTCTTGACCGACATAAAGTGTGGCTTTTTGAACCTAATAGAGTGCCGGGAGATAAAGTTAATGAGGGAGATATACTCGGAATAGTAAATGAAACCCCTCTAGTTGTGCATAAAATAATGGTACCACCCGGGATAAAAGGAACAATTAGTTCTATCGAAAACGGAGAATTTAAGATAACAGATACTATTGTAAAATTAAATACTGAAGACGGCAAAACTATTGATGTTTGCATGCTTCAAAGATGGCCTGTCCGAAAAGGCAGACCATATAAAGAGAAGTTATCACCAAGAGAACCATTGATTACGGGGCAAAGAGTTATTGATACTTTTTTCCCAATTGCGCAGGGTGGAACAGCAGCTGTGCCAGGACCTTTCGGATCAGGGAAGACTGTTATTCAACACCAGATAGCCAAATGGGCACAGGCGGATATTGTTGTATATATAGGATGTGGAGAACGCGGTAACGAAATGACCGATGTTCTTAAAGAGTTTCCTGAGCTAATCGACCCTAAATCAGGACAATCACTTATGGAAAGAACTATACTTATTGCGAATACATCTGATATGCCTGTTGCTGCAAGAGAAGCTTCTATTTATACAGGAATTACTATTGCTGAATATTTCAGGGATATGGGTTACAAAGTTGCGGTTATGGCTGATTCAACATCTAGATGGGCGGAAGCATTGCGTGAAATGTCAGGACGTCTTGAAGAAATGCCTGGAGAAGAAGGTTATCCGGCCTATCTTGGATCAAGACTTGCACATTTTTATGAACGATCAGGATATGTGAAATGCCTTGGTGATGACAATCGAGAAGGTATATTGACTGCAATAGGCGCTGTTTCTCCACCTGGCGGAGATCTATCCGATCCAGTGGCACAGGCGACACTTAGAATAGTTAAAGTTTTCTGGGGGCTTGATGCAAGACTTGCTTACAGCAGACATTTTCCTGCGATCAATTGGCTTATAAGTTATTCACTATACTCTGATCAGGTAAACTTATGGATGAATGAGAATGCATTTGATAATTGGAGCAGTCTTAAAGATGATGCAATGAGATTATTACAAGAGGAATCTGAACTCGAAGAAATAGTTAAACTTGTCGGAATGGATTCCTTATCCGGTTACGACAGACTTAAGCTTGAGGCTGCAAAATCAGTTCGAGAAGATTTTCTACAACAAAACTCATTCGACAAAATTGACACATTCACATCTCTAGCCAAACAGCATACAATGCTTTATCTTATAATGCAGTATTATTATCATGGGAAAGATGCCCTTGATAAAGGCGTATCAATAAGAGAAATTTCGAAGCTTAAAGTTCGTGATGGAATCGCTAGATTAAAATATGCTGAGGAATCAGATGTAGCTAAAATTGCAACTAATCTTGAAATAGAGTTGCTAAATGAAACTTCAGTAAAAATTCCACGGGAGGTGGTCTGATGCCAGTTGAATATAAAACAATAGAAGAAGTTGCAGGACCTTTGATGCTGGTAAAACACGTCGAAGGAATTAAACTAAACGAATTATGTGAAATTTCTCTTCCTAACAAAGAAGTACGAAGAGGTAGGATTCTTGAAATAAACGGTACAAATGTTCTTATCCAACTTTTTGAAAGTGCAGTAGGGATTAATGTAGCGGAAAGTAAAGTGCGTTTTCTTGGAAAGAGCATGGAACTTGGAGTTTCACTGGATCTTCTTGGCAGAGTTTTCGACGGTATGGGCAAACCCGCAGATGATGGACCAGAAATTATCCCCGAAAAATCAGTTGATATTAATGGGTTACCAATAAATCCTGCTGCCAGGGATTACCCAAACGAATTTATTGAAACAGGAATAAGTGCTATAGATGGACTAAACACATTAGTACGAGGGCAAAAACTTCCAATATTTTCAGGATCCGGTTTGCCTCATGCCCAATTAGCTGCGCAGATTGCAAGACAAGCTAAAGTTTTAGATTCAACATCAAAATTTGCTGTTGTATTTGCTGCAATGGGAATAACATTTGAAGAAGCTGACTATTTTATAAGAGACTTTAGAAAAACAGGGGCAATTGATAGAGCGGTTATGTTCATCAATCTTGCTGATCATCCAGCAATCGAAAGAATTTCAACACCTCGTATGGCACTTACTGCCGCAGAATACCTAGCATTCGAGAAAGATATGCACGTTCTAGTTATAATGACAGATATTACTTATTATGCAGATGCTCTTCGGGAAGTATCAGCAGCACGTAAAGAAGTGCCAGGCAGAAGAGGTTATCCAGGTTATCTTTATACTGACCTTGCGACCCTTTATGAGAGAGCAGGCAGACAAAAGGGCAAGCCTGGTTCGATAACCCTGATTCCTATCCTGACAATGCCTGATGACGATAAGACACATCCAATTCCTGACTTAACAGGCTATATTACAGAAGGACAAATTATTTTAAGTCGCGAACTTTATCGTAAAGGGTTTAGGCCACCTATTGATGTTCTTCCATCGCTTTCACGTCTTAAAGACAAAGGAATCGGTGAGGGTAAAACTCGTGAGGATCATGCAAATACTATGAACCAGCTTTTTGCTGCGTATGCAAGAGGAAAAGAGGCGAAGGAACTTTCCGTAATTCTCGGAGATGCAGCTTTGAGCGATGTTGATAAGCTTTATGCAAAATTCGCTGATGAATTTGAGAAACAGTATGTTTCGCAGGGGTTTGAGACACAGCGAAGCATAATTGAGACGCTTGACCTTGGTTGGAGGTTGCTATCGTTGTTGCCGAGAAATGAGTTGAAGAGGGTTAAGGAAGATCTTATCGAAAAATACTATGGGAAAG
This sequence comes from Saccharofermentanales bacterium, assembly GCA_038326615.1. GTDB lineage: Bacteria > Bacillota > Clostridia > Saccharofermentanales > UBA5734 > JBBQKF01. Next base: position 18,512 of record JBBQKF010000005.1, on the reverse strand, counting down.
CTTGATAAACTTCGTTCTGCTTCGTCGCTCGATAAGTCCTGCGCTGCTCACATACCAGATGTTTGCTGCGCTGCTCGGCTTATCAGCTCCTGGCATAACTTGTTTCTGAAGCTTTCCTGGAAAAAGTTTGATAAACTTCGTTCTGCTTCGTCGGAAGCTTTCCTGGAAAAAAGCTTGATAAGCGGCGTTAAACATTGGAGGTAAAATGGCACAAATACAGGTTAATCCGACAAGAATGGAACTAAATCGCTTAAAGAAACAACTTGTTGTTGCCCGTCGCGGGCATAAACTGATGAAGGATAAGCGAGATGGTTTAATGCGTCAATTTCTTGAAATTGTAAAAGAGAACAAAATTCTTCGAGAGCGTGTCGAAATCCTTCTCGAAAAAGCGAATCAACAATTTCTAATTGCAAGAGCTGTAATGAAATCAGAATTTTTGGAAGAAGCACTGATGATTGGACAATCCTCAATTCAAATTGATGTTGATACAGAAAATCTGATGAGTGTTGAGGTTCCAGTTTTTGAAATGCCGTTTGAAAAAAGTGGACGAATGGATTCCTTGCCATATGGCATGGCCTCTACAACAGGAGAGCTTGATATGGCTGTAATGGCTCTAAATGAAGCATTTCCAATAATGTTAAAACTTGCTGAAATCGAAAAATCAACAATGTTACTTGCAAGTGAAATAGAAAAAACAAGACGTCGGGTGAATTCTCTCGAATACGTTTTGATTCCCAACTATGAACAGACAATCAAATCAATTGCAATGAAGCTTGATGAAAGTGAAAGAGGAAATCTTACAAGGCTTATGAAAGTTAAGGATATGATTGTGAAACAAGCAATTGAGGCTTCGATAAAAGCAGATGCAGATGCATAATTGACTAATTTTCAGATTAATACTATAATTAATTACACACGGAGGGCAAATGTATGGAGCGTGCAAGTGGTGTATTAATGCATATTACTTCATTACCTGGGAAAGAAGGTATTGGAAAATTTGGTGAGCAAGCAATCCGATTTGCCAAATTTCTTAAAGAAGCAGGGTTTTCTTACTGGCAAGTACTCCCATTTGGACCTGTTGGATTTGGAAATTCTCCTTATCAAAGTTTTTGTTCATTTGCGGGCTATCACTCAATGATTGATCCAAGAGAGCTTATTAAAGATGGACTAATTTACGAGTATGAACTGAAATGTTTTGAGTACAAAGGTGGAAATTATACTGTTGACTATGATTTTGCAAACAATAATTCTCTTGATATGATGAGATTTGCATTTCCTCGTGTTACAATACAAATGCAAGATGAAATTAATGATTTTGCATTAAAAAACAGTGAATGGCTTGAAGATTATGCTCTTTTTATGGCTTTAAAATATCGTTATGGTCAAAAGGCGTTTTGGGAATGGCCAAATGTGCTATTGATTAAAAGAGACCCTAAAGCAATTTCAGACGCAATAAGTGAAGAACGTGAGGCAATTTCTTTCTGGAAATTTATTCAATTTATTTTTTACAGACAGTGGGAAAAAACCAAGAAAGAAATCAATGAAATTGGTATCAAAATAATAGGTGATATGCCAATTTATGTTGCTCGGGACAGTAGCGACCTTTGGGCATCGCCTGAATTGTTTAAACTTGACGAAACTCTTATCCCCACCGTCGTTGCAGGTGTGCCGCCAGATTTTTTCTCGATTGAAGGGCAGTTATGGGGAAATCCAATTTATAATTGGGAAATAATGCAAGAAGATGGATTTAGTTGGTGGATTAATAGAATATCCGCTTCTCTCAGTATGTATGATTATGTAAGAATCGATCATTTCAGAGGTTTCGAATCGTACTGGGAAATTCCTTTTAAAGATAAAACTGCAATTGGGGGCGTCTGGAAGAAAGGCCCTGCAATGAAACTTTTTGATAAAGTCAGAGAAGTTTTCGGGCAAGCAAATATTATTGCGGAAGATCTTGGAGATATTGATGACGACGTCAGAAAATTTCTTGAGAATTCAGGATATCCAGGGATGAAAGTAATACAATTTGCTTTTGATCCGGACAGTGACAGCGAATATCTTCCTCATAATTACACTAAAAATTGCGTAGCATATACTGGAACTCATGACAATAATACTTCTCTTGGGTGGTTATGGGATGCAAGCGAAAAAGAACGTACTTTTGCACTTTCTTATTGTGGATTTGAAGGAGATAACTGGAGTAAAGGGGGCACCGATAGTGCTTCCATTAAAGCTATTACTAGATCATTGTGGCAATCATGTTCAAATCTTGTGATTTCCCCGATACAAGACCTTTGTGGATTCGGATCCGATGCGAGGATGAACATACCTGGTACTTTATCTGAGAATTGGAAATTCAGACTGACACAAGAAGCTTTTGGCACAATTTCTTCAGAATCATGGAAAAAATTTAACTTAACATATAAAAGAACAGAACCTAATAAAAAAATAGAACCTGTCGCTGAAATTGACGTCAAGGCAGATGTCGAGACAGGAGTGCGATTTATTAATGTCAGTTAATTTTAGTTAAAGCATTTGTTATTAAACAAAATATCGTAGAAGTTAAGTTGTATTATTTATAAAATCATGGTGCTTTACATATATCTTTATATGTTATAGAATATTGACGGCATATCAATCTTATTGATTAAATATCAAAAATTCGTATGCACTTTTTGCGAAACTAAAAATAGGGAGAAATATGCTAGATAAATTACAGTCTGTAGAAAATAGGTATGATGAACTTACACAGGAAATGAGTGATCCTTTTGTTATTGCTTCTGACAGATATCTGAAAATCGTAAAAGAACATTCTGACATTGAGCCGATCGTAACGGCTTATCGTGAATACATTAAAATTGTGCAGGAGCTTCAGGAAAACAAAGAAATGCTTACCTCGTCAGATGACCAGGAGTTTCGTGAACTCGTTAGAGAAGAGATAAATACGCAGGAAAAAAGATTTGAAGAAATCGAAGCTGAGCTTCGTGAAATGATCGCACCTAAAGACCCACACGATAATAGAAGCGTTGTTATGGAAATCAGAGCCGGCACAGGTGGTGAAGAAGCAGCTCTTTTTGTAGCTGTTTTGTATCGCATGTATTCCTATTACGCGGCATCATGTGGGTGGAATACTGAATTTATCGATGCAAACGAAACAGAACTTGGTGGATATAAGGAGATTGTCTTTTCGATTGAAGGAAAGGGAGCTTTTTCGCGACTTAAATATGAGCGCGGTGTTCACAGAGTACAAAGGGTTCCAACTACAGAATCAGGTGGCAGGATTCATACATCTACAGTAACAGTGGCCGTTTTGCCGGAAGTTGATGATGTTGAGGTTTCTATTAATCCGGGCGATTTAATAATTGACACATATCGCGCATCAGGTGCCGGAGGTCAGCATGTCAACACCACTGACTCAGCAATTAGAATAACTCATAAACCAACAGGAATTGTCGTAACTTGTCAGGATCAGCGTTCACAGTACAAGAATAAAGATAAAGCGATGAGTGTTTTGAAAACCAGAATTTATGAATTTGAACAGCAAAAGAGATCCGGAGCAATTGCAGATGACCGTAAAAGCCAGGTTGGTACCGGCGATCGCAGCGAAAGAATTAGAACATATAACTATCACCAGGGACGTGTCTCTGATCATCGAATTGGTCTTACTCTTTACAAAATAGACGAAATTCTGCAAGGTGATTTGACCGAAATAATTCAGGCGCTAATCGCAGCAGATCGCGCAAATACTCTAGGACAGGCAAAGTCAGAGGAGTAAAATAAATTATATATCGTTTAAACTGATTAGTATTATGTTTTGCAGATTTGATATGAAAAAATTAAATATTAAATTAGAAATGAAAATTAATGAAGTGAATTCTGGCAATTTGCTTGGTTAAATCTAAAATTTGTAATGTATGATTAGTACCTTATAAAATCTAAATATTATAACCATAATGATACATAGGTTTGTAATGAAATATTAATAGAGCAAGAAAAGGGAATAAATTTTGAAAACTGTTATAGTTGATATGAATTTTGTAATAGAAAATCATGGTTGCAATGAAAATTTGCCTCCCTTTGCTTTTCCCCAAGCATTCAATGAAGCTGTTACTGCTATCCGAAAAAATGAGCTTGTAGCCTTTCCGACAGAAACTGTTTATGGGCTTGGTGCTAATGCTTTGGATGGAGCTACTGTTTTAAAGATATTCGAAGCAAAGGGGCGCCCGTCGGATAACCCGCTTATTGTTCATGTAGCAAATAAGTCACAGATAGCGCCTTTAGTTTCCAAAATCACTCCACTTGCTCAAAAATTGATTGATGCATTTATGCCAGGACCAATAACACTTGTGTTTGAGAAATCAAACATAGTTCCGATTGAGGTCACGGCAGGGCTTAATACTGTTGCAATAAGAATTCCATCACATATAATTGCTCATATATTCCTTGAGATGGCAAATATTCCCGTCGCTGCGCCTTCTGCAAATGTCTCAGGTCGGCCTAGTACTACAAGAGCTAAGCATGTATATGATGATTTGAAAGGCAAAATACCTTTTATAATTGATGGGGGGAATTGCGATTTTGGAGTTGAATCAACAGTTGTGGATGTTACTGGGACGGTCCCTGTAATTTTGAGACCTGGATCAATAACAGCTGATCAGATAAAATCTTTATGTGGCGATGTGCAAGGAATTGGAACAAGTATAGATATATCAGAAAATTTGTCCTACGAGATGGCTCTTAATCAAAACACACCTGGAACACCAATGTCTCCGGGTATGAAATACCGACATTATGCCCCAAAAGCGAAGGTTATTATTGTAGATGGTGAAAATATGCAAAAAAAAGTAGCAATATTTGAAAAGCTCATAGCTGAAAATTTTGGAAAGTTTAATGCGATTGGCATTTATTCTAATCAATTAGTAATCGAAACAATTAAAGAGACATATAGCCATTTAAAGATTTTGTCAGATGAAGAACTTAAACTTGATTTGATAGATAAATTATCACCAAGTTACTCTGGTTGTGCAATGAATGTGAAGTTCAATGTAAGTAAAAATAATTCGCAAGTTAAGCTCAACAAAGACGAAAAAAGTTCACAAATGAAGCTCAGCCAAAACAAAAAAAAATCAAAAACTGATGAGACTAATTTGCTTCTTGCAATTTCATATGGTAAGAATCAAAGCGCAAAAGCAGTTTCTTCAGGGCTTTTTGACGCGTTCCGTAGGATGGATGAAGCGGGAGTAAACTTAATTCTCGCAGAGGCAATTCCAGTAAAGGGAATCGGAGTTGCTTATATGAATAGACTGCTTAAAGCCGCTGGGATTGGATCTTCCTATTAAAGAAATTTTTACAAGGAAAGGGTAATGATTGATTCATTGAAGTTAAAAAGAATTAATCAGGAGATTGGAAATGAAAGTTTTATTTGTTTGTACTGGAAACACTTGCAGAAGTCCAATGGCACAAGCATATTTCAATTACAAGGTAAAAGATTGTAATCAACATATTGCAGCTGATTCAGCAGGAACGAGTGCTTTTTACGGAGATTTCGCAACTGTGGAATCTATTGATGCAATGAAAACTATTTATGATATTGATTTATCTGAACACCGCTCTAAAAAAGTAACATTAGACTTAATAAATCAAGCAGATCTTACTCTAACAATGACAAATTCGCAAAAGGTAATCCTTAACAATGCATTTCCTCAGGCAAAAGATAAAATTTTCACTTTGACAGAGTATGCGAAAAAGATTCTTGACGAGAATACTAATTTAAAATCAGAAGAATACCAACATGATAAATCTGAAGGTTTATTGCCAGAAGTAGATGATAGTAAGAAAACTTTAGAGTTTGAAAATGAATCAAAAAAAATGAATGTAAATTCTGAAAAATCAGATTCAAATGCTCCTTTCAAAGACAATCCTTCAAGTGTACATTATAAAGAGAATTCTTCAAATGCTCTTTTCAAAGATAATCCTTCAAGTGTACATGATAAAGAGAATTCTTCAAATGCTCCTTTCAAAGACAATCCTTCAAGTGCTAACTGGAAAGAAATAGAAGATAGCAAAAACCGACAAAAATTATATGATTCTATAAATAAAAATAAATACGGAATTCCTGATCCTTATGGGTTTTCAAGCGATACTTATTTAGACACCGCACAAGTCATTGCGGATATTGTGGATGTGGTAGCTGAGTATTTGTGTAAATAATCAAATCAGTTCTGGATGTTCTATAAATTTTAGAAAACGGTCTAATGAACGTGCAAGATAGTATCCATCGCATATGCGTTCGTCAACTGTAATATTAAGATTTACAATTTTACGAACCACAATATTACCATCTTTATCAACTTTTGTCTGCAAAACGGGTCTTCCGATTGCAAGAAAAAACGATGTTGTTCCAAGTTCATATAAGTGGTGAAAAGGTGCATCTACTCCAATGCTTCCTAAATTTGATATAAACACTGAGCAATAAAAAGGAAGCTCCTTCCTGATAAATGATGGGACCCTCCCATGAAAATCAAGCCAGCGGACAATCGCAAATAGGAGACGCATGATTGGGCGTGGAAGATTGCCAAAAATATTCATAAGACTATCAAGCCCATTCTCTTCGGCACTTTTCATAGCTTTCTGGTCGCCATTCATTATATATGCAACATCATCAAGAGTTGACCCCTTATCAATTTGAACTGTGGTTAAAATCTCGGCGCCTTGGTCTGTTAAGTTTTTCTTAATTATGTATGATATATCGAAAACTTCCCGTTGATAAAGGCGACGACCAAGAATAAACCGGTTGAGCATTGGCCGTTGTTCAAAAGTTTTTGCAATAGCTGCAGATATTAGAATGAAAAGTGAGATAGTCTTGCCTCCGCGCTTCTTTGTGTTAAGAAATTCTATGGCATTAGTTACATCTAACTGACGCGAAAAATAAATTACAGATTCCGTCCGTGTTCTTGAAAGATAAGGAAAAAACGCCGCTATAGATCCTTTTTCACGCACTCTGGTAGCATGATTGATCTTCCTTTTCGCAATTGCCATAAATGCCTCCGTTAGCTCAAGTACAATTTATTTTTTGGTTAATATCTTATAAATAACTATAACAAACATCAGAGCATATTTCAAATAAAGTATTTTTGGTTCGGGTATCAAAAGCATGCTTTTTATTTATTGTGATTAGTCAGATTTTGCTCGACGATGACTTAAGAAGATTTCAAATGCCAGATTGTTTGTAATGGCCAATATTTGGTGATTTCATCAACTTTTTTAACATGCAGCTATCCGGTTAACTTTTGACATCCGAACCATTTTTCGAAATTTCAAAGAAATTGTATTCTTTGGTTAGGCTAAATCTGAATAAATGCTGAATAAATGCTGAATAAATTCAGATTTATTTTAATTTACTCTATTTACAAAAAATCTTGCTATGCTATAATTTCTGTTAGCAATTGTCTTAATTGTTTATAAGAAATAATAATCAGAAGGGTCTTTGATATTATGGCGAGTGAAGAAAAAAATGAATTTAAACAAGGGAACTGGGACTACTGGTTTTTTAATGATAAAATCTGGCGAAAAGAATTTTTCGTAAAAGCTGCAACAATCTCTCTGCTCTTGATTGCAGGATGTTTATATTATCTCGCAAATAATTTTAATGCTGCCAGATTCGTCGATACCAAACCTTTGATTTTTAAATTTCCTATTGATAATAGCATTGAATTTAACAGATTTTTTGTTATAGCATATTACTTCTGGTATATCTATATAGCATTTACAGTAATTTCATTGTTTATCCAGAAAAAAAGTGCTTTCTTCTATAAATTAATTTTTACGATGGTTGTGAGTGTTTTTTTTAGTTTTATAATTTATGTTGGATTTCCAACATATGTTCCTCGGGAAACTTTGCCTGGAAATGATTTGCTTACGAACATGATCAGAAATATTTATGCAATTGATCAGCCTTTCAATTGTTTCCCAAGCATGCATGTCTTTTATTCATTTATATGTTGCTGGTACCTTTTGCTTTTCAGACGAATTGGCTTGTGGTTTGACCTATTGAATATATTTTGTTTTGTTATGATATCGCTTTCGACGGTTTATACCAAACAGCACTATACACCCGACATTGTGGGAGGTATAGTTATTGCGGCAATCGTTTGTGTGTTTTTTACTTTTACTAATATCGGAGGTAAAAAATCGTTTTTAAATAAAAATTAGATAAATTGCAATTAACATTCAAAAACCTTAATAAACCTTAATAATATTAATAAAACAATTGTAACAGATGTTACAATATAGCCGGTCCCTCAGCTTCAAGTTTCGACAACCAAGAGGTCACATCCGCGTCAGATGGCATTCTCCAGTCACCACGAGGGGACAAAGAAACCGATCCTACTTTGGGACCGTCTGGCATACAGGAACGCTTGAACTGCTGAGAGAAAAACCTCTTATAAAATACTTTCAGCCATTTCTTTATAGTAACTTCATCATATTTATCTTTGAATGCGACACCGCAAAGGAAGAGAAGCTTATCCGGTGAAATTCCCTCGCGTAAGAAATGATAAAGGAAAAAATCATGCAACTCATAAGGGCCGATTGTGTTTTCTGTCTTCTGTGCAATGTTTCCATCTTTGTCAGGAGGGAGCAACTCAGGGCTTATAGGCGTATCAAGAATTCGCTTAAGCACATCTCTTACTAACTTATTTTCCTGAGTCTGGCTGATCCATTCAATAAGATACTTTATAAGTGTTTTTGGAATTGAAGAATTTACCCCATACATACTCATCTGATCTCCGTTATATGTACACCATCCCAATGCAAGTTCGCTCAAATCGCCGGTTCCGATTACAATACCGATATGTTTGTTTGCAAGGTCCATAAGAATTTGTGTGCGTTCTCTTGCCTGCACGTTCTCGTATGTAACATCGAGAATTGAAGGATCATGAGATATATCTTTAAAATGAGTAAGACAACTGTCTTTTATATCAATTTCCCTAATAGTTACCTGTAGTTGTTTCATTAAGGTCATTGCGTTTTCATATGTGAGGTCAGTGGTTCCAAAACCTGGCATTGTAACACCTACAATGTCTTTTGAAGGAAGACCAAGCAATTCAAATGTCTTATGCGCTATCAATAGAGCAAGAGTTGAATCAAGTCCACCGGAAATTCCTATATAAACTGTTTTGACACCAGTGTGTTCTAGTCGTTTTGCGAGTCCGGCAGTCTGTATCTGAAAAATCTCGCTGCATCTTTCTTCACGTTTAGCTAAATTTGACGGAACAAAAGGATGCGGATCGCATCTGCGGAAAAGCAAGTCGCGGACTGCAAGAAATTTAGGGGTTGCCGGAATTTTAACAATATCATATCCACATGATTTGCGATTGATAAGACATGCATCAGCAAAGCTTGAACTGCTATGACGCTCGAAAGAAATCTTCTCAATGTCAATATCGGATATTGTGAAATGGTTTTCACGAGCAAAACGCTCACTTTGGGATAGCGAAACACCATTTTCTGCAATAGAACAATCTCCTGAAAAAACCAGATCAGTTGTCGATTCATGAACACCGGCGCTTGAATAAATGTATCCACATATTCCGCGGGCGCTTTGCTGTTCAATAAGACTATGGCGATAGGAAGCTTTTGAGACGAGTTCATTGCTGGCAGAAAGATTTGCAATAATATTTGCTCCTTCTAATACCATATTTGAACTTGGCGGAAGAGGAGACCACAAATCTTCACATATTTCGATTCCTAATGTTACACCAATTTCCTCCATATCAAAAATCACTTTGCCAAAAGGAACTTCCTGCCCTAAGATTGTAACAAACTCTGAATATGCATCATTTCTTACAGTAAACCACCGCTTCTCATAAAATTCTTTAGTATTTGGCAAAAATGTCTTAGGAACAACGCCATAAATTTTGCCTTTATAAAAGAGCACCGCGCAGTTAAAAAGCTCATCTTTAAAGCAAAATGGGATTCCCACAATACAAACAAGATTTAAAGAGCTAGTATCTTCGATTAACTTATGTAAAGCAACTAATGCGTCCTTTCGCAGCGTGTGCTGAAAAAACAAATCCTGGCAAGTATATCCAGTTATACAAAGCTCGGGGAATACAATGATTTGAACGTGTTTCTCACTTGCCTGCATTATAACTTTTTTTATCTCATCGGAGTTAAAAAATGGATTAGCAACCTTAAGAACTGTAGAAGCTGTAGCCACCCTGACAAACCCGAAATTCATTTCTGAATGTATATTATTTTCCATAAAACCCTCCTTGTAATTATTTGTTTGTAACTAATATTGAGTTCAAACATAACCATAAATACCCCGAACAGAAACTTCGCCTGATAAAATTATTTTTTCTTCTCCATTCGCTAGCAAAATGACTAGCTCGCCTTCTTGTGTTATATCTTTAGTAATGCCGTAAAATGTCATATCACGCTGATGAACAATAACTTCATTGCCTAGATTTATGCAAAGCGATTTGTACTCTTTCAGATATGAAGGGATTTGATTCTCATCAATTGCATGGTCAGTAGTCTCTTGCGTTTCTTCAATCCACCCAAAATAATATTTTTCGAAATTTTCAAGAATCCCACAGACAAGCGCCTTCCTCGAAACGGATTTACCTGTTTCTAGAAAAACCGAAGTTGCAATATCCTTAATATCCTCTGGGAAAATTGAATTATTGCAATTAACCCCCATTCCAGGAATTATATACTGAACTATCTCGCCTGATGTTGACATTTCAATAAGCACACCTGCAATCTTCTTAGCATTTATTACAACATCATTTGGCCATTTTACATTACAATTTAAACCCGTTATTTCCTTGAGTGCTTTACAAATACTAAGTCCGCAAATCAGTGAAACAGGCATAATCTGAGATGGAGAAATCATAGGATGAAGCAGAATCGACATGGCAATACCTTTTTTCTCCTGCTCATGCCAGCCTCTGCCAAGTCTTCCGCGGCCTTTTGATTGAAAGTCTGTTATATAAACTGTTCCTTCAGCGTCGCCTTTTGCGTCGCCAAAACGCGCTTCGTCGTTTGTTGAACCACAGGAGTCAAAATAAACTATTTGTTTTCCAATCATTTTAGTGTTGCAAAGTGTATTAAGTTCACTTCTGCTAAGAATATCCGCAGACGAAACTAGTCTATATCCTCGGTGTGGCACAGAGTCAATCTGATACCCTTTTGATTTGAGCTTGTTGATTGCTTTCCACACTGCAGTCCGTGAAATTTTGAGTGATTCACACATCCGTTCACCAGATATGAAATCTGTAGATCCAGAAAGCATATCTAAAATAAGTTCATCAGTCATGTTTTGCTCCTGCTAAATTAAAATATTTTCTTTATTTTGTATAAAAAATAATCACATCTTTATATATTATAACAAAATGAAGGCGACTTTGAAACAATTAAACATTGTTCCATTGCAATATTTGCAAAAAACGTTATAATTCAGTATGTAAAAATCTATAAATTGAAAACGAGGCAGATAAAATGTATCGCAAAGAAAAAGTTAAAGATTTTCCAGTAGTAAAAGATGGATTAGTATATTGTATTTCCTTGTTAATAGTATCAATTGTTTTCGGTGCATTGTCTGTCATTTTTTCACAATTAATTGTTTTAAGGGTATTGTTGTGCTCAATATCTGTCATTTTAGCACTAACAGGCGCCTTTATACTGCTCTTCTTTCGTAATCCTGTGCGAATTAGTAATGCGGCCAAAAACGCTTTAATTTCTCCAGCTGATGGGAAAGTGCTAAGTATTACAGAAATTGAAGATTTGGACTTTATAGGTGGAAAAGCGATCAAAGTATCAATTTTCTTATCTCTTTTCAATGTTCATATTAACAGATGCCCTGTAGATGGAACAGTTATTTACCATCAATATCGTGAAGGACAGATGCTTCCTGCATTCAAAAGCCATGCTTCTGATATAAACGAAAGAAATACTATTGGGATTCAAACATCCGATGGGTATAAATTCCTTGTCCATCAAATTACTGGGTTTGTTGCACGTAGAATTGTGTGGTGGGTAAAAGAAGGCGATTTACTTAAACGCGGTGAGAGATTCGGGCTAATAAGATTTGGGTCATGCACTGAGGTAGTTATGCCCTTGGGAACTAAAATATGTGTCTTACAAGGTGATGTTGTCAGAGGTGGAATCACAGTTATCGCAGAAAGAGAAATGCAATGAAATATTCAAGATCGATATGGCCAAACATAATTACGTTGTCAAATTTATCCCTTGGAATGATTGCAATATTGCTTGTTATAGATTCAACACCGCAAAATGATTTGCTAGTAAGAGCCTCGTTTCTGGTTATGTTTGCGGCCTTAGTTGATAGATTTGACGGGCAGGTGGCAAGACGCTTAAATGCAGTTTCAGAACTTGGGAAACAGTTGGATTCTCTATCCGACCTCGTATCGTTTGGTATAGCCCCAATAGTCATAGCATGGAAAATGGGCCTTTTTTCATTAGGAACAGTTGGCATGATAATATGTGTAATTTATCCATTAGCGGGTGCTTTCAGACTTGCCCGTTTTAATTCAATGGAATTTGACAATGTTTTCATGGGTATCCCGATTACGATTGCAGGAGCTACAATGTCGCTTATGAATTTAATAAACTCATTTGCAATAACCAAAGGGCGTTATAATCTTATTTATACGATTATAACCGCAATTCTTTCATTGCTATTATCTTATCTAATGGTAAGTAAAATAAAGATAGACAAACGCTGAAATTTTAGAAAACAAGAGAAAAACAGAGAATAATCGCGAATTAGTGCTCTAATTTAAATTTAGTGCTTGACAAAAATGCCAATGCAAGATAATATATACAAGCATTTGAAATTGAATTATTATTTTATTCTTTGTTCAATATAAGCAAATACAAATTGGAGGTAAAACAAGCTATGAAAACATATGTCGCAAAGCCCGCAGAAATTTCCAGAAAGTGGTATGTTGTGGATGCAGAAGGCAAAGTTCTCGGAAGATTAGCAAGTGAAGTTGCATCGATCTTAAGAGGAAAGAACAAGCCAGAATTCACACCTTTCATGGATGCTGGTGATTTTGTAATCGTAATCAACGCATCTAAGATTAAACTAACAGGAAACAAACTTGATCAGAAACTCTATCGTTACCACACAGGCTATCCCGGTGGTCTCAAAGAAATTAAGTACAAGGATATGGTTGCTAACAAACCTGAGAAGGTTATCGAACTTGCAGTAAAGGGAATGCTCCCTAAGAATGCACTCGGAAGAGCACTTTATAAGAAGTTATTTGTATACGCAGGACCTAACCATGAACAAGCAGCACAACAGCCTGTAGTTCTTGATTTAAATATTTAATGAAGGGAGAAACACCTAAATGGCTACAAAAGTAAAAGCAAATAAAGCAGTATTTTTCTACGGAACAGGCCGTCGCAAGAAAGCAGTTGCATGCGTACGTATTTTCCCTGGTAAAGGAACAATAACAATCAATGGCAAGGATATAGATCAATATTTTGGCCTTGATACACTTAAACTGATAGTTAAACAACCACTTGTTGCAACAGGAAATGAAACAACATATGACATTATCTGTAAAGCAATCGGCGGTGGACTATCCGGACAGGCAGGAGCAATTCGCCACGGATTATCGAGAGCTCTCGTTAAGGCTGATTTCGATGCAAACAAAGCAATCCTAAAGAAAGCAGGATTCCTAACAAGAGATTCCCGCATGAAGGAAAGAAAAAAGTACGGTCTCAAGAAAGCACGTAAAGCATCACAATTCTCAAAAAGATAATATTCTCTTTGGAATTTGTAACTGCCGCTTAAATATTAACATTATAAGAAGCCTCCTGTTCGTAAGAATGGGGGGCTTTTTTGTGAAAAATTTCAAAATTATGATATATGATATTGCATTAATCAACAAATAAAACGAAAATAAATGTAATACGAAATAATGGATATATAGTTAATGGATATATAGTTAATGGATACATAATTAATGGATATATAATTAATGGATATAGGAGAATGTAAGGATTTAGAACGAGGAGGAAAAGGTAAGTGGAAAAATGGAGAAATCACTATTTTGCAGCTCAGGACATAGGTTTTTATTTTGCGTCGTCTGACCGTGAATTAATTGATAAAGTCTCTTCAATTATGAAGAGAAACGGACACATTTCATTTTCAGATTCGATGGGTAGAGAGCATTATCTACTTGATGGCAGGAGTGGAGTGCCTACTCTTACTAGAAATATCGACTCGGTAACTAAAAGGATTGTAAGGAATAATAAAGAAAAGTATGAACAACTCAGGCCGTATTTTTCCAGGGCCATTGAAGAAACTCTCTTCGAAAGTGGAATTCCGAAACAGCTTAAAGGATACCGTTACATTAAATTTATTCTTCATCGAATAATAGAAGATGATTCATTGCTAAGCCCGATATCAAAGACAATTTACCCAGGTATTTGTGAACTATATAAATGTACAACTTTTCAAATCGAACGAGATATAAGATATGCAATTCGTAAAACAGTAAGCAAAATTGATAAAGCAAGCCCGAAATCCTACATATGCAATTTACTTGAGTACGCAACTAACATTGCAAGTAATCTAGAAAGCTGCGAACTTTCTTCGAATAATCAAATTGATAATGTCAATAACATATCAGATTATACAGGACATTATAATGATTCACAAAAGAATTATATTGCTGGAGAAATTGATGTAAATAGTATAAACAATATTAATAATATTAATAATGAAGCAAACTTTCGTAAATCAATGGAGAAATCTGTTGTTGTTCATCGCAAGACGTATCCAATGAATATAGATTATGATAGATTTTCCTACCTTAATCAAGAATAAATATGTTCAAAAGAGAAGTTAAATATTAAAAAAGAGACCCGTCAATTGCCACTCATAATTAGGCAGTTGCAAAGAGTCTCTGATTTTAAAATCTGGAAAAAATATTGACTTATTTATTGACTTTTTCTTTTAGTCCTTTTCCTGCTTTAAACACAGGTGCTTTAGATGCTGCAATTTTGATTGCTACTCCTGATGCTGGATTGCGTCCTTTGCGGGCGGCTCTTTTGCGAACTTCGAAAGTTCCGAATCCAACTAAAACAACTTTATCACCTTTTGCAAGTGAGGATGTAATATTCCCCATAACTGCATTCAAAGCTGCTTCACTATCCTTTTTGCTAAGTTGTGTGTCCTGTGCGATTGCTGTTACAAGTTCTGTTTTGTTCATTTTCCAATGCCTCCTTAATTTAATTTGACCTAAAAAATGGGTTAACAATTTGACATACTACTAAAAATATTCTAATCTTGAAACAAAAAACTAGGTCCACATGATATAATATAACTCGAAAGCCCTATAAATGTTGGTTTCCTTGCTTATTATCATACTAATCAAGGTTGGTTGTCAATATGTAATCGAAAAAAAGTCCCTAAAATGTATAATTTTGCCGATTTGTAGACAAAACGAGTTTAAATTTGTATGATATTTCAAGGAGTTCTGTACAATGAGCAAGGAGTTTTCATGCTACAATGTTTTCAGCGACTTATTGAGGAAGTATATGCTACAAAATTTACGCAATAAATTTTATTGTGGCAGCAAAGTTTTGTGAATCAACAATATTAATGATTAGATGTGGGACTACAAAGTTTCTAGAATATAATATATTAATAATCGGATGTGGATCTGCTAAGTTTCTAGAATATAATATTAATGACTGGATATGAGACTACTAAGTTTTATAAGTATATTATATGAATGACTGAAAATGAAATTAAGGTAGAAAAAGTTAAATTAAAGAAATATGAAGGACGGATTTAATAATGAGAGAGATTTCCTGTGAATCAATAACAAATCTTATCGCGCAGCTTTGTATCAATGCAAATATCTATATTGGAGACGATATTAAAACTGCAATGCAAAATGCATATAATGTAGAAGAGTCAAATGAGGGTAAAGCAGTTCTTTCTGATTTGATTGAGAATATTAAACTTGCAAGAGAAAAGCAAATTCCGGCTTGTCAGGACACTGGAATGGCTGTGGTTTTTGCAAAAATCGGACAGGATGTTCATATCAACGGAGGGTCTTTCGAAGAGGCCATCAATATAGGTGTTGCAAAAGGTTATACAGAAGGGTTTCTAAGAGCGTCGGTTGTTAATGATCCTTTTTTGAGAGTTAATACTAAAGACAACACCCCTGCTATTATACATACAGAGATTGTGGACGGTGACAGCATTCATTTCACTGTTTCTCCTAAAGGTTTTGGTAGTGAAAACATGAGTTCAATGAAAATGTTCACCCCTTCTGATGGAATAGAGGCAGTTAAAAATTTTATAATCGAAACAGTTATTAATGCCGGGCCTAACCCATGCCCTCCAATTGTTTTAGGTGTGGGTATCGGGGGCACAATCGAAAAAGCTGCGTTAATAGCAAAAAAAGCGTTACTCCGCAATATTTCCGAAAACAGCAACTTACCTCATATTGCAGACCTTGAGAAAGAAATGCTTATGAAAATTAATAATCTTGGAATCGGTCCTGCAGGAACCGGCGGCAGAGCAACTGCGCTTGCCGTAAACATAAATGTTTATCCAACCCATATTGCAGGGTTGCCTGTTGTCATAAACATGGGATGCCACGCAACCAGACATGCAGAAGGCGTATTGTAAAATTTAATAAACCGGAGGATATAATGAACGATATAGAAAGAAAGAAGCTGTCATTACCGCTAGACAAAAAAGAAATAAGTAAACTTAAGGCCGGCGATATATTGTTTTTGAGCGGACCGCTTTATACGGCGCGTGATGCTGCCCACAAAAAGCTTGTTTCAATGATAAAAAATGGAGAGAAACTTCCAATTGAACTAGAGGGTGAAACTATCTATTATGCAGGACCGTGTCCTGCAAGACCAGGTGAAATAATCGGGTCTGCTGGCCCTACAACAAGTGGAAGAATGGACAGATATGCGCCATTATTACTTAAAAACGGTCTTGTTGGAATGATTGGTAAAGGCAAAAGAACTAAGGAAGTAACAGAAACAATTATTGAAACTAAAGGTATATATCTTGGAGCTACTGGTGGTGCAGGTGCATTAATATCGCAGTGTATTAAGAAAGCCGAGGTGGTAGCTTTCCTAGAACTAGGAACGGAAGCAATTCGCAGAATTTATGTTGAAAATTTTCCAGTAATAGTACTTACAGATTCATTAGGAAACGACCTTTATGAAATAGGGAAAGAAAAATACTGCAAAATATAGTATAATGATGACATGTAGAAAGTTATCTTTCGTTTGTATTTTAATAAAACTATAAGGTGAAAGGAGCGTATGATTTAGGCATCAACTATTTCATACTGGTGTAAAATAATGAATTCTCTTTACGAAGAATTTAAAACTCCGATGGATCAGTTTGACAAGGAGCGCTGTGCTGCATGGGTCATAGACGCGATGGAAAAGAAACGAATTGAGATTACAGATCTTTACACGGAAGTCTTTTCGCCATGCCTGACACAAATTGCAAGCAATGAGCACCCGCAGGTTATCGACATATGGGAAGAACACTCACGTAGCTCTATTATCAGGACGATGGTTGAAATCTGCTATCCATATGTTCTTGCAAAGAAGAACGAAATAATCGGTAAGTATGGAGAAAAAGCAAGAAAACGTGTAATTATCTGCTGCTTGGATGAAGAACAGCATGATATTGGAGCACGAATGAGTGCGGATTTTCTAACGTTGATAGGTTTTGAAGTTGTCTTTATCGGAGCAAATACATCAAAGGATCAGATTGTTAAGGCTATGGAATATTTCAGACCCAACATAGTAGCAATAAGTATTTCGAATTATTTTCATCTGACTAGATTACAAAAAACAATTGATTATATTCATGCAAACGTTTCTGGCGCTTATACATTTAAAATTGCAGTTGGTGGATATGCCATCATGAATACTCCTAATATTGATATTAAAGTTACACCTGACTATTTTTTGCGCACGATGGAAGATTTAGAGATGCTTAACGAAAGCGGAGAAAAGGCAAGGGAAATAGCAATTGATGACAGCATGTACATTGAAGAGAGTAAAGATAACGAATATAGTAAAAACAATGAAGAGAGCGAAGTTAGTAAAGAAAATAGCAACAGTGAAGATAATAAAGACAGTGAAGAAAATAGCGATAGTGAAGATAGTGAAGATAGTGAAGATAGTGAAGATAGTGAAGAAAATAGCGATAGTGAAGATTGTGAAGATAGTGAAGATAGTGAAGAAAATAAAGATGACAATATGAATATCGACAATTCTTATAATGAGGAAAATATAGAAAGCAAAAAGGATGACATTAGTTTTGATTATCCGGAAAATAAAGTTGACACAGAGAATGCCGCCGAACTTGAGGAGACGGAAACTTCTGAGAGTGTTATGACAAAGAAGGAGGGCGCAAAATGAGACTTGCATTTCGTATTGCATGGAGATTCCTCTTTTCTAACAAAGGGCAGACCATA